>NZ_CP163421.1:2229403-2556605 GCF_041429775.1 Glycocaulis abyssi | reverse complement strand
TCTCATCCAGGCCAATATCGTCTCGGTGACACGCCCCAATGGCAGCCGGATGGATTATCACTACCGCAGCGTCACGGTATTCGAGCAGATTGCCTCCTGGCCGGAACCGGTCATCATCCCTTACACGTATTTCCGCCTGCAGTCGGTGACGACCAATCGTGGCTATCAGTTGCACGTGCACTACCAGCGCGATTCCCATCCGGGCGGGAACCTCACTCAGACCATGCCGGAATGGTGGAATGCCACCGGGGTCACCCTGTTTAACCTGACGCAGGATTATTGTGAGCCGACGGCGGCCTTTTCCTCATGCAGCTTTTCACAGACCTGGCCGGAGCTGACATTCCAGAATGTCAGCTCCACCGAGCGTACCTATACCGATACGCTCGGCCGGGTGACGCGCATCACGCGCGCGGGCAACGGGAATGTCACCCGCATCCGCCACCCTGGCAGTACAAGCGACGATGTGATCATCAGCTATGCATCGGGCCGGGTCTCCTCGGTCAACCAGAACGGTCTCGTCACGAGTTACACCTATGCTGATGCTGGCGGCCAGCGCACCACGACGATGACGAGCCCTCTGGGGCATACGCAGGTGGTGGTGTCGAACCTCTCGACGGGTCTTCCGGTCTCGAGCACGAACGGGACGGGCCATACGACGAGCTTTCTTCATGATGGCCATGGCCGGGTGACGCGGGTCACCTACCCGGAAGGCAATCAGGTACGCTACACCTATGACGCGCGCGGCAATGTCACCGAGGTGCGCCGCGTCGCCAAGCCGGGCACGGGCCTTCCCGATCTGGTGACGAGCGCGGGCTATCCGTCCTCGTGTTCCAACCCTGTGATCTGCAACCGGCCCTTATGGACCGAGGATGCGGCCGGCAACCGGACCGACTATACCTACAACACCAGTCATGGCGGGGTGCTGACAGTGACCGCGCCAGCGCCATCAGGTTCGGGCGCGCGTCCACAGACGCGTTATACCTACGCCTCGCTGTATGCGTTTTATAAGAACTCCACAGGCAATATCGCACAAGCGCCATCTCCTGTGTGGCACCTGACGCAGGTCTCCACCTGTTCCAGCGGCACCTCGCCCTCGTGTGTAGGCACGGCAAACGAGACGCGCACCACGATCGGGTACGGTCAGACAGGGGTGGCCAATAACCGCCTGCCTATCTCCACACACACTGCAGCGGGGGATGGCTCTCTGGCCTCGGTCGAGCGATGGGCGCACGATGCCGTCGGCGATGTGGTCTGGAGCCAGCCAGCCGTGGGCGGGTCTGCGGCGCGCACCTATTATCATTACGATGGCTTGCGCCGGCCTGTGGGGGTGATCGGGCCGGACCCTGATGGCGGCGGGCCTCTTTTACGCCGGGCTGCGCGCATCGGCTATACGACAGCGGGCCAGGAGGCGTTCGTCGAGCGCGGCACGGTGACGGGTACGGGTCTCTCGCATCTCAATGCCATGAGCGTGCTGGAGCGCCAGGAGACCGAGTATGATGCGCTTTACCGGCCTGTCATCGCCCGCCTGAAATCCGGCTCCACCACGCTGGCTCTCCAACAGGTGAGCTATGATGCTGACGGCCGTCTGCAATGCTCGGCGCTGCGCATGAACCCGGCCCAGTTCGCCTCGCCCCCGTCTGATGCGTGTGTGCCAGGCACGCCCGGCGCCCACGGCCCTGACCGGATCACCCACCGCACCTATACCGCCGCCAACCAGATCAGCATCGTGCGCAATGGCTATGGCACCTCCGAGGCGGGGATCGATGCGCGTTACAACTATCGGGCCAACGGGCATGTCGCCTATGTGCGCGACGGAGCCAACAACCGCACCACCTATGTGCGCGACGGCCATGACCGGCTCTCCCAGATCCGTTATCCGGTCGAGACCGTGGGCGCCAATGCCAGCAACAGCGCTGACCGCGAGCAGTTCACCTATGATGCGGCAGGCCGCCTTGTCACCCACCGGCGCCGCTCGGGCCACAACATCACCTACACCTATGATAATCTGAACCGGATCACGGCGAGGAACACCCCGTCCGGCCAGGCCAATGCCTCCTACACTTACGATCTTCTGGGCCGGGTGACGCAAATCTCCCAGACCGGGGGGCACACGCTCTCCTATACCCATGATGCGCTGGGCCGGAACCTCACCGCTGTCACCCCGCAAGGCACGGTCAGCTATCAATATGACGCCGCAGGCCGCCGGACCCGGATGGACTGGCCGGACGGGCTCTATGTGACCTACAGCTACGATACGGCAGGGGCGCTGACCCATATCCGGGAGAACGGGGCCTCATCGGGCATCGGGGTGCTGGCGGCCTACGCCTACGACAATCTCGGCCGGGTGACCTCCATCACGCGCGGGAATGGCGTGGTGACCGGGTTCGATTATGATGCGGCGAGCCGTCTGACCGAGCTCACCCAGGATATGGCCGGTACGGCGAACGACCAGACCCTCTCCTTCACCTGGAATGCGGCCGGCCAGATCGCCAGCCGCACCATGGCGAACGATATCTACGCCTTTACCGGCCATGCCAACCAGGATGTCACCCTCACCGTCGATGGGCTCAACCGCTTCCTCTCCGGCGGGGGCGTCAGTTACGATTACGATGACCGGGGCAATATGACCGCTGATGGCGTGCGCGCCTATGCCTATGACTTCGACAACCGGCTCACATCCGTCACCGGCGGCGGCACCGGAGACGTCTCCCTCACCTACGATCCGGCAGGCCGCCTCTATCAGACAGCCCAGGTGTCAGGCGCGACGACGCGCTTCCTCTATGACGGGGCGAACCTGATCGGGGAGTATGACGCCTCCAACACCCTGCTGCGCCGCTACGTGCAGGGGCCGGGCCTCGATGCGCCGCTGGTGCGCTATGACGGCACCGGCACCAGTAACCGCCGCTGGCTGATCACCGACGAGCGCGGCTCGGTCGTCGCCGAAACGAACGCCTCGGGCGCGGCCGTCCAGATCAACACCTATGACGAGTACGGCATGCCGGGATCGGGCAACACGTCCCGGTTCGGCTATACAGGCCAGATGTGGATCGCCGAAATCGGCCTCTACCACTACCGCAACCGGGTCTATAACCCTAACCTGGGACGGTTCATGCAGACCGACCCCATCGGACAAGCAGGCGGCATAAACCTCTACGCATACGTCAGCAACGACCCCATAAACTACACAGACCCGTGGGGGCTGCAGAAGAACCCGATAGAGGTTATAAAAGTCACAGGAGAACGGTGGGGCGGCTGGGCCGGCTGGGCTGGCTTCGTGTCCTGGGGCGGCAGAAGTGATGGCGGCAACTTCTTCGGCGGCGCTGAGAATAACTGGGCACTGGGTGGTGGAGGACAAGACGGACAGGAGGGGGAGTGCGCCTCGGGCTCATCGGCATTTGTTGGACCTGTTCCAGCGCCTGCAAGAGCCGCCGCAGCTCGCCCCTCATTGGGTATGAGCTTAACCGGTGTAGCGCGGCTTTTTGCTCCACTTGCAATCTTGGAGATGTTGCAGCCGGGGGCACGAAATGATCCGCATATCCCTATCTATCGCGCTGTCAGCGGAGCAGAACTCACCAACATATACTCAACCACGCCTGCCTCTTTCCAGCTCGCGCCTGGGATGTTGGAGGCCAAACAATTCTTTCTCAGCCTCGGCGGAGCCCAGCAATACGCCAGCAACGTCGATTCCGGTGCGGATGCAATCGTCATGACCCGCATTCGTCCAACAACGATGGCCCAAGGCGAGGCCCTAGGTTTGCCGTCTGGCGAATCTGCGGGAGCAGCCGCGGTATCCTTCCCCGCTGCGGCGCTACCAGCCCTAAATCGCGATGCCGCACAGAGCGGGATTCAGGTGGTTCAATCATGTCAGAGATAAATAAGGTCGAGCAACTGAAACTACTCATGAATGTCCATGTGCAACTGAGAACGTTGAAAGACATCGGGTGGACTCAATGGTTGGGAGTTCAAGAAGGCATGCGCATGGCCTTCTATGTCGATGGGATCCATTATGATTTTGTAGTGCATGAATGCGTGGCCCCGGTAAGGCCTGGCGAGCAAGGAGAAGCTGATTTTTTAACGTTAAGCGATGCAATACTCGATACTGGTGTAAAAATTGGCTCTGTTATTGAACTGAGAGGGGGGGCTGCGGTTCTCGGCCATGCACGTATCAATAGCATCGCCCGAGTATGGATCGTGCGTGATCGATCGACCGAAAAAGGCTATCGTTTTTCACGGGGCCCAGTTCCCATATAATGCAGCCACCACGCGGCCTCCCCCGGACCCGGATGGACTGGCCGGACGGGCTCTATGTCACCTATAGCTATGACACGGTGGGGGCCCTCACCCATATCCGGGAGAACGGGGCCACATCCGGCATCGGGGTGCTGGCGGCCTACGCTTACGACAATCTTGGCCGGGTCACGTCTCTGACGCGCGGCAATGGCGTGGTGACCGGGTTCGATTATGATGCGGCCGGGCGCCTCTCCGAGCTGACGCAGGACCTCGCGGGCACGGCGAACGACCAGACCCTCGCCTTCACCTATAACGCCGCCGGCCAGATCGCCTCGCGCACCATGGCGAACGATATCTACGCCTTTACCGGCCATGCCAACCAGGATGTCACCATCACCGTCGATGGCCTTAACCGCTTCCTCTCCGGCGGGGGCGTCACCTACGATTACGATGATCGCGGCAATATGACCGCTGATGGCGTGCGCGCCTATGCCTATGACTTCGACAACCGGCTCACATCCGTGACCGGCGGCGGCACCGGAGACGTCTCCCTCACCTACGATCCGGCCGGGCGGCTCTATCAGACAGCGCAAGTTTCGGGCGCGACGACGCGCTTCCTCTACGATGGCGCGAACCTGATCGGGGAGTACAACGCCTCGAACGCCCTCCTCAGGCGCTACGTGCAGGGGCCGGGGCTGGATGCGCCTCTGGTGCGCTATGACGGCACCGGCACCAGTAACCGGCGCTGGCTCATCACAGACGAGCGCGGCTCGGTCGTCGCCGAGACCAACGCCTCGGGCGCGGCCGTCCAGATCAACACCTATGACGAGTACGGCATGCCGGGATCGGGCAACACGTCCCGGTTCGGCTATACAGGCCAGATGTGGATCGCCGAAATCGGCCTCTACCACTACCGCAACCGGGTCTATAACCCTAACCTGGGACGGTTCATGCAGACCGACCCCATCGGACAAGCAGGCGGCATAAACCTCTACGCATACGTCAGCAACGATCCGATCAATTACACCGATCCCTGGGGGCTCTCGAAAATGTGCACGGGGTCGAACATAAGCCGCGATGCGGGGTTCGACTGCTCAAGGCTTGGAACCGAATGCATCGGCATATGCGATAAGTTCTATGGAACAGGTTCAATAGGGCGAGGCTGGTTAGGCGGCGGAAATGGCGAAAATCATGGAGCGTCCTTCCAATGCAGCGGACCGCTCAACAACGATACATGCACGGTTCCCGGGCAGCGAAGTTCCCAGAATCTTGCATCACATCACAACCAATCGTTCTTCCTGCGGGATATTGGATGGATGCAAAATGAAATTATAGTATCAATACCCATTAACTCGATGTTGAGAGAGCATGGCGTTGAGCATATAGTTTTGTTTTCTGGCAATGTGGGCCATATCACAGAAAGGCACGGAGATGGTGGCACTGCGATCAGTACATTTCACCCTGCCCTACTGCAGACAAACTCTGACGAACACGTTGTTGCTTTGCTTGCGGCGGCGATCGTCAATAATCAGAATTCTGGCTTTATATATTACGGGCCATGGGTGTCTCGGGGTCGAACTATTTGGGTGACACATTTTACCTACCCGATCGGACAGAGTTACGGAGAGCGCACTTATGCTGCGACATTAGTTTTGGGAGAAATGGGAAATGGACGGTTCAGTGTAGTTACTATGCACCCTGGTTACCCCCGATGGAATTGACCCCGATGAAAATGAAAACAACATTAAGCTCGGCCTCTGTGCATTTGCACGAGAACGACAAGATTCACATATATTCTAGTCAAATATTTATATATGGCGACAGCATTGTGAGCAAAGGAAGATCTATTTTGCATATAGAAGAATTTATTTTAAGTGAAGTTTTTATCGGATTCCAAAAGTTTGTTGCTGATCAGCAATATGAAGTGGAGCTAAGTTATTTTGGGGTTGGAGCGAACTCCGCTCTTTCTGCACGAAGAGTTGAAGGAAACATTGCGCTACAAAGTAAAAATGAGCTAATGCTGATGACAGAGCGCGAAGCATTTGAGTTGATCAAGTTATTTTGGTTTCGTGATCCGGTTTCGTCCGAATTGGATAAGCTCGGCGTGTCTCTAATTCCGAACGTGGAGGGACTCTCGCTTTTTGGAGATGATCAGGTGCGAATTAGCAGGATTCCGCAAGATTAACATGCGCACCATGACCAACGATATCTGTGGCTTTATCGGCCATACCAACCAGGATGTGATGGTGACGGTCGATGGATCCCTGCCGGTCGAGGAATGCCTAATCTCCAAAGCACCGCCCCCTATCCGCAGACGCAATGTCCAGCCACTCGTACACCAGCACTGGGGTGTCCGGCGCCGATGTAAGCAGGATGGTGGATCTGACCTGAGACCCGTTTGGTCCCGCATTTGAATGGAGAGTCTGTCACAAGGAGGCAGACTATGCGCAAGAGCAGGTTCACCGAGGAACAGATCATCGCGATCCTGGCTGAGCAGGAGAGCGGCATGGCAACGGTGGATGTCTGCCGACGCCACGGCGTCAGCACGGCAACATTCTACAAATGGAAGGCGAAGTTCGGCGGTCTGGACGTGTCGGACGCACGCAAGCTGAAGACACTTGAGGCCGAGAATGCCCGGCTGAAGAAGCTTCTGGCCGACAGCATGCTGGATGTGTCGATCCTGAAAGACCTGCTGGGAAAGAGCTGACGACGCCCCAGGCAAAACGGGCTGCGGCGCGACGGGTGATCGAGACCTACGACATCTCCCAGCGCCGGGCCTGCCGACTGGTCAGCGTCGATCCGAAGACCGTCAGGCGTGAGGCCGTCCCGGATAATCCGGAGGCGCGCTCGCGCATGCGCGAGATCGCGGCCGTACGCCGCCGGTTCGGCTATCGGCGTATCGGGCTGATGCTTGAGCGTGAGGGGATCGTGATGAACCAGAAGAAGCTCCGGCGTCTCTACAAGGAGGAAGGCCTGT
Organism: Glycocaulis abyssi; assembly: GCF_041429775.1. Taxonomy (NCBI): domain Bacteria; kingdom Pseudomonadati; phylum Pseudomonadota; class Alphaproteobacteria; order Maricaulales; family Maricaulaceae; genus Glycocaulis; species Glycocaulis abyssi. Next base: position 2,549,398 of record NZ_CP163421.1, on the reverse strand, counting down.
CGGTGAAGCGCCGCAGGGGCCGCAAGCGTGCCACCGGCACACGCGAACCCATGCTGGCACCGGACGCGCCTTCAAAGCGCTGGAGCCTCGACTTCGTGTCTGATGTGTTCGGCGTCGGACGCCGGTTCCGCATGCTGTGCGTGATCGACGACTATACGCGTGAATGTCTCGCCCTTGTGGCGGACACGTCGCTGTCTGGCGCAAGGGTCGTGCGCGAGCTGGAGCGCTGCATCCGGCTATACGGCAGGCCTGACACCATCGTGTCGGACAACGGGACCGAACTGACCAGCCGGGCGGTCCTGGAATGGCAGAACCAGACCGGTATCGCCTGGCACTACATCGCGCCGGGCAAGCCCCAGCAGAACGGCTTCGTGGAGAGCTTCAATGGCAGGCTTCGTGACGAATGCCTCAACGAGGAGGTCTTCGACAGCCTCGCCCATGCCCGCCGGGTGCTGGCCCGCTGGCGCCACGACTACAACCATCACCGGCCTCACTCATCGCTGGGCGGGCTCACGCCCGCAGCGCGCCGGTCGCTAGAGCTCGCGGGGGACATCGCTCCCGGCGCGCTCGCCAGCCCTCAAACCATGCACTATGAAAGGATCAGACTCTCGAAATAAGTGAGGGACCCGAGGGTCTCAGGTCAGATCGCACGTCGTGCGGGGCATGTTGCTCGCTCGCGGTGAAGGTCCAGCGTACGGCGTGTGACGGATAGTCCGGGGCGGATGCCTGGCCCCGAAAGGCCGGATGAGCGGCAATAGCAGGATCAACAGAGGTGCTTGAGGACAGCAAGGTAAAATGCCCTGCGAGGCATTCTGCCTCGTCGGCTGAGAGCCCGTGACCCAGCCCCGTGATCCGGGCCGTGAGTTAGTAGAGTCTGTTCGCCTTTCTTTCTGGGTTGATGTGGTTGGTCAAGGCCCGGTGAGCGGCGCTTGCGCGTAGCTCAAGCGAACCGGGCCGGGGGTGACGTGTTCGCTCGGCGTAGACACAAGGTGCGAGCCCGCCGAGTGCGGTGTGCGGTCTCTCGGTGTTGTAGTCGATCCTCCATGCCTCGATCAGGTCGCGCGCTTCGCCGAGCGAGGAGAACAGGTGTTCGTTCAGGCACTCGTCCCTGAACCGGCCATTGAAGCTTTCCACGAACGCGTTCTGGGTGGGCTTTCCGGGTGCGATGTAATGCCACTCCACACCGCTGTCCTTCTGCCATCGCAGGATCGCGTGACTGGTCAGTTCGGTGCCATTGTCGCTGACGATCATGCGCGGCTTTCCTCGCCGCTCGATCAGACGATCAAGCTCACGGGCCACGCGCACGCCTGACAGCGAGGTATCGACCACGACGGCTAAGGCCTCTCGCGTGAAGTCGTCGACCACGCATAGCGTCCGGAAGCGCCGCCCGTCGATTAGAGCGTCGGAGACGAAGTCGAGGCTCCAGCGATGGTTCGCCGCCGCAGGCAACAGTATCGGGCGACGGGTTCCAACCGACCGCTTGCGGCCACGCCGCCGACGGACCGCCAGCCCTTCTTCCCGGTAGAGCCGGTAGACCTTCTTGTGGTTCGCATAAAGACCCTCCCGTTCCAGCAGGATGCCAAGCCGACGATAGCCGAACCGGCGGCGCTCGCCTGCCAGATCGCGCAAGCGAGCTCGCAAGGCGTCATCACCACCAGAACGCTTCTGATACTGGAACGTGGAGCGATCAAGTTCTGCAAGGGCACACGCCCGACGCTCGCTCAGCCCGTGCCTGGTCACCATGTGGTGCACGGCCTGGCGCTTGACGTCGGGCGTCAGAAGTTTTTTGAGGCGAGGTCCTTCAGGGCCGCATTGTCCAGCATCGCATCGGCCAGAAGCCGCTTCAGCCGGTTGTTCTCCAGCTCCAGCGACTTTAGGCGCTGGGCATCGGATACTGTCATGCCGCCGAACTTCGCCTTGTATTTGTAAAACGTCGCGTCGGAGATGCCGTACTTGCGGCAGACCTCCTTCGTGCTCACACCAGCATCGTGCTCCCTGAGCATGCCGATGATCTGCTCCTCCGAATAACGGCTCTTGCGCATGGTCCATCCTCTTTTCGATGGACTCTACCATTCAATGGCCGGAATTCACGGGGCTGGGTCACGATTTATAAATCAATTATCCATATAAATAATTAAACTATCATTATGTGTGTATCTAGTGCAACTAAATGCTCGTACATATTCATATGGCCCATGTAGCTCTTCTATATAATAAAGTGGATTATAATCGTAAGTTATAGTATTTGCTCTTTGAGTTATTTTTACCCCATAGTTAACAATCTCTCCAATGTTCGGTGAAATTTCGCGCGCGCGCTCAGCGCAATTAAATATATCATTCGCAAAAGGGCCAAAAATATAGGACGTGCGCCCCGCCTCATAGGCAAATGTTGCCATGGATTGGTGCATGTCTCGAAAATTGTCTAGGTTCCGTTGAATTGCAGGTTCATCAGCAATCAGAGCCAATACGATCCAATAAATAGCGTTATTCATTTGCACCTCTACACCTTAATCCGCCTGATAACCTTGGACCTGGTCGCCAATCGTGTCGGTTCCCCGCTTGGGAAGAGTCTCGATAGTAAGTCTGTAAAGTATTATCAATGAGAACATGGGGCAACGGATAGTTGATATCTTGCGTGGAAGGGCCACCACCCATGGGACTCGCTCTCAAATTTGAGCCATGTGTATGCCCGTATCCTATTGCCATAGCGCCCGGGGGTAATGCATTGCGAGCGGCAGAGATAAAAGCGCGTCCCTCAAATTGCACCACTGCGGGCCCCATTAGGACATTCCCACCGTCCACATAGTATGCCCAAACCAGCTCCCGCCCAATGCTCTGACTGAAATCTGATAGCGTGCGAGCGGCTCCGCTTTGGATCATGCTCCGCAACCAGTCTCCAGCAGTGGACCCTGATCTTCCGACCACGTCACCAGCGAAACGGGAGAAATGCTGTCCGGTTTGCGCATGGCGCCCGCACTCCAACTCCCCCTCCTGTCCATCTGCGTTTTGTAGGGCGATGGGTGTGAGGACGAGGGGGTCTCGTGGCTCTGCATGTCCGCTAAAGAACCCTGTGCCGCCTGCACGCATGCCTGATTTCGGACCGTCACGCAGCCCGCCGCTTCCCCGCACGCAAGGCACGGAAAGGCGGCCGCTTCCATTCTTGTCCGAGAAACTGGTGATACATTCCCGGCTCAGCCCCCACGGATCGGTATAGTTCACCGGATCGTTTGAGACGTATGCGTAGAGGTTTATGCCGCCTGCTTGTCCGATGGGGTCGGTCTGCATGAACCGTCCCAGGTTAGGGTTATAGACCCGGTTGCGGTAGTGGTAGAGGCCGATTTCGGCGATCCACATCTGGCCTGTATAGCCGAACCGGGACGTGTTGCCCGATCCCGGCATGCCGTACTCGTCATAGGTGTTGATCTGGACGGCCGCGCCCGAGGCGTTCGTTTCGGCGACGACCGAGCCGCGCTCGTCGGTGATCAGCCAGCGGCGGTTACTGGTGCCGGTGCCGTCATAGCGCACCAGCGGCGCATCGAGGCCCGGCCCCTGCACGTAGCGGCGCAGCAGGGTGTTGGAGGCGTCATACTCCCCGATCAGGTTCGCCCCGTCATAGAGGAAGCGCGTCGTCGCGCCTGACACCTGGGCTGTCTGATAGAGGCGGCCTGCCGGATCGTAGGTGAGGGAGACGTCTCCGGTGCCGCCGCCGGTGACGGATGTGAGCCGGTTGTCGAAGTCATAGGCATAGGCGCGCACGCCATCAGCGGTCATATTGCCGCGATCATCGTAATCGTAACTGACGCCCCCGCCGGAGAGGAAGCGGTTGAGGCCATCGACGGTGAGGGTGACATCCTGGTTGGTGTGCCCGGTAAAGGCATAGATGTCATTGGCCATGGTGCGGCTGGCCTCGCCCGCAGGCGCGTCAGCGCCGAGGACGGGCATCAAGCAAGAAGCCCGATCTGGCCGGCGGCATTATAGGTGAAGGCGAGCGTCTGGTCGTTGGCCGTACCGGCCAGATCCTGGGTGAGCTCGGTCAGACGGCTCGCCGCATCATAATCGAACCCGGTCACCACGCCATTGCCGCGCGTCAGCGAGGTCACCCGGCCAAGATTATCGTGAGTATAGCTTGCCAGCACGCCGATGCCCGAACTGGCCCCGTTTTCCCTTATGTGGGTGAGGGCGCCTGCCGTATCATAGCTGTAGGTCACATAGAGCCCGTCCGGCCAGGCCATGCGCGTGCGCCAGCCTGCAGCTGCACTATACAGGAATGGGGCCGCGGGAAAAACGATATCCCTTCTCTGCCATTCGATCTCTTACGACCCATACACGCGCTAAGCCATCAATATGTGCATGTCCAAGAACTACACTTCCCCGTCGGAGTTCAACAAGTGAACCAATTTGCACCCCGGTCTCGAGCAATGCATCGCTTAGTGTTAAAAATACAGCAGGACCGCTCGCTCCTGGTGGTATCCGCTCTTTGCATTCGATTACCGCAAAATCATAATGAATTCCATCTACATAGAAGGCTATATGTGCTCCCTCTTGAAGGCCAGACCATTCCCCCCAGCCTATCTCACTAAGGGATTTTACACTCACTGTGACGTTTACAAATAACTGGAGCCATTCTTCACGATCTATCTCTGACATGATTGAACCACCTGAATTCCACTCTGCGCAGCATCCCGATTTACAGCTGGAAGAGCTGCGTCTGAGAAATATATTGCCGTTGCTCCCGCAGATTCACCCGAAGGAAGTCCGAAGCGATCTCCCTGGGCCATCGTCGTGGGACGAATGCGGGTCATTACGATTGCTTCTACACCCATTTCGGGAATGCTCGCGAACTGTTGAGCTCCGCCTAGGCTAAGGAAGAATTCTTTACCCTCCATCATTCCGGGGGTGGATCGGAAAGCCGCAGGATTTGTCGAATATATGTTTGTAAGCTCTGCTCCGCTGACAGCGCGATAGATAGGGATATGCGGATCATTTCGTGCCCCCGGCTGTAATATCTCCAAGATTGCAAGTGGAGCAAAAAGCCGCGCTACACCGGTTAAGCTCATACCCAATGAGGGGCGAGCTGCGGCGGCTCTTGCAGGCGCTGGAACAGGTCCAACAAATGCCGATGAGCCCGAGGCGCACTCCCCCTCCTGTCCGTCTTGTCCTCCACCACCCAGTGCCCAGTTATTCTCAGCGCCGCCGAAGAAGTTGCCGCCATCACTTCTGCCGCCCCAGGACACGAAGCCAGCCCAGCCGGCCCAGCCGCCCCACCGTTCTCCTGTGACTTTTATAACCTCTATCGGGTTCTTCTGCAGCCCCCACGGGTCTGTGTAGTTTATGGGGTCGTTGCTGACGTATGCGTAGAGGTTTATGCCGCCTGCTTGTCCGATGGGGTCGGTCTGCATGAACCGTCCCAGGTTAGGGTTATAGACCCGGTTGCGGTAGTGGTAGAGGCCGATTTCGGCGATCCACATCTGGCCTGTATAGCCGAACCGGGACGTGTTGCCCGATCCCGGCATGCCGTACTCGTCATAGGTGTTGATCTGGACGGCCGCGCCCGAGGCGTTGGTCTCGGCGACGACCGAGCCGCGCTCGTCTGTGATGAGCCAGCGCCGGTTACTGGTGCCGGTGCCGTCATAGCGCACCAGAGGCGCATCCAGCCCCGGCCCCTGCACGTAGCGCCTGAGGAGGGCGTTCGAGGCGTTGTACTCCCCGATCAGGTTCGCGCCATCATAGAGGAAGCGCGTCGTCGCGCCTGACACCTGGGCTGTCTGATAGAGGCGGCCTGCCGGGTCGTAGGTGAGGGAGACGTCTCCGGTGCCGCCGCCGGTGACGGATGTGAGCCGGTTGTCGAAGTCATAGGCATAGGCGCGCACGCCATCAGCCGTCATGTTGCCGCGATCATCGTAATCATAGGTGACACCCCCGCCGGAGAGGAAGCGGTTGAGGCCATCGACGGTGAGGGTGACATCCTGGTTGGTGTGGCCGGTAAAGGCGTAGATATCGTTCGCCATGGTGCGGCTGGCGATCTGGCCGGCCGCATTCCAGGTGAAGGAGAGGGTCTGGTCGTTCGCCGTACCGGCCATATCCTGGGTGAGCTCGGTCAGACGCCCGGCTGCATCATAATCGAACCCGGTCACCACGCCATTCCCGCGCGTGATGGAGGTCACCCGGCCGAGATTATCGTAGGCGTAGGCCGCCAGCACCCCGATGCCGGATGTGGCCCCGTTCTCCCGGATATGGGTGAGGGCCCCCACCGTGTCATAGCTATAGGTGACATAGAGCCCGTCCGGCCAGTCCATCCGGGTCCGGCGTCCGGCCGCATCGTATTGATAGAGAATCGTCCCCTGCGGGGTGACAGCGGTGAGGTTCCGGCCCAGCGCATCATGGGTATAGGAGAGCGTGTGCCCCCCGGTCTGGGAGACTTGCGTCACCCGGCCCAGAAGATCGTAAGTGTAGGAGGCATTGGCCTGGCCGGACGGGGTGTTCCTCGCCGTGATCCGGTTCAGATTATCATAGGTGTAGGTGATGTTGTGGCCCGAGCGGCGCCGGTGGGTGACAAGGCGGCCTGCCGCATCATAGGTGAACTGCTCGCGGTCAGCGTTGTTGCTGGCATTGGCGCCCACGGTCTCCTGGGGGTAGCGGATCTGGGAGAGCCGGTCATGGCCGTCGCGGACATAGGTGGTGCGGTTGCTCGCCCCGTCGCGCACATAGGCGACATGCCCGTTGGCCCGGTAGTTGTAACGCGCATCGATCCCCGCCTCGGAGGTGCCATAGCCATTGCGCACGATGCTGATCTGATTGGCGGCGGTATAGGTGCGGTGGGTGATCCGGTCAGGGCCATGGGCGCCGGGCGTGCCTGGCACACACGCATCAGACGGGGGCGAGGCGAACTGGGCCGGGTTCATGCGCACCGCCGAGCATTGCAGACGGCCGTCAGCATCATAGCTCACCTGTTGGAGAGCCAGCGTGGTGGAGCCGGATTTCAGGCGGGCGATGACAGGCCGGTAAAGCGCATCATACTCGGTCTCCTGGCGCTCCAGCACGCTCATAGCATTGAGATGCGAGAGACCCGTACCCGTCACCGTGCCGCGCTCGACGAACGCCTCCTGGCCGGCTGTCGTATAGCCGATACGCGCAGCCCGGCGTAAAAGAGGCCCGCCGCCATCAGGGTCCGGCCCGATCACCCCCACAGGCCGGCGCAACGCATCGTAATGATAGTGCACCCGCGCCGCAGACCCGCCCACGGCTGGCTGGCTCCAGACCACATCGCCGACCACATTATAGCTCTGCGTCACGGTCGATGAGGGCGTGCCATTACCTGCCGCCACCGTGGTCGAGACCGGCAGGCGGTTATTGGCGACCCCGGCCGAGCCATAGCTGATCGTGGTGCGCGTCTCGTTTGCCGTGCCTACACACGAGGGCGAGGTGCCGCTGGAACAGGTGGAGACCTGCGTCAGGTGCCACACAGGAGATGGCGCTTGTGCGATATTGCCTGTGGAGTTCTTATAAAACGCATACAGCGAGGCGTAGGTATAACGCGTCTGTGGACGCGCGCCCGAACCTGATGGCGCTGGCGCGGTCACTGTCAGCACCCCGCCATGGGCCGTGTTGTAGGTATAATCGGTCCGGTTGCCGGCCGCATCCTCGGTCCATAAGGGCCGGTTGCAGATCACAGGGTTGGAGCAGGAGGACGGATAGCCCGCGCTCGTCACCAGATCGGGAAGGCCCGTGCCCGGCTTGGCGACGCGGCGCACCTCGGTGACATTGCCGCGCGCGTCATAGGTGTAGCGTACCTGATTGCCTTCCGGGTAGGTGACCCGCGTCACCCGGCCATGGCTATCATGAAGAAAGCTCGTCGTATGGCCCGTCCCGTTCGTGCTCGATACCGGAAGACCCGTCGAGAGGTTCGACACCACCACCTGCGTATGCCCCAGAGGGCTCGTCATCGTCGTGGTGCGCTGGCCGCCAGCATCAGCATAGGTGTAACTCGTGACGAGACCGTTCTGGTTGACCGAGGAGACCCGGCCCGATGCATAGCTGATGATCACATCGTCGCTTGTACTGCCAGGGTGGCGGATGCGGGTGACATTCCCGTTGCCCGCGCGCGTGATACGCGTCACCCGGCCGAGCGTATCGGTATAGGTACGCTCGGTGGAGCTGACATTCTGGAAGGTCAGCTCCGGCCAGGTCTGTGAAAAGCTGCATGAGGAAAAGGCCGCCGCCGGCTCACAATAATCCTGCGTCAGGTTAAACAGGGTGACCCCGGTGGCATTCCACCATTCCGGCATGGTCTGAGTGAGGTTCCCGCCCGGATGGGAATCGCGCTGGTAGTGCACGTGCAACTGATAGCCACGATTGGTCGTCACCGACTGCAGGCGGAAATACGTGTAAGGGATGATGACCGGTTCCGGCCAGGAGGCAATCTGCTCGAATACCGTGACGCTGCGGTAGTGATAATCCATCCGGCTGCCATTGGGGCGTGTCACCGAGACGATATTGGCCTGGATGAGAGCGACACCGCTGGCATCACCCAGATTGGCCTCGTCGTACTCCACCACCGTGCCGTCACTCAGCGTGTAGGTATAGATCCCCGTCGAGCTGCTATATGTCAGCGTCGTGCCGCTCGGCCTGTTCGGGGTGAAAGTACTGCCCGACTTGGTGAAAATCTCGGCACCGCCACCCAGGCTGATCGTGTATTGCGTGCCGCTCACCCTGACCGATCCCATCAGGCTGTGACGCCAGTCATTGCCGGTGAATATCTGCGTATAGCTCAGCCCCCCGGCATCAGGGTCGCCAATGGATATGACCGGAATCGCGGCCTGTAACAGGCCGGTGGCCATATCCACGCCATTATCGTCAAAGGCCGGGTTGACCAGCGGAAAGGCATGACCCTCCTCCGGCAAGATCTGGGCCTGCACAGCCTCTGCAGCAAAAAGGAAGGAGGCGATGGCAGCCATCAAACTGGCCAGGCGTGGCATCGCTCGAAACGTAGAAAACGTCCGTGTGAAAAATCCCGCAGCAAGCAGCCCCATTCCCGCAATCCCCGCTTTAAATCTGAAAACAAACCCAATCTGAAATTGAACCAGCGGACATACGCCCGCGCGCCCAGGCACAAAAAAAACGGAGCCCGCTAGGCTCCGGTCACCTTCTTGCGTATCCGGTTGAGAGCGGCATCGTACGTGTATTCGGTGCGGATGCCGTGATTGACGCCGCCGCTACGCTGGACATCGACCAGCTGGCCACGCGCGTCATAGGTGTAGGTTTCCGTGGTGGTTCCGCCAGACTGCGCCGAGACAGCCACAGAAACAGCCAGCACCAAAGGTGAAAGGCAGGGAAAAATCATCAATCACGCCCCCATAACTGAATGCATCAAAGCGTCTTGCAACCTGACGGACAGGTCAAATTAAAATTTATGCCTGGGGCCAACTTTCCGCCAAGCAGCAGAAATCATTGCAAGTCTCCATATAAAAGCAAGCGCCGGAAACCTGCGACATCACCCTCGACCCCGATCAGGACCAGCCATGTCAGAAAAATGCCCACCGCCAGAAACGGACCAAACGGAATCAGAGAGCGGCGAGAAAACGGGCGGCGGGTAAGGACCGTGCTGGCTGCGGCAAAGGCAAGGCCAGACAGGGACGCAAGAGCAACAATCAAGGGGAGCATGAACCAGCCGCACCACGCACCGCCAGCGGCCAGCAACTTGGCATCACCTAAACCCAGAACCGTCCGCCCAGTCGCTAGCCGATAGGTGTAAGTCAGCCCTGCAAAGAACGTGAAGCCTGCCACGGCGCCAATGAGATGATCCGTTAACGGCCAGCCCAGCAGGACAGTCATTATCAGCCCGGCGCCGGTCAGTGGAAGCGTCAACATATCGGGCAGGCGCAAATGCCGGACGTCTATGATCGAAAGCGCAAGCAGGGCCGCAATCAGCAGCAGGCTGGCAGCAATGATGAGCAAACCACCACCCCCTCAAGACAGGTTGCCCCCCTAAAACCAGACGCGGCGAAACCTGCCCAGCCAGCATGGACGCTCAAGCGCTACTCCGTAAGCCCCTTTGCATGACGGGATGGCCAAGGTGCAGCCCTTTACCTGTCGCGTGTTTTCCTGTCATATGCTCGCATAAGATGCAAAATAAGCTTCAAGGGTTGCGTGAGAGACGAATTGCTACACATGATTGATTCTGACGGGGCAGTTGACCGGGTTGGGATTTTGGCCGGACGGGGCGAAGAGGTAACCAGAAAATTCTCGTTGCCCAGTTTCGGGGCGAGCGTTCAGCTTATTGCGTCGCACCGCGGACTCTCGGCCGAGCAGGAGCTGATCGAGTTCCTGGGACTTGCACGTCTCATGCAGATTGACCCAGCCCCGTGATCCGGGCCGTGAGTTAGTAGAGTCTGTTCGCCTTTCTTTCTGGGTTGATGTGGTTGGTCAAGGCCCGGTGAGCGGCGCTTGCGCGTAGCTCAAGCGAACCGGGCCGGGGGTGACGTGTTCGCTCGGCGTAGACACAAGGTGCGAGCCCGCCGAGTGCGGTGTGCGGTCTCTCGGTGTTGTAGTCGATCCTCCATGCCTCGATCAGGTCGCGCGCTTCGCCGAGCGAGGAGAACAGGTGTTCGTTCAGGCACTCGTCCCTGAACCGGCCATTGAAGCTTTCCACGAACGCGTTCTGGGTGGGCTTTCCGGGTGCGATGTAATGCCACTCCACACCGCTGTCCTTCTGCCATCGCAGGATCGCGTGACTGGTCAGTTCGGTGCCATTGTCGCTGACGATCATGCGCGGCTTTCCTCGCCGCTCGATCAGACGATCAAGCTCACGGGCCACGCGCACGCCTGACAGCGAGGTATCGACCACGACGGCTAAGGCCTCTCGCGTGAAGTCGTCGACCACGCATAGCGTCCGGAAGCGCCGCCCGTCGATTAGAGCGTCGGAGACGAAGTCGAGGCTCCAGCGATGGTTCGCCGCCGCAGGCAACAGTATCGGGCGACGGGTTCCAACCGACCGCTTGCGGCCACGCCGCCGACGGACCGCCAGCCCTTCTTCCCGGTAGAGCCGGTAGACCTTCTTGTGGTTCGCATAAAGACCCTCCCGTTCCAGCAGGATGCCAAGCCGACGATAGCCGAACCGGCGGCGCTCGCCTGCCAGATCGCGCAAGCGAGCTCGCAAGGCGTCATCACCACCAGAACGCTTCTGATACTGGAACGTGGAGCGATCAAGTTCTGCAAGGGCACACGCCCGACGCTCGCTCAGCCCGTGCCTGGTCACCATGTGGTGCACGGCCTGGCGCTTGACGTCGGGCGTCAGAAGTTTTTTGAGGCGAGGTCCTTCAGGGCCGCATTGTCCAGCATCGCATCGGCCAGAAGCCGCTTCAGCCGGTTGTTCTCCAGCTCCAGCGACTTTAGGCGCTGGGCATCGGATACTGTCATGCCGCCGAACTTCGCCTTGTATTTGTAAAACGTCGCGTCGGAGATGCCGTACTTGCGGCAGACCTCCTTCGTGCTCACACCAGCATCGTGCTCCCTGAGCATGCCGATGATCTGCTCCTCCGAATAACGGCTCTTGCGCATGGTCCATCCTCTTTTCGATGGACTCTACCATTCAATGGCCGGAATTCACGGGGCTGGGTCACGTATAATCCACCCTCTTTTCAATGGACTCTACCATTCAATGGTCCAGGTTCACGGGACTCCGTCGGCCTCATTGTTTCGCTTTTGTTTTTAAACTTATAGTAGCGTGGACTTATCTCGGAGAAGGCATACGGACCAGCACAGAAAGCATAGACAGGAAAGTTAGGGCTCAGCAATCTGCGCCGTCAAACGGCGTAGGTTGGACGCCAATTGAGCCTGCACCACCTCATCAGTCACGCGCCATATTGAAGTGAGTTCAGAAACTGCAGCCCAGGAGTCCACCGGCTGTAATGGGCGACTCTTGTCTCTGGCGAAGGGGCCATCGGTTTCGGTTAGCACGTGATGCTTGGGCATACGCAACGCCAGTTCCCGCCCCTTTTTGGAGCGAAGCATTGCTGGACCAACGCTGAACCAGCATCCTCGGCGGATAGCGGTCTCCAACTCGGATGACGTGCCGCTGAACCAATGTAGAACCGGAATGCCAGCGTCACCGTGCTTCTTGAGAGACTGAAGAACTTCCGCAGCTGCGTTGCGACTGTGAATGGACATGATGCGTCCGCCTGCTTGGGTCGCCGTTTTCAGAATCGTCTCAAAGACTTGAACCTGACGATGTTGCATACTTCGGTACTTTGAGCTTCCGTCCAGTCCGATCTCACCGAAATACCGCGTTTCGCGAGCTAGCGCCTCAAACAATGGAAGCTCCTCGAAACGCTCGTGCGCGAGCTCCGGATGCAGTCCTAGCGCAGTGCGAATTCGGGGGTAAGGGCGAGCAAGTTCAGAGGTTTTGCGCCATGCCCTTGGAGTTGTGGTTACCGAGAGCACAAAAATTCGCGCTCGCCCTGCATCCTCCGCTGCAAGTTCCGGGTCAGGGTAAAGATCGAGATGGCAATGGAAGTCGATCAAACTTTCAGTCCTGTATCTCGCAAGAAAGCTGCGACCTCCGCCAACCCTCGTCGGACCACGTCCTCTAGGACGTTGCGGCGGGCGATATCTTCCGGCATTGGTCCGCTCTGCGCCACCCAGCGCGATAGATTGTTGTTCTGTGCCCGGGTTATAGCGGTCATCATGGAAAGTAGGTCATCCCTATTTTCCTCATCCGCCAGAACGGCATGGAGATCTGGAAAGGTGTATTCGGTTTTGTCATCGACATTCGCCGCGTATAAAGATGAGCGTCGGATCAGACAAGGCACGCATCGACCACATTGCTGTTTTTTCCGTTTCCACTTTCCACAGGACACGGTCGCGGAAGCGAAGGACTCGAATCCGGGAACCGCTACCATGTTCTTGGCCATCTCGCCCTTCGTCATGGCCTCGAACGGATTGATGATGTTCGCCCGGAGGTCGACTCTGTTAATTATTTGCTGGAATTTCGACAGATAATGTGGGTGCGTCGTGCGCGTGCTGAGGCTGCCAATTCGGCGACGCGTAAGGGGCGGGTTTAACGCGATAAGCCCGTTTTCAGGGACACGCAGGTCGATCATTTTGCCTTTGAATTCGCTAACGGTATCGGCAGCTAAGACGCCGAGCGCCAAAAAGATAAAGCTGCGGGCGCGCATGCTGTCTTCGTGTTCCGTGTCAATCTGAGGGTGGACATTGACGATAAGCCGCTCGGGCTTTGCGGGAAGAAGCTTTGCCACTGCATCCTGGTAGGTCGCATCGCCGCGATAGGCATGACTGACGAGAAGGGGCCGCTCTCCGGCGCTCATCGCTGCCAGTGTTGCGATCCCGCTGTCTAGCCCGCCGGAGAACAGAGAGACGAAATCGACTTTTGATATGTTCGCTTGGGCCCTCCGATCCTTGATATCAAGCCGAGTAGGCGCTCGTTGACCGCCGTCTTTCAGCTCGAGCCGCCACATGTCGCCGGTAAGAAACCCCAGCATGCGCTCGAGGTCATTTGTGAATGGCTTCCATTGCTGCGGTCGGATCAATGGAACATGAAGCTCAATATCTCGGGCCCAGCTATCGTCCGCATCTGCGCGTCTGATAAAGGTGTCAGCTGCGGTGACCGCTAAGGCGATAGAGAGCAGATCGACGGCGGCAGTGCGGGGCGCAGCACCCAAGCGCATCAAAGCATCTCTTGCCTGGTTCCCGATCGAGCCGGTCCCAGCACGAACTGGCTGGCTCCCGTAGAGATGGACATAGACAGTGCCTGGGACATCGACCAGTGGGATCGCGTTTGCGTCCACATGACAAATAATACGAGTCATTGTTGGGTAGACCACTCGGTCCAGATATCGTCCATGGCTCGGCGCTGTAGTGCCTCGACCTCGAGCCGGGAGGCATGTGCCAGTCCATCCGCGAGAGCCGGCGCGAGGTGACGATCTACTGCGGCCCGAATGAGATCAAGGAACTCGGACTCGGCTTCGATAGTTCGTTCCGGGCTTTCGGACTTATTCCACGCGTCTCCTGCATCATTGGTTATTTCTTGGAAGAGAACTTGGGCGTGAAACTCCACAAGTAGTGCAATGATTTGATCAGGCGAAAGTGCGGTCGGCTCAAAAAACTCAACATCAGGGAGAGCCTCGATAATCGCGGCGAGCATCGCCGTTCGGATGAGGTCTCTATCGGCGTTTTCAGGTGCGAGGAGCTCGGCAATGGTTTCAGCGCATTGCTGGAGAGGCTGGCCCAGTAACGCTGAGAGATCGGTCCCGTTTATCTCAGCTGTGCCGGTTGTCGCCAGCTGCCCCAGAACGTCGATCAACGTACCACCAGCGGTATATGCTGGTCCAAAGCGCCGGGGCCCAACGCTGACACCGCCTGTCGCGTTCCGTGCGTACTTTCCGAGTGCGGAGTTGAACGAGCCCAGGCCCGCTCCTGCTACTGCGCGACCAAACTCTGTCCGGAATCCACGAAAGCGCTGGCCTTCGGGCTGCGGCAATGGCTGATCGGGATTAGCGTCGGCATGGGCTGGAACCAATGGTCGATCACTTGACCGCCCGCCTCTCGATGAAGATGTCCCCATGTTCACTCCCTACTTCGCGGTATTTTTCCACCAGTCGGCATCTTTGAGCATCGTCGACATCCAAGGTGGCAACCGGGACAATTGTAGCGAACGAATAAATCTCGCCAAAAGGAATCCCGCCTCTGGTGAGCGAGATGCAATCAAGGTCGCCCCGCGGAAGTCGGATCGAGCCTTGGCCCAATCCGAATTCTTGCGCATCTCAGCAATGACCGCTTCCATGAGAGCTACATGTTCTATGGCTGGGACCGCGTCCAAAGCCTCCTTTGCAGCAGGTGATGCTATCGTCGCAACCTTCAAAAGAATGTCGACGGCCGCTATTAGCGCGGCAGATGCCGAAGAAGTCGCGATCTGGACGGGCACGGTCTCACGCGCGAGGTAAACTGCCGGACGTAAGTCGACGCCCGACAGGCGCGGCTCAAGGATCGCCCAATCTTTTATAAACGGTAGATGGTTAGTCCAAGCTTCCGGCAACGTATCGGTCGCGGATACCGGCTGGTTTTGTTCGATGCGGCGTAGCGCATCTGGCTTGCCTCCCTCAGCCTGATTGATCAGCGTATGAAGCGCTAGGGATGCGGCCTCGTCCGTGCATCGCTCGAACAAAGCGAGTTTTGCGATAACGGCGTCGTCCAACGGCATGGATCGCCGCCGCGCGATTGAGGACCGCATCCGAACTACGTTTAGGAGCCGTTTAACGATGCGCGGATTGCCTGATACTCGTGCAGCCTTTGCCAGCAACGGCGCCATTCGGTCGGCCATGCTGAATGCCTGCTGCAATTCCTCATCGCCACTTCGGCTGAGCCTGCTCAGAGCAGAATCGACTGTTATTTGCTCGTCGGATTGCCAAGTTCGTTGCAAGTTGCCGATCAGAGCTTGCCGCAGGCTCTCTAGTTTCTCTGGTTCGACCTTGGATCGGCTTGCATAGAGCATGAATAGGTAGGCTCTGACCTCCTGCACCCCTACCCGAGGAACGCGTACTGGGACCTGGATCAGTTTGTCCAGATAGTCGGAGACATGCCGCTTGGCTGGATTACTGAAGTGCTGGGCCACCGCGTGCCGGATCATATCTTCATCAGCCGCGACGACAAAGGCCGTGCGTGGAATGAAGAGAAATAGCCGTACCGCCTCCAGTGTATGTATGGCGTTGGTGGGTAGACATCGGTCTAGATTATCGATGAAGACCACTAGCTGACGGTCCAGGGCACCCAATAGATCCCCGAACTCCTTTCGGAAGGCATCAATTTCATCAGGCGGTGTCCGATCAGACTTTGGTCCGACGAGCTCCGTCAGACGCTCCCGTACATCTTCGGCCGCGGTGCGGATAGCTTCGATATCTTTGGCGTCTGCTTTACCTTTGGCGACATCTCCCAGAGCCTCGACGCCTCGTGCCGCAACGCCAAAGGCCGGTGCGCCGAAGGCGAGCGCGCCAACTTCTGCGGCCAAACCCAGAAGTCTGAGCTTGTTGACCCGTTTAATGAGGCCTACGGCCTTGTCCTTTAGGGTTTCTGGTGCTGCCGCATAAAGCGAGCGAGCAATCACTGACATCAATGCCGCGCGGGCATCATCGAAATCTTGATAGAGCCAAGCATCGAACTTGACGATGATGGGGGGCGAGTCGGCAGCTGCGAGCTGCGCCTCCACTAGATTTAATGTGCTGGATTTGCCTGTACCCCATCCGCCGAAAACGCCCAGCGAGATGGGTAGAAGATCGGGGTCCGTGATAAGTTCGGTGACCAGCTCCGCAATTTCGGAGTAGTTCAGATAATCGACATCGGTTTCAGCATCTGCCCACATTTCGAGACCATGTCATCGGATCCGTGCCGATGCTACCCTAAGCCTGCTTCCAAAGCATGTGGGGAGGTGAGGGCGTTAAGAGCGCAATCAAATTCTGTTCCCCAGCGCACCGGGATGCGCGCTCAGCGTACGTCCCTTACGGCGGCGATATGCTGCGAACTGGTTTTGTATGCCGCTGCCGCTGATGGCCGGATTGACGCCAATCCGGCGGCGTCTTTTCCAATGAAAAAGACCCGGACTAGCTGGCAAGTTAGACTCCGGGTCTCTCTCATCGCGTTCTAGAGAAACGGGGGTCGGGCGAAAGCTCAATCCCCACTCCCTCAGTCTATCCCATCCCCAGCCTTTTGTGAACCCGCTGTGCCTTGCCAACGCCTTCCCGGGAAGTGGCGGCGTAAGCCCACCGGTATCGACGCGCAGGGCCGTATGGCGCTGTGAGGTGCGCTGATCGCCGGGGACTAGTTTTTTGCGTCCATTCTCTCCGGCAAATCCACTTTGGCGGGGATGTTTTTCGGGCCAGCTCGTGGGCCGTTTGGGCTTCGTTTTTGGGCATGGTGCGCGACGGTTTTCTTCCGCTTACCCGGAGCGGTTTTTTCGCGGCACCGGGTGAACGCGCGCACGCGACATGAGCGCCCATTTCGGCCCGCCGCGATCCGCACCGATAGAACGCTGACGTGTTCACATCCCTATGAGGGGTGTGATCCTCTCCCGTCCAGACGGAGAGGTTGGTCGCCATGCGTACCGATCCAGTCTTCGCCACCGGCAATATCGCGACAACAGTTCTGACGATGTGGCCCCGTTCCCCTTTGCGACTGTTAGCCGGTACGGGCGGCTGCGCCGCCCGCGCATCAGCGCATTGGTTTTTTATCACACAGTATGCACGCCGTGCCGTCTTGCTGCGCAAGACGAAAAGGAACTGTTATTACATGGACATATGCGATACGCGACTTCAGGGCCAAGGCGACAACGCCTTAAGGTCCGAATGGGACGTTTTTCTGTACTTCAGTAAATTCAATGGCTTAGGTTAGGCCGCTGGCGGCCCCCACATGGGCCGGTCCCGGCCTCCCCCAGGGCCGCACGCGGCCCTCCCCCTCTCAGCGGCTGTGTCTTGCCGCTCGACGAGTTGCGTCCCGGCTATCCCTATGCTTGAATGAAGCTGTCTCAAGTCCCGCTGTCCTTACATAACCAGTAAGGGTGGCAATATGACTAATCTCCCCGACCTCGATAGCGCGCCCAGAGTGCGCTTCCGTATCGATGCGGATCTTCTTCAGCAGCTTGATTATGGCGTTCAGTCAGGGCTGGCCAATTCCCGGCCAGAGCTGATCCGAACCGCTATTCGCGAGCATCTCAAGGGCGCATCCGAACGCCGGGAAATGCTCAAAACCTTGCGCTGGCTGAGCTTCGCACTCATCGCCGCCCAGGTCGAAAACTGGCCCGATTCTCACAAGAAAGATGTGGTCCAGGCGGCCGTGAGAATGGGCGCCGATAACGTCCTCACGCCGCTCGAATTGTGTACCGCGATCAGCGCCCTCAATCCTGAAAAATGGATCGACGGGGAGGGCGCATAATGAGAAGGCACGACACCTCTCTTGGAAGCAATGCTGCCCATTCCTCATGGCTGCGCGGCGGTCAGGTCTTCATCCATACGGCGCGCATGTCGCTCCAGATCGTGCGCCTTATGGCCGTGCTCTGCGTCATCACTACGATGGGCACAGCCTTCTATCTGATCACTCAGCACGCCAACCCGGTCGACCAGCAGAACTGGATGTCAGTGAACATGGCGCGGCTGAATACCGCGCTTGGTTCGAACCGCGAATTTGCCGTCGCACGCCATGACAGAAGCAATGTGCGCATGCCCGCCGAACGCATCGGCATTGGGCCTCAAATCCCTCCCGGATTTAGCGTGCGTCCTGCGGGACAAAGGGTCAGGCCGGAGGGCGGGATATGAACCGCACTTGCGCCCCGCCAGGGGCCAAGCCTGCCCGTTCGGCGCCGCAACACTCCGGCCAGACCGGGAAGGGGCGAGGGGCTTTACCGGCGCAGGGTTTGAGCGAACTTGCCCGTGTGCGGCGCGCTCATATCGCGGCAGCAAAGCTGGTGCGCGAGGATCCGGTCTATCTGCCGATATTCCGCGCCTTTGAGCGGGATCTGGAGGAGCTGGAAGCGCTTGAGCGCGCCTACAAGGCGACACTGGAAACGACCTTGTGAAGATGCTTCAGATCAGCCCCCTTGCCATAGCGTTCGCGGTTATAGGCATGCCCGAAAAGATCACGGCGCACGCGCTCATCCACGTGCGCAGAGATCATGCGGTCCTCGAAGCTGTGACGCAGGCCGTAAAGACTGTGTGCGGGCGTTTCCAGAAGGCCATTCTCGCGCAGATATTTGTTCACGGTCGCGCTGATCTTGTCCTTGCCGCGATAAGCCGGAAATCCGTCAGGACAGGCCCGGAACGCCTCCAGCGAAATCCCGGCCAGCGGAATGACGCGTTTGCTGGTGGCGTTTTTCAGCTGACGCCCGGCCGGCTCGATCGAGATATGGGGAATATCGGTATCGAGCCGGATATGCTCGGCTAAAAGCCCCGCCGCCTCGCTTGGCCGGTAGCCGGTATTGATCATGCCCAGCACCAGGCAGCGCGCTTGGGTGTTCAGCCCATCCAGCGCACCGGGAGCCATCAGCCGCGTCCTGATCCAGCCCACCGAGAAGGGCGGGCGCGTGCGTTTCTCGCCCTCTTTCAGGGCGACATCGGTAAAGGGCAGAACCAGACCCAGCCGCTTCATCCGGTTCACGGTTTTCAGCATATCGGCCAGATGCGTGAAATCCTTGTTGGCGCTGTTGGCGGTCAGCCCTTCGGCTTCAATCCGGTCGATCCACCATTGGCGGAATTCGAGCACATCATCGGGCGTGATCTCGCTGATCGCCTTGTCGCCCACCACCTGAAGAAAATTGCGGACCGCCTTTATGCGCGGGTTCTTCCAGCGGCGCAGCTGATCCTCACTCTTTCCAAGAGTGCGGTCCCTCGCGAGCGTCCAGAACAGTTCCAGCGCGCGGCTGACCGTGATGGCAGGCTGTTCAACGCCGCCAAGAAGGGCCGATGCTTCAACCCGGTCCGGTTCGCCATCGCGCAGGACAGCTTCCATGCGTTGCAGGCGTTCCTCACGGGGCAAGGCTGCCACCTTCTGCGCTGGCAGATAATGAAAGCCGCGCATGGCCGCGAGATCGCGGGCCGCCTCATAGCGGCGCTCGGCATCATCGCTGTCTCCAGCAAGCCGCGCTTCCCAAGCAGCTTCCATCAGGCTCCAAGCGGCCGGAGCCTTGCGCTGCGCCTCGCTTTCAGAATCGGTGTGCAGGCTTATCCAGATCGTGGCGCGCTTTTCGACCCGCTGATAGCGTCTCGGTACCCGCCGGACGAGATAAAACGTGCTCCCACGCCGGGTGATATTCATCGCTCTGCCCCGCAAATTGTGCAGCAAAATGTGTAGCACATCGAAGCAATGCAAATCGAGTGGAAAAGTTAATTTCCATAAATTGTGATTACAATCAATTATTTGCGGGTGTGGTTTTTGCGGAAATCTGGCGGAGAGGGAGGGATTCGAACCCTCGGTACCCGTAAAGGCACAACGGTTTTCGAGACCGCCCCGTTCGACCACTCCGGCACCTCTCCGCGAAGCGGCGGAAACTAGCGGCAAGCCTCTCCCCCCGCAAGCGGGTAATGTGCAGATGAAACCGGCGGTGGCCACGTCGTGCGGCGCGGTCATTCGCACTGCCTGCAAAGGCCCGTGCACGCCCCGCCACGATTGACTCAAGGCGCCTATTGCGTGTAAGTGCGCGCCTCTGATGCCCGCCTCAGGCCATGAGTGCGGGCGCTTTGTTGTGACAACGCCATCTTGCAAAGAAGCTGGCGAAGAAAAAGGGCAAGGCTTCCCAATGGCTTGGGGAGATCTGGCCGTAGAAAAGGTGATTGAGAGATGTATGCGGTAATCAAGACCGGCGGGAAGCAGTACAAGGTTGCCGAAGGCGACCGCCTCGTCGTTGAAAAAATTGACGGCGAAGCCGGCGATCAGGTCGTGTTTGGCGAAGTCCTCATGCTGGGCGGTGAAAACGGCGTGACCGTGGGCAGCCCGCTGATAGACGGCGCGCAGGTGATCGGTGAGCTGGTGGACGTGCGCAAGGGCGAGAAGGTCATCGTCTTCAAGAAACGCCGCCGCCAGAACTATCGCCGCACCAAAGGCCACCGCCAGTGGGAAGCGTTCGTAGCGATCTCCGAGATCGTGCTGCCGGGCGCCAAGCCGAAAACGGCTGCCAAGGCGAAAGCCAAGCCGGCGGCAAAATCTGAGGACGCGCCTGCCAAGGCCGCTCCGAAGGCTGCTGCGCCCAAAGCTGCCGCGAAGGCTGAAAAGCCGCCGCCAAAGCCGCACCGAAAGCCAAGGCTGCCAGCCATGACGATCTGACCCAGCTCAATGGTGTGGGCCCGGCCTATGCCAAGAAGCTGAACGAGGCGGGCGTGACCAGCTTTGCGCAGGTCGCCGCCTGGAAGGCTGCTGATCTGGACGCGCTGGACGCTGAAATCGCCGGCGTAAAGGCGAAAGCGGAAAGCGGCGAGTGGGTGAAACAAGCCAAGGAACTGGCGAAGGGCTAAGCCCCCGCGCCGTTTCGATAGCAGACAATATCTGAGGAGAGCGAACCATGGCTCACAAGAAGGCAGGCGGTTCATCCCGCAACGGACGCGACAGTGAAGGCCGGCGCCTTGGCGTCAAGAAGGCCGGCGGTCAGGCCGTGATTCCGGGCAATATCATCATTCGCCAGCGCGGCACGAAATACTATCCCGGCGCCAATGTCGGCATGGGCAAGGATCACACCCTTTTCGCCCTTACCGAAGGCAAGGTGGAATTCCGCCGCAAGAAGGACGACCGCATGTACGTATCGGTCGCCCCGCTTAGCGACGCCGCCGAATAGGGTTTTTCCGAAAGCTTCATGCCGGATCGCCCTTCTTTAAAGAAAAGGTGATCCCGGGCGGCGAAAGCTGCAAAACTCTGAAAGGGGAGCGGGATCATCCCGCTCCTCTTTTTCGTTGTGCCGGACCCTTTCCCGGCCAGCGTGCGGAGACGGCCATGCATGCCGATAACGCAAGACCCGACTGGACACGGCCGCTGGAGAGCGAACGGCTGAGCCTGCGCATGCTGACGCTCGAGGATGCGGGCTGGATCGCCCAAGGCACGACCAACCGCAAGGTTACCGACATGACCGGGCGCATCCCCTATCCCAATCCGCCTCTGGGCGCCGAACTTTACGTGCTCACCTGCCAGGCGGCAGAGGCCAATCGGGGAGACCGGGTGCGCGCCATCATCCGCAAGGCCGATCGCGCGGGCATGGGCATGATCGGCCTGCATCCGCGTAAAGATGGGGCATGGGAGTTCGGTTACTGGCTGGGCGAACCCTATTGGAGCCAGGGCTATGCCAGTGAAGCAGCGCAGCTATTGCTGAACGCGGCCGACCTGGCAGGCATTGCCCCCATTGTCGCAGGCCACTATGCCGACAATCCGGCATCGGGCCGCATTCTGGAGAAATGCGGCTTTGTCTATACCGGCGAGGTGCCGATTGCGTTCTCATCGGGCCGCATGGCATCGGCCCCCTGCCCGCGCATGGTGCGCGCCGCCCTTCCCACGCTATAACCGGGCCCTTGCCCCCTCATTGCAGATTGCACATACCCCATGAAGTTTCTTGATCAGGTCAAAGTCTTTATCGCGTCAGGCTATGGCGGACCGGGATGTGTGTCGTTCCGCCGGGAGAAATATGTCGAGTTTGGCGGGCCGGATGGCGGGGATGGCGGCAAGGGCGGCGATGTCTGGGCCGAGGCCGTGGACGGGCTCAATACGCTCATCGACTACCGCTACAAGCAGCATTTCAAGGCCCAGCGCGGCATTAATGGCGCGGGCGCGAACCGCACCGGCGCTGATGGCGAGGACATCATCCTGAAAGTGCCGGTAGGCACCCAGATTCTCGACGAGAATAATGAGGAAGTGCTGGCCGACCTCACCGAGGAGGGCATGAAGGTGTTGCTGGCGCGCGGCGGGCGCGGCGGCAAGGGCAATGCCCATTTCAAGACATCGCGCCAGCAGGCCCCGCGCCATGCCCAGCCCGGCGAGGAGGGCGAGGAGCGCTGGCTGTGGCTGCGCCTTAAACTGATCGCCGATGCCGGGCTGATCGGCCTGCCCAATGCGGGCAAGTCCACCTTCCTCTCGGCCTGCAGCCGGGCCAATCCGAAAATTGCCGCCTATCCCTTCACCACGCTGCACCCCAATCTGGGCGTCGTGGACACGGGCGAGGGCAAGCGCTTTGTGCTCGCTGACATTCCCGGCCTGATCGAGGGCGCCCATGAGGGCGCCGGGATTGGCGATCGTTTCCTTGGCCATATCGAGCGCTGCGCGACGCTGGTCCATCTGGTCGATGCGGGCGGGGAAGACCCGGTGGCGGCCTATGATGTGGTACGCGGCGAGCTGGCAGCCTATGGCGGCGGCCTGACGGAGAAATCGGAGATTCTGGTTCTCTCCAAGATGGAAACCGTCAGCCCTGAACGGCTTGAAGAGCTGAAGGCTCAGCTCGCGGACCGGGCAGAGGGCGAGATCGCGGTCGTGTCAGCCGTCACGGGCGAGAACATGCGTCCGCTGCTTTACCGGATCGAGGCAGCCATTGAGGGCCAGCGCGCCGCCGACAAGGCCGAGGCAGAGCGCCTGGCGCGCGGCGGCGAGGAGGATAGCTGGACGCCATGAGCCAGCGGCCCGCCACAGCCCGCTTTGCTGCCGGCAAGGCGGAGATGCTTGCGCCGGGCATGACGGTGGGGCTGTACGGAGGCAGTTTCGATCCGCCCCATGCCGGTCACCGCCATGTCGCCCTGACGGCCAGAAAGCGGCTGGGCCTTGATGCGGTATGGTGGCTGGTCGCGCCCCATAACCCGCTCAAAGCCGATGCGCCTGCCAGACTGCAAGCGCGGGCAGACGCCGTTTCGGCGCTGATCCCGGAGCCGGGCCATGTCGTCAGCACGATCGAGGACCGGCTGGGCACCCGCTACACGATCGATATCATCCGTCATCTGACAAAGCGGCATCCGCAGGTCCGCTTTGTCTGGATCATGGGCGCGGACGGGCTTGGCAGCTTTCACCGCTGGAGTGATTGGCGCGAGATTGCCGCGCGCGTGCCGATCTGCGTGATCGCGCGGGGCGGCACACCGCTCAAATGGCGCCTCGGGCGGGCCGCGCGCCATCTGGCGGGCGCACGTGTTCAGCCGGTGGCGGCGCGCGCGCTCGTGAAACAGGGCGCGCCGGGGTGGACATATATCACCGCGCCATTACATGCTGAGGCGTCCTCGCTCCTGCGCCGGGGGCGGTAGCAGCCCTCGTACGAAGCGACCCCCAGACCTTCCATGACCGAGCCCCGCAAGATGCCCAGCCAGACAGGCGGCCTGTCCTTCTTTGAGGACATGCATCCACCGGCGGCCGATTTCCGCGCCGATATTCTGGCTGGCCTGTCAAAGCCGCAAAAGGCGCTTCCACCCAAATACTATTATGACGAGGAAGGCTCGCGCCTGTTCGACGCGATCACCGAGCAGCCCGAATACTATGTCACCGGCACCGAGCTGGAGCTGATGCGCACTATCGGTCCGGAACTGCGTGAACTGGCGGGCGAAGGCGCGCTGGTGCTGGAGCCCGGTGCCGGGTCCAGCGTGAAAATCCGTACGCTGCTCGATGCGCTCGATAGCCCCAGCGCCTATGTCGGCATGGATATATCCGGCGACCATGTGCGAAGCGCGTGCGAGGCGCTGGCTGCTGATTATCCGTCGCTGGAGATTGGCGCGCTGTGCCATGATTTCACCCAGAGCCTTGATGTGGCGGCCCTGCCGCTATCGGCCAAGGCCCATGCGGGCCGGCGGCTGGTATTCTTTCCCGGCTCGACGATTGGCAATTTCGAGCTGATTGATGCACTCGCCCTCTTGAAGACCCTGCGCGGCTGGCTGCGCGAGGGCGATGCGCTGCTGATCGGGGCGGACATGCGCAAAGCCTCCGAAGCGCTGGAGGCGGCCTATGATGATGAGGCCGGGGTAACGGCGGCTTTCAACCTCAATCTCATCGCCCGGATCAATCGCGAGCTGGACGGCGATATCGATGCTGATGGCCTGCAGTACCGGGCACTCTGGAACCCCTACCGCTCACGTGTGGAGATGTATCTGGTAGCCAGGCGTGACATGCATTTCACGGTCGGCGGGGAGCGCTTCGTGATCCGCAAGGACGAAACCATCCACATGGAAAACTCCCACAAGTTCACGCTGGAAACCTTCCAAGACCTGGCTGCCAAGGCGGGTCTGCGCTCGCGCAAGGCCTGGGTTTCGGCGCGTGAACCCTTTTCCATCCACTGGCTCGAACCAGCGGGCGAAGCGTGCTAGACTGATTTTACTGGTCCCGCCCAAACAACAGGAGCTCCGGCACTGCCCGTCGAACGCCAACGCAATGATACTGCGCCCGCCCCGGTAAGCCTGAAAGGCGGCCGGGAGCAAAGTGAAGCTCTCGAGGCCCTCGTCGTCAAAACACTCGACGACGACAAGGCAGAGGACATCGTATCCATAGACCTGACCGGCAAATCGCCCGTCACCGACTTCGTGGTCATCGCGAGCGGGCGGTCAAACCGTCATGTCGGCGCGCTGGCCGACCATTTGATGCGTGCGCTCAAAGAGGGCGGACACGGCAATGTGAAGGTCGAGGGCCTGCAGGCCGCCGACTGGGTACTGATTGATGCCGGGGATGTGATCATCCACCTCTTCCGCCCGGAAGTGCGCAGCTTCTACGATCTGGAAAAGATGTGGGACGGGGCGCCGGAAACGGCGGCCTGAGCCAGCCTTGCGCATCGAGATCCGCGCCATTTCCCGCATCCGGCCGGGGCCGGAGCGCACGCTTGTCGACAGCTATATCGAGCGCGCCAATCATCATGGACGCGCTACCGGCCTTGGCCCGGTCAATGAACGCGAGTTCGACACGCGCACCTTGGCCGGCGCAGCTGCCGAAACCCGCGCGCTTGTGGAGGGCCTGACGTCCGGCCCGGTCATCGCGCTGGACGAACGGGGCAAGCAGATGGATTCGCGTGAGTTTTCACAGATGATCGGGCGCGAGCGCGATCAGGGTGCGCGCGAGATGCAGTTTCTCATCGGCGGCGCAGACGGGTTTGACCACAGCCTCCTGCCCGGCGGTGTGCGGCTTTTGTCCTTGGGACACATGGTCTGGCCGCACAAGCTGGTGCGCGTCATGCTGGCAGAACAGATTTACCGGGCCAGCGCATTATTGTCCGGCGCGCCCTATCACCGGGACTGAAGGCCGGCACAATGAGCGCGCTCCTCCTTGCCATCGCCCTGTTGCAGACGCCGCCTGATCCCCAGGAGATCGAGGCGATGGAGGAAACGGCCCGCGAGACGCGTGCCATCAGCGAAGCGCGCGAGGCAGAGGCCGATGCCCTGCGCCAGGAAATCGCGCAATTGCAGGCACGCCTTGTGGAAGCCGGCTCACGGGTACAGGCCCGCGAGGCGGATGCGGACGCCGCCGAGGCGCGGCTGGCCGAGCTGGAGGCGGAGGAGGACGCGCTGCGCACCCGGCTGGCCCGCGAGAGGCAAAGCCTGACTGACGTGCTGGCCGCCTTGCAGAGATTGGAGATGAACGCGCCGCCTGCGCTGGCCGTCAGCCCTGATGATGCCAGCGAGGCAGCGCGCGCAGCCGGCCTTCTTGCCGCCATCGCCCCAGAGCTGGAGCGCCGCGCAAGTGCGCTGCGCAGCGATATCGAGGCGCTGGCGCGTCTGCGCGAAGAGCTGTCCGGGCAGCGCGAGACGGTCGAGGCGGCCCGCGATGCGCTGGCGGCGGTGCGGGCGCAGGTGGAGGCGCTGATTGCGGAGCGGCGTCAGGCTGAAACGGCGCTAAGGCGCGAAGCGGGTGATCTGGCCAGCCAGGCCGCCCGGATCGCCGCCGAGGCCCGCTCCCTGCGCCAGCTCTGGGAGGAGATCACACAGCTGGCCGATATCTCGCCCCGGCTATCACCTTTGCGTGAGCGGCGCGCCGCCATGATGGCGGATGTCGCGATGCTGGAAGGTGAGACACTGCTCTCGGCGCTGCCGGTCGAGGCGGCGGCCTCCGGACCGGGATTTGGCGATATGCGCGGACGCCTGCGCCCGCCTGCAGAAGGACGCATTGCCAGCCGGGCCGGCGAGCCTGGGCCGGACGGAATCCGGCGCGACGGGCTGTGGCTGGAAGCACGCAGCGGCGGTCAGGTGTCAGCGCCGTTTGACGGAATGGTGGTTTTTGCCGGACCCTTCCAGAGCTTTGAAGCGGTGGTGATGATAAACACGACAGACGGCTACACCCTTATTCTTGGCGGAATTGGCCTGCTTTATGCTGAGGAAGGGCAAAGTGTGCTGGCGGGAGAACCGATCGGACTCATGCCGGAGCGTGAAATTCCGCCGCCGAGACTATATTATGAAGTAAGACGGGGTACCGGAGCCGCCGAAAACCCCGAAAATTGGCTAAGAGCCGAGTATCGGGTCCGCTGACAGACAGGACGAATTCATGCGCTTGCACATTATCGCTTCGGCCATCGCCTTTGGCATAGGCGCAGCGGCTTTGGCCGTTTCGGCGCAGGGCGAAGAGCGGAGCCGGGACGCGACCTTCCGGCAACTGGAACTGTTCGGTGACATATTGAGCCGGATCGAGTCCGACTATGTCAGCGACCCGGACCAGGTCGAGCTGATCGAGGCGGCCATTAACGGCATGCTCGGCTCGCTCGATCCCCATTCGGCCTATCTCAACGCCGATGCGTTTCAGGACATGCAAGTGTCCACCCGGGGCGAATATGGCGGGCTGGGCATCGAGGTGACGCTGCGTGACGACTTTGTCACCGTCGTCTCGCCCATCGCTGAAACACCTGCAGACAGGGCCGGGATCGAGCCGGAGGACCGCATCATCGCCGTTGATGGCGAGTCCATGATCGGCGTGGGTATTGATGTGGCGGTGGAGCGGATGCGCGGACCGGCCGGTGAACCTGTCACGATTACCATCGCGCGCGACGGGGTGGAGCCGTTCGACGTAACGATCGTACGCGCCATTATTGAAGTGCGCTCGGTGATCTACCGCATGGAAGCCAACAATACCCCCTATTTGCGTATCACCACATTCAACGAACATACGACCGAGGCCACCATGCGGGCCCTCAACGATCTGAGCGAAGCCTATGGTGGCCCGCTGCCGGGTCTGGTTCTGGACCTGCGGTCCAATCCGGGCGGTCTACTCGATCAGTCCGTGTCGGTGTCCGACCTGTTCCTGAGTGGCGGGGAAGTTGTTTCCACCCGCGGCCGCGATGCGCGCAACACCTATCGCTTCAATGCCCGCCCGGGCGATGTTCTCGACGGGGCGCCCATAGTGGTGCTTATCAATGCCGGCTCTGCCAGCGCCTCGGAGATTGTCGCGGGCGCCATACGCGACCGGGAACGCGGCGTGCTGATGGGGACCAACAGCTTTGGCAAAGGGTCCATGCAGACCGTCATTCCGCTGCGGGGCGGACGCGACGGGGCGCTGCGCCTGACCACGGCGCGCTATTACACGCCCTCTGGCACCTCCATTCAGGCGACCGGCCTGGAGCCGGATATCGCCGTGGCCTTCCGCCGCCCGCGCGAAGGCGAGACAAACCGGTTCAGCGAAGCCAATCTGCGCAATGCCCTGACCCATGAGAGCGGGACCGAACGGCGCGAACGCGAGGATATGGAGTATCCGCCCGAAGACTGGCCGGCAGATGAGGATTACCAGCTTCACCGCGCCATCGAGCAATTGTCGAGCATGATGGAGCGGCGCGAAGCGCGCGCAGGGAGCGGGGGCCGGTAAAACCCGCACCGGCCTTGCCGGCTTGCGCGGACATTAACCTTTCCTTACCCCGGCGCATTGAATGGTCTTGCATGTCAGCGTGCCGATGAGTTCTGCTCGTCAGTACGCCTTCACCTGTTCAGGCAAAACCGGACACCATGCCCGCCCGCCAGACATCCGACACGCCGCCTTTGCGCAATCCGCTTATCGCGGCTGCCTGCCTGTTTGCGGGCGCCGGGCTGGTGTTTGCGGCCATCGTCTTTTTCGCGCCTGCACCTGAAACCGGAACAGCCGCGCGCGCAGTGCTGGACAGGCCCACCGGTGAAGACGAGGTTATCGAGGTAGCCGAGGTTCCGGCGGCAAGCCCGGCCATATTCGCCGAAGGCGAAGAGGACGAGAGTTTCAGCCTTCCTGGCGTGCGCGAAACGCAGGACGTGCTGGGCGGCGAGGTGGAACCGCCTCCGGGCAGCAATGCGGCGCGCGCACTGGCGCTGCAGCGCGTGTCCAATGTTCCCCATGCTGGCCTCTATGAAGACGGTCCGGGCGGGCCATTGCCCATTATCGCAGCCGATGGACGGCGCCCCTCTACGGCCTATGCACGCCCATTTGAGGGAGAACCTGGCACGCCCGTCATTGCGGTGATTGTCGGCGGGCTGGGGGTAAGCGAATCCCTGACGCAGGCAGCCATAGACTCGCTGCCGCCGGAAATAACCCTGTCCTTTGTGCCTTATGCGCGTGATCTGCAAAGCTGGATGAACCGGGCGCGCGCGGCCGGCCACGAAGTGATGATCGAACTGCCCATGGAGCCGTTCGACTATCCCAATAATGATCCCGGCCCGCATACCCTGCTGGCCGATGCCAGCGAAGCGGAGAATATGCGCCGCCTTCACTGGCTGCTCTCACGCTCTTCAGGCTATTTCGGCGTTACCAACTATCTCGGCGCACGCCTTTCCGGTTCGGAGGCAGCGCTGGCGCGCATCTACCGCGAGGCGGGCCGGCGCGGACTGACCATCTTCCATGACGGTGCCGGACGCCCCGGCGCAGCCTCGGCCGCTGCCGCGCGGGCGGGCACCACGCTGACGCTGGCCGAGCGGGTGATTGACGCTGACCCCAGCGCGCGCGCGATAGATGCCAGGCTTCTGGAGCTGGAGGCGCTGGCCATCCAGAACGGGCATTCCTTAGGCTCCGGCTTTGCCTACCCGGTCACGGTTTCGGCGCTGCAGAGCTGGGCAGAGGGCCTTGAGCGGCGCGGCTATCAGCTTGCACCGGCCTCCCATGTGGCCAATGTCCGCGAGGACCGCGCCGGGCAGGATACATGAGCACCCTGCAGGATCCGGCGGCGCTTGCCGCTTACCGGCCCAATGCCGGTATTGTCCTGTTCAACCGGGACGGGCTGACCTGGGTTGGCCGCCGTTACCGCGAAACAGGGCAATGGATCTGGCAGTGGCCGCAAGGGGGCATGGATGCCGGGGAAGACCCGCAAGCCGCCGCTTATCGTGAACTATACGAGGAAACCGGAATCCGCGGCGATCAGGTTGAGCTGTTGGGCGGTATCGAGCACTGGCTGGCCTATGACTTCCCGCCCGAAGTGCTGGCGCTGCGCAAGAAGAACTGGAAGGGCCAGCGTCAGCGCTGGTTTGCCTTCCGCTTTCTGGGCACGGATGCCGACTTCGATCTGACCGCCGTGCCGCCACAGGAATTTGAAGCTTTCCGCTGGGAAAGGCTGGAGCGCGTGCCAGAGCTCATCATTCCGTGGAAGCGGGCGGTGTATGTGGAAGTGGCGAAGGCATTTGCGCCGTTTGCCTAACATACTGGGTCAACAACAATACCCAAATGATTAAGTTTACACTTGATACCAATTGCCTCATCGAAGTCGACGAAAGTAGACCGTGCGCACCGTCGATCGAACATCTTGTTCGATCAGCGAAGCTGAGAACTGCTGACGTCGCCATCGTCGCGTCGAGCGCATCTGAACGACAACAGAGCGGAACCTACCTCACAGACTTCGAAACTTTTAGGTCGCGGATGGATCGATTGGGCTTCGGTCACATCGAAATTCTGCCTCCCCTGCTTCGATGGGACATGGGCTTTTGGCACCATGGCCTTTGGGCGGGTGCCGGTGATGCCCGCCGGGAGGAAGAGATATTTAGTGTGTTGTTTCCAACATCAACCTACAGCTGGTCTGACTGGGCTAATGCCGAACGGCTTGATATAGATGACACCAGTTCAAAATCTTACCGAAATTGGCGCAATAGAATTCTAGACGCCCAAGCATACTGGGCTCACGAGTATCACCAGCGCGATATCTTCGTCACGAGCGATCAGAATTTTAGGCGATTGACGAAGTCACCAGCATTTCCGGCAGCAAGGATACTGTCGCCACAAGAAGCTGAGAGGCTGCTAAAAAAGCCCTAGTGGGCCAGTTCCATAGCCGACTGCATCGCCTCGAGCTTGGCGATCTCGGCTTCAGCCTGATCGCGCGCGCTATCGTCAGCCGCATCCTTGGCGCGCAGGCGGGCGGCCTCCAGCTTCTGACGGATATCGGCCGCATCGAGCGTGGCGAGCTCGGCCGTTTCCTCGGCCAGAATGGTCAGGCCCTGCGGGGTCACTTCGGCAAATCCGCCATGGATGAAGATGCGGGTGACGCCGCTTTCGGCATGCACGTCGATCGTGCCGGTGCGGATCGTGGCCATGAAGGGTGCATGACCCGCCAGCACGCCGAAATCGCCTTCGGCGCCGGGTACAACCACCATATCCACCTCGCCAGAGAACACGCGTGCTTCAGGCGAAACGAGGTCGAATTGCAGCTTGTCAGCCATTGTCTTCGTCCCTTGCAGCCAGCGCGCTGTCGAACGCGCTACTTGCCGCTTCAAACTTGTCCCGGCAGCCGGGATTGCAGAAGCCGACGACCGCCCCGCGATAGAGGGTGAGCGAATCTGCGCTCACCGGCTTGCCCGACCAGGGACATACGTCATTGACGCAGTCCTCGATCCGCAGCATGGGGCGACCTGCGGCCATGTTACGCCTACGCCGCCTCGGCGGCCAGTTTCTGCGCCTTCTTCACGGCGTCCTCAATGGTGCCGACCATGTAGAAAGCCGGCTCCGGCAGATGGTCATACTCACCATCGCAGATCGCCTTGAAGCCTTTGACCGTCTCCTCGACCGGCACCTGAATGCCCGGCGAGCCGGTGAACACTTCGGCGACGTCGAAGGGCTGGCTGAGGAAGCGCTCGATCTTGCGGGCGCGGGCCACGGTCAGCTTGTCTTCTTCAGACAGCTCGTCCATGCCCAGGATCGCGATGATGTCCTGCAGAGCCTTGTAGCGCTGAAGGATTTCCTGCACGCGGCGGGCGGTCTGATAGTGCTCTTCACCCACAATGCGCGGCTCAAGAATGCGCGAGGTGGAATCGAGCGGGTCCACGGCCGGGTAGATGCCTTTTTCCGAGATGGCGCGGTTGAGCACCGTCGTTGCATCAAGGTGGGAGAAGGTCGTGGCCGGGGCCGGGTCGGTCAGGTCGTCGGCCGGCACGTAAACGGCCTGCACAGAGGTGATCGAGCCCTTATTGGTCGAGGTGATGCGCTCCTGCAGGGCACCCATGTCGGTGGCCAGCGTCGGCTGGTAGCCCACCGCCGAGGGGATACGGCCCAGAAGCGCGGACACTTCGGCGCCAGCTTGGGTAAAGCGGAAAATGTTATCGACGAAGAAGAGCACGTCCTTGCCCTCTTCATCGCGGAAATATTCCGCCTGCGCGAGGCCGGAGAGCGCCACGCGGGCACGCGCACCGGGAGGCTCGTTCATCTGGCCGAACACGAGGGCGCAGCGCGAACCTTCGGTGGAGCCGTTGTTTTCCTTCGGATCCTTGTTCACGCCGGACTCGATCATCTCCCAGTAAAGGTCGTTACCTTCACGGGTGCGCTCGCCAACGCCGGCAAACACGGAGTAGCCGCCGAACAGCTTGGCGATATTGTTGATCAGTTCCTGGATGAGCACGGTCTTGCCGACGCCCGCGCCGCCGAACAGGCCGATCTTGCCGCCCTTGGCGTAGGGGCAGAGCAGGTCGATGACCTTGATGCCGGTGGGCAGGATTTCCGCTTCGGTGGACTGCTCGTCAAATTCCGGGGCCGGACGGTGGATCGGCGCGCGCTTTTCGAACACGACATCGCCCGCCTCGTCGATCGGCTCGCCGGTGACGTTGAGGATGCGGCCGAGCGTACCCGGACCGACCGGCACAGTGATCGGCGAACCCAGATCGGTCACTTCACCGCCGCGCTGCAGACCTTCCGTGGCATCCATCGCGATGGTGCGCACCATGCTCTCGCCGAGGTGCTGGGCCACTTCCAGAACCAGCTTCTGGTCACCATTCATGGTTTCCAGCGCGTTCAGGATGGGGGGCAGACCGCCTTCGAACTTCACGTCGACAACAGCGCCTGTCACCTGTGCGATACGGCCCTTGAGATTGCTCATGATCGTCTCAGCCTCTTTTACCAATCCCCTGCGCTTTGCAGGAGGCGTTCTCTAATATGTGTGGTCCGCTGCCCTAGACCGCCTCGGCCCCGGAGATGATCTCCGTAAGCTCGGTGGTGATCTTGGCCTGGCGGGTACGGTTGTATTGCAGGTTCAGCTTGTTGATGAGCTCGCCGGCATTGCGCGTGGCGTTGTCCATTGCGGCCATCCGCGCGCCCATCTCGCCAGCCGCATTCTCCAGCAGGGCCGAAAGAATGACGGTGTCGACATAGCGCGGCAGAAGAGCGGCCAGAATGGCCTCCTCATCAGGTTCGTACTCGTAGATGGCACCCTTGAGGTCAGGGCCGGGCGCATCAGGATCAATGGCTTCGCGTGCCGGGATCAGCGTGCGTGCCTTGGGCTTCTGGCTGATGACAGAGATGAACTCCGAAGAGACCAGCTCACACACATCAAACCCGCCAGCCTCGAAAAGCTTGCGCAGCTCGTCGCCGACACGCGCAGCGAGGGCTGCCGGGCTGGCTGCGTCTTTCAGCTCAATTGCGCTGACGATCCGGTCACGGTGCAGGCGCTTGAGGGCGTCAAACCCCTTCTTGCCGACCGTGACGATCTTCACGTCCTTGCCTTCGCCGACAAGCGTGGCCACGCGCTCGCGCGCCAGACGCGCGATATTGGTGTTGAAACCGCCGCACAGGCCGCGATCCGCGCTGAGCACCAGCAGGAGCACCGTTTCGGATTTGCCCGTGCCGGTAAGCAGGCGCGGCGTTTCCGGCCCGGCCACAACGCCATTGGCGAGATTGGCCATGACCTGCGCCATTTTCTGCGCATAGGGGCGCGCTGCCTGCGCGCTGTCCTGCGCGCGGCGCAGCTTGGCTGCGGCCACCATCTGCATGGCCTTGGTGATCTTCTGCGTGGATTTCACGGAGGAAATCCGGCTGCGCAGTTCTTTCAAGCTCGCCATCGATTATGCCTCGGTCAGCCCTTGCCCTGCACCCTAGCCCGCGAACCGGGTGACGAACGCTTCGAGCGTCTTGACCAGCTCGGCTTCGGACGCATCAGACAGCTTCTGATCGGACCGGATGGCGTCGAGCAGCTTGGCCTTGTCAGCGTGCAGGTGCTGAAGCAGTTCGGCCTCAAAGCGGCCGATATCACCGGTCGCGATTCTGTCGAGATAGCCGCGCGTACCGGCGAAGATCACGCAGACCTGCTCTTCCATGGAGAGCGGCGAGAATTGCGGCTGCTTGAGAAGCTCGGTCAGGCGCTCACCACGGGCCAGCAGGCGCTGGGTGGCGGCATCGAGATCGGAGCCGAACTGGGCGAAGGCGGCCATCTCGCGATACTGGGCAAGCTCGCCCTTCATCTTGCCGGCAACCTGCTTCATGGCCTTGGTCTGCGCGGCAGAACCCACGCGGCTGACCGACAGGCCGACGTTCACCGCCGGGCGGATACCCTGATAGAAGAGGGTCGTTTCCAGGAAGATCTGGCCGTCCGTGATCGAGATCACATTGGTCGGGATGTAGGCCGACACGTCATTGGCCTGCGTCTCGATGATCGGCAGCGCGGTAAGCGAGCCCGAACCGTGGTTCTCATTGAGCTTCGCGGCGCGCTCCAGGAGGCGCGAATGCAGGTAGAACACGTCACCAGGATAAGCTTCGCGGCCCGGCGGGCGGCGCAGCAGCAGCGACATCTGGCGGTAAGCAACGGCCTGCTTGGACAGGTCATCATACACGATGAGGGCGTGCATGCCGTTATCGCGGAAATACTCGCCCATGGCGCAGGCGGTGAAGGGCGCGAGGAACTGCATCGGTGCCGGATCGGAGGCCGTGGCGGCAACAACGATAGAGTATTCCATCGCGCCGTTCTCTTCGAGCGTCTTCACGATCTGGGCGACGGTGGAGCGCTTCTGGCCGATGGCGACATAGACGCAGTAGAGCTTCTTGCTCTCGTCATCGCCTTCATTGATCTGCTTCTGGTTCAAAATGGTGTCGAGCGCGATTGCGGTCTTGCCGGTCTGACGGTCGCCAATGATCAGCTCGCGCTGGCCACGGCCAACCGGGATCATGGCGTCAATGGCCTTGATGCCCGTTGCCATCGGCTCGTGCACGGATTTACGCGGCAGGATGCCCGGCGCTTTCACGTCCACCCGGCGGCGCTCGGCGACGTCCTTGATCGGCCCCTTGCCATCGATCGGCTCGCCCAGCGCGTTGACGACGCGGCCCAGAAGGCCCTTGCCGACCGGCGTGTCAACGATGGAACCCAGACGCTTGACGGTGTCGCCTTCCTTGATGCCCCGGTCGTCGCCGAAGATCACGCAGCCGACATTGTCGCTTTCCAGGTTCAGGGCCATGCCCTTGATACCGCCGGGGAATTCCACCAGCTCACCGGCGCGCACCTCGTCGAGGCCGTATACGCGCGCAATACCGTCACCGACGGAGAGCACCTGGCCGACGTCTGAGACGTCCGCTTCCGCACCGTAATTCTTGATCTGATCCTTCAGGATCGCAGAAATCTCAGCTGCCCGGATGTCCATGGCGGTTCTCAAGCCTCTTTCATCGCCTGTTTCACGCCGTCCAGCTTGGTCCGGAGTGAAGAATCGAACATGCGCGAACCCACCTTCACAGTGAGCCCGCCAATGAGTTCGGGCCGAATCTCGGCGCGAACCTCAACCTCCCGCCCGAGGGCGGTTTTCAGTGCCGTCGTCAGCTCTTTGAGCTGCGTGGCGGTCAGCGCATCAGCGCTGGCAATATCTGCTGTAACGGCGCCGCGATGGGCGGCAGCCAGTGCGGCGAAGGCCGCCGTCATGGCCGGCAGGTCGCCGGCGCGGCCATTGCGCGCCACGACGCCGATAAACTTCGTACCCAGCGGCGACAGTTTGAGCGCCTTGGCCAGCGCGGCCAGCGCCTTCACCTTGTCCTCGGCCCTGTGCATTGGGCTGGCCACCGCGCGGGCGAACTCGCCCGATTCGGCAAAAGCCTCGGCCAGAGACGCCATGTCGGCTTCAGCCTTGGCCAGCGCCTTGGATTCAAGGGCCAGATCGAACAGCGCGCGCGCATAGCGCTGCGCGGCTTCGTTTGAAATTGCGTTACCGGCGGTGGTCACCGTTTTTCGCCCGCTCTCTTCTCTGTGGTTAGCGCCAAATCGGGTCTGGTCGGCAGATCAGGCCCAAGCACTTGAGATATTGAGGTTTTTCAAAAGACCGCCTTGGCCGTGCAAGGACAGTCCCGTTCAGTCCGGCGCCCACCTAGCACAAGGGTTTGAGGGCGGCAACCTGCCCGCGCGCAAACGGCGCAGGCGGAAAGTCACGAAAACGCGGCGTGGCTGCTCTGACGGGTGTGCAGGACGCGTAATATCTCGATGCCGGAAGCCGCCTGCCGGTACCAGACGACATGGTGGCCGGCCGGAAAGCTGAACACGCCGGGCCGGACATCGCCGCGCAGACGGCCAAGGCCGGGCATGCCCGCCAGCCGGTTGAAAGCGTCATCGAGGCGATCGAGATAGCGCTCGCTTTGCGCCTCTCCCCATTCCTGCGTCGTATAACGGCCAATCTCCAGCAGGTCTTCCCCCGCTTCGGGAGAGAGGCGCCACCTAGCCATTACGCTCTTCGCGCAAGCGGGACTTGATATCGGCCATGGTCCAGTCCAGCAGATCCCCGCGCTCGGCCTGTTGCAGGCCGACATCGATCTGGGCGCGCAAGGCTTCGATATCCTCTGCTTCGGTGCGTTCAGCGCGGATGCGTTCGCGCAGGGCCTCGCGGATCACCTCGCTGGCATTGGAATAAAGCCCGCTTTCCACCTTCTCGCGGACCCATTTTTCGAGCGTTTCGGTGAGCGAGATATGCATGCCTGCCTCCATAATCTGACAGGAATGATACACAAAGTGTCAGATTATGTCGCGCTTATGCCGTCTCACAAAAACGAGTACGGCTCGATATCGACACGGGCGCGGATCGATGAGGGGAGTTTGAAGCGCGCCATCCAGGTCGCCATAAAGGCGGATACATCCACATTGCGCTGTGCCTGCACCAGAAAGCGCCGCCGGTAGCGCCCGCGCACGACCGCCAGCGGCGGTTCGGCTGGCCCGAACAGTTTCACATCATCGCTCAGTGGCGCGGCTGCAGCGGCGATTTTAGCCGTCTCCACCAGCAGGCGTTCATCGGTGCCGGACATCACCAGAGCCGCCAGACGCCCGAAAGGGGGCAGGCCGAGCTGCTCGCGCATCATGGCTTCCAGATCGAGGAAGCTGTCCCGGTCTCCGGCCAGCAGCGCCTGAATGGCTTCGTGCTGCGGTTCATGGGTCTGCAGCAGCGCCCGGCCCGGACGGTCGGCGCGCCCGGCCCGGCCCGCTACCTGCACCAAAGTCTGATAGGTGCGCTCGCCCGCGCGCAGATCACCGCCTTTGAGGCCCAGATCGGCATCGACCACACCCACCAGCGTCAGTTTTGGGAAGTTATGGCCCTTGGCGGCAATCTGGGTGCCGACCAGAATATCGATCTCGCCAGCCTCCATGCGGGCAATCAGCTCGCGCACGCCATTGGGCCCGGCGGCACTGTCTGAGGAGAAGACCTCCACGCGCGCATCGGGAAAGCGCAAGGCGGCTTCTTCCGCCACACGCTCCACGCCGGGGCCGACGCTTGTGAGCGAATCAATCGCGCCGCATTCCGGGCAGGCGCGCGGCTTGGGCATGGAGAATCCGGTCGTGTGGCAGATGAGCCGCCCGGTATAGCGGTGCTCGACCAGCCAGCGGTCGGTGTCCGGGCTTTTCATCTTGTGACCGCAGGCCCGGCACAGGACGAGCGGCGCATAGCCACGCCGGTTGAGATAGAGCAGTACCTGCTCGCCGCGCGCGATCGTTTCGGCCATGGCGGCGGTCAAAGGCGGGGAGAGCCAGTGGCCTTGCTCTGGCGGATGCTCGCGCAGATCAATCGTCTCGATCTGCGGCAAGACGGCAGAGCCCGCCCGCGCCGCCAGCCGGATATGGCCGTAGCGGCCCGCGCGCGCATTGACGAGGGTTTCAAGGCTGGGCGTGGCGCTGGCGAGGATCGCCACGGCACCTTCGATCTTGGCGCGCGCCACGGCGAGATCGCGGGCGTGATAGGTCAGGCCCTCATCCTGCTTGTAGGTCGGGTCATGTTCCTCATCGACCACGATCAGGCGCAGATTGCGGTAGGGCAGGAAGATGGCCGAGCGCGCCCCTGCAATCAGCCGTGCTCGCCCCGCCGTGATCTCGCGCCAGGCCCGGCGGCGCTCTGTTGGCCCGATGGCCGAATGCCAGAGCGCAGGCGAGACGCCGAAACGCTCTTCAAACCGGGCGGTGACGGCCTGTGTCAGGGCAATCTCCGGCAGCAGCACCAGCACTTGCGCGTCTGGTTCGCGGCGCAAGAGCTCGGCGATGGCTTCCAGATAGACTTCGGTCTTGCCGGACCCCGTCACGCCATCAAGAAGCGCCGCTTGAAAGCCGCCAGCCGCGACGAGACGGCGCAGCTGGCTGGCGGCCGCTTCCTGCCCGTCATTCAGGGTAAGGCCATCGCGATAAGGGTCAGGCGCAGGAAAAGGCTGGTCGACATCGCGTGCTTCAGCGCGCAGCGCGGCAGCATCGGCGAGCCCCTTCACCACGCCGGGCGATACGCCTGCGCGCCGGGCGAGCTCTGCCCCGCTGGCCGGTTCTTCGGCAGCCGCATCCAGTACAGCCTGACGCGCCGGTGTCATCCGGTCCGGCGTCTGGCCCGTAGGGTGGTAGAGCGTCTCGGTGGGTGACGGACCAAGCCCGCCCCGGCTGCGCAATGTGGCCTGCAGGACGAGGCCGGGGTTTTCGGCCAGATAGCGCGCCGTCCAGTCCACAAAATCGCGCATGGCGGCGGTAAAGGGCGGCGCATCGAGGCGCTCGGCAACAGGCTTCAAGGGCCGGTTGCCGCCTGTCCCGTCGCGCACCCCCCAGACGACGCCATGGCTGAGCCGTTTGCCCAGCGGCACCACAACATGATCGCCTTCGCTGACCGTCATGCCTTCCGGCACGGCGTAGTCGAACGCCTCCGGCAAGGGCAGGGGCAGCAGGACGGTAGCGATCTGAGGGGTGGACGGGTCTCGATTCGCGTTCATGCACGCACCTTAGCGGCGCCGCGCATTTCGTGCAGGTGAGTTAACGCATCTGGAACCGGTCTCATGCAAAAGTGCCTGCATAGACAAGCGCCCCCGCCAAGAGGGGCCGGCAACAGGATGGATGGATAATGATCGGCATGAAACGCATGCGCAGCAACGCTATGCCCGCAACCCGCAACACAGAGGACACGCCGGACTGGCGCAGCGCGATACTGGCCGACCCGTCGCGCGTGCTGGCTGATGGCGAGCTGATGAATGCGCTGCTGGGGGTGCGTAGTGATGCGAATGTCGCCGATCTCAATGCGGCGGCCCGCGCGCGCCTGCAGAGCGAAATCACCCTGCTGAAGGCGGCCAATGAAGATTTGCAGCATATGCTGCGTGGCAATCTCGCTGCTCAGGCGAGCGCGCATGCCGCGGTGATGGGCCTGATGGACGAGCCGACACTGGCCGCGCTGGACCGCCGCCTTGCAGGCCATACAGCGACCACGCTGGGTCTTGAGGCTGTGCGTGTCTGCCTTGAAGGCATCACCGCCCTGCCGCGCGCGATCGCCATACTGCCCGCCGCGCCGGGCCTGAAAGCGGCCATGCTGGGCGACGCGTCCGAACGCCTTGGCGCGCCAGATCCGCGCCTTTCCGGGCCGATTTACGGTGTACAGGCCAGCCGGGTGGCGAGCGAAGCCGTTATCGCGCTGGAGGGCCGCGGCTTTTCTGGCGTTGTGTGCCTTGGCTCCGCCCGGCGCGATGCCTTCCGGCCCAGCGATGCCGCCGATCTGGCCCATTTCCTCGCCCGTATTCTCGAACGCCGGCTGGAGGCCCTTCTGCCGAGATGACGCAAGGCGCTGCCCCGATGGCCCTTGTGGCCGGTTTCCTCGCGCATATTGAGGGCGGGCGGCGCTATAGCGCCCATACGGTGAAAGCCTATGAGCGTGATCTCGGCCAGTGGCTCGCCTTTCTGACCGCTCACAAGGGCCGGGCCGTCACCTCAAAAGACCTTTCCACCCTGACAGGCACGGACTGGCGCGCCTGGCTGGCTGACCGGCGCAGGGACGGGGCAGGCCCGCGCACCCTGCAACGTGCCCTCTCTGCCGTACGCAGCTTCTACGCCTTTATCCGCACCCGGCACGGGATCGACAATGCCGCGCTGGCACTGGTCGAGGCGCCGCGCGCGCCGCGCCGCCTGCCAAGGCCGGTCAGCGAAGCGGCCGCAAAGGCCATGCTGGACGATGCTGGAACTGCCCGCGCCGAAGCCTGGCACGGCGCACGCGATACAGCTGTGCTGGCCCTGCTCTACGGGGCGGGGCTGCGCGTATCAGAAGCGCTTTCGCTTATGGGCCGCGATTATCCGCTGGCTGATGCCTTGCGTATCACGGGCAAGGGCGGGCGCACGCGGCTGGTGCCGGTGCTGGAGCCTGTGCGGCAGGCCGTAGAGGCGTATGTGACGCTCTGCCCCTATCCGCTGGCTGCAGACCAGCCGCTCTTTAAGGGCGCACGCGGCGGGGCGCTGAATGCGCGCGCGGTGCAGCGCTGTGTCGAGTGCATGCGCGGCGCTCTGGGCCTGCCCTCCACCGCTACGCCCCACGCCCTGCGCCACGCTTTTGCCACGCATCTGCTGGCCGGGGGCGGGGATTTGCGCGCGATACAGGAATTGCTGGGTCACGCCTCGCTTTCGACAACCCAGATCTATGCCGAGGTGGATACTGCGCGCCTTTTGTCGGTCCATGCGGCTACGCATCCACGGGCGAGGCGGGCGGCGGGCGGATAGCGCTTTGCTGCTGCTCCCTTCGTCATTCCGGAAAGCGCGCCAGCGCTTATCCGGAACCCAGAGCTTCTGGAAAAAGCTGGGTTCCGGGTCTCGCCTCAAGCTCGCCCGGAATGACGAAGGGGAAGGCAGCCCAGCCCTGCGCGCAGCGAAACAATTTCCCGCCCTTATCCCCCTTCCGATCTTCCTGTCGTCTCCCTCTCATAAACTTTGTGTTGCAAAGTAGTTTGAATTGTGCCATTAAAGCGCGAGCTGATCCGAATCAGCGCATTCGCCGTGTGAAGGAGCCGCGCCCATGAATACCGACCGCAAGACCGCCGCCCGCGCAGACCTCGCCTATCTGCGAGAAATGGCCGAGGCCGGCGCGAAGGCGCCCCTGCTGGGCGGTCGCTTCATGGTCTGGTGGGGCGGGCTGACGGGCGCGGTGGCGTTTGCTCACTGGCTGATCATTACCGGCACGCTGGATTTCGGCGCGCAAGCGCTGTGGCCGCTCTGGCTGGGCTATATGGTGCTGGGCTCCATCGGCAGTGCGATACTTGGCTGGTCCGTGCGCAACAAGCCGGGAGCGGGCTCGATGGGTAACCGGGTACAACAGGTATTATGGCCGGTGCTGGGCGGATGTATCGGCCTTTATTTTGCAGGGCTGGTGGCCGGCATGCTGACGGGTCTGGTGCCGGGTGCGCTTATCAACACCATGCTGCCGATAGCGTTTCTCGCCTACGGGACAGGCTGGATGGTGGATGCGCTGCTGTCGCGCGAGCGGCTGCTTCTGGTGCCTGCCATCATCACGCTGGCCGCCGCCTTCTTCGGCACTGCGCTGGTGATGACGCCCTGGGTCTATCTGGTCGCCTCGGCCGGTATGCTGCTGGGCACGTTCATTCCGGGCTTCTTCCTGATGGCAAGAGAGCCGCGGGACGTGGTGTAGGGCGATGGCGGACTTCAACTCCTCCGATCTCGATGATGTCATTCACGGGCGGATGCGGCTGGGCCTGATGGCCTATCTGTCCGGGGTCGAGGCAGCGAGCTTTGGCGAACTGAAAGAGCGCACCGGCGCCACCGATGGAAATCTGTCCACCCACCTTAGAAAGCTGGAGGACGCC
The DNA here is from genome assembly GCF_041429775.1 of Glycocaulis abyssi. Classification (NCBI taxonomy): domain Bacteria; kingdom Pseudomonadati; phylum Pseudomonadota; class Alphaproteobacteria; order Maricaulales; family Maricaulaceae; genus Glycocaulis; species Glycocaulis abyssi. The sequence goes on along the minus strand of NZ_CP163421.1, from coordinate 2,507,737 downwards.
GGATATGTCGCCATCACCAAACGTTTTGTGGACCGCAAGCCGCGCACTGATGCGTCCCTGACCGATGCCGGGCGCAAGGCGTGGATGGCCTATCTCGATGACCTGAAAAAGCTCGTCGGCGAGTGATCAGGCCGGAAAGACCATGGGTGCCAGGAAGCTGGCGAGCATGGCGATGATCGGTGCGGCCACGATGTTGATCCGGAAGCCTGCCTTGATCATCTGGCCCATGGTGACCGCCCCGCTGGCATAGACCACGGCATTGGGCGCGGTCGCTACCGGCAGCATGAAGGAACAGCTCGCGGCCAGTGCCACCGGCAGGATGAGATGCTCAGGCGGTACATTGGCCGCCGCCGCAACGCCGCCCAGCACGGGCAGGAAGGCGGTGGTGGTAGCCACGTTGGAGGTCAGCTCGGTCAGGAAGACGACCATGAAGGCGAGGATCAGCACCACGATGGGCAGCGGAAGGGCCGCCACGATGGCGAGATGAGAGCCAATCCAGCCTGAAAGCCCCGTCGCATCCATTGCATAGGCAAGTGACAGCCCGCCGCCGAACAGGATCAGCACGCCCCAGGGCAGGCGCTGGGTGGTCTCCCAGTCCATCAGCGCCTTGCCGCCATTCTCCTTGCCGCCTGCCGGGATCAGGAACATGGCCAGCGCCCCCGCCATGGCGATCTGCATGTCGGAAAGGGTAGGCGTCACGGGCAGGCCGATGGCCGAGGCAATCCACGACAGAAGCGGGTTCCAGCCAAAGCTGATATCGGGAAGCCCGATCAGCACGCCCGGCAGCTCCCGGCCCATCCAGAGCAGCGCCACCGTGCCAAAGGCCAGCGCCACGCGCTTCTCCGGCGTGGTCATGCGCCCCAGCGCGGCGCGCTCGGCAAGGATAAGGGCATGGCCTTCCCCGCTGCCGGCACGTGACGGCACCTTGAAAGCAAAGCGAGTGAGGATGATCCAGGCTGCCGGAATGATGAGGGCGGCGGCTGGCAGGCCCACCATCATCCATTCAGGAAAGCTGATAATGCGCTCCGTGGTGCGTTCCAGATAGCCCATGGCGATGAGGTTGGAGGGCGTGCCGACCGGCGTTGCCAGCCCGCCAATCGAGGCCGAATAGGCGATGGCGAGCGCAAGGGCAGGCGCGAACATCTTCGTGTCCACGCCTTCTTTCTGGACGGCCTCGGCCACTTTCAACGCGATGGGGATCATCATCAGCGTGGTCGCCGTGTTGGAAATCCACATGGACAGCACGCCCGAGGCGATCATGAAGCCCAGCAGCATGAGCGAGGGGCGCGAGCCGAACCACGCCACGACATTGAGCGCGATGCGGGCATGGAGATTCCACTTCTCGATGCCCAGCGCGATGATGAACCCGCCGAGCAGCAGGAGCACGATGGGGTCAGCGTAGGGCACCGCCGCCTCGCGTACGCTGACAATGCCAAGAAAGGGGAAGAGCGCGACCGGTACCAGCGCCGTTGCCGCAATCGGAATGGCTTCGGTGGCCCACCAGCTGGCCATCATCAGGGCCAGCGACAGGCAGACCCAGGCTTCGCGCGAGACGCCTTCGGGCACGGGGATGAGCTGAACGATGACCGCCAGCGTGATCCCGGTGACAAGACCTATCCGCCGGGCGGTCCAGCCCTTCGCCATACTATGCCTCCCGCAAACCTCTGCGCCGCTTGCGGGCGCTTTTCGGAGAGCAGTTAAGCCGGATTGATGTTGTCAGGGCAACCGCCCGGACTGGACTAATGGCCGTCCGATCCGGCTTTCAGCACGAAGCGGCGGTCGCAATAGAGGCAATCGACGAAATTCTCGTCGCCCATATCGTACCAGACGCGCGGATGGCCGAGCGCACCGCCACCGCCATCGCACATGACGCGCCTGGTGGAGACCTCGATCATTTCCGGCGGCGGGAACGCGGCCACGGGTGCCTTGGGAGCCGTCGGCTTGGCAGACTTTTCGCGGGTACGGGCCATCGGTATCAGTCCTTCGCAGGAAACGCGCTGTGCAAGGGTTGCTGACCGGCCATGGACGCCGGTGTGCAAGCCTCTTAAGTTCCACCCTGCTTTAGTTTTAGCCGCTGGCTGCGTCAATCGGCGCCAGCGTGCATGGCTCACACATCAAGGCCCGCGCGACATGACCCAGCCCAACCTGCCCGATTATGCCATCATCGCCGAGGGCCTTGAAAAGACTTATGCCGGGTCGAAAAAGCGCGAGCCCAAGCAGGCGCTCACCGGCATTGACCTGAAAGTGCGCCGCGGCTCGATCTTCGGGCTGCTGGGGCCTAATGGCGCAGGCAAGTCCACCTTCATCAATATCCTCGCCGGGCTGACCAACAAGACCGGCGGCACGGCCAGCATCTGGGGCCACGACATCACCACAGCCGCGCGTCAGGCGCGCGCCTCGATCGGCGTCGTGCCGCAGGAAATCAATATGGACGTGTTCTTCACGCCCTTTGAGACGCTGGAGCTGATGGCCGGGTTTTATGGCGTCCCCAAGGGCGAGCGGCGCTCCGATGAATTGCTCGACGTGATGGGCCTTGCCGAAAAGCGCAATGCCTATGTGCGCCAGCTATCGGGCGGCATGAAGCGCCGCCTGCTGATCGCCAAGGCGCTGGTGCATAACCCGCCCGTTCTGGTGCTCGATGAACCGACAGCGGGCGTGGATATCGAGCTGCGCCGCCAGCTCTGGGAGTATGTGGTCAAGCTGAACGGGCTGGGCGTCACCATCGTGCTGACCACGCATTATCTCGAAGAGGCGCAAGAGCTGTGCGACGAGATCGCCATCATCGATCAGGGCCGTGTCGTGGCGTGCGAACCCAAGCACAGCCTCTTGCGCCGTCTGGACCGCAAGACCCTGATTATCGAAGCGGAATCGGCACTTTCGGCCATTCCCGCCGGGTTTGAGGATCTAGATGCGGATTTGCGCGATGGCGCGCTGACCATCACCTACCGGGCCGGACAGACATCGGTGGGCGATCTCATCGCCCGCTTCAATGAAAGCGGCCAGCGTATCCGTGATCTGAGAACCGAAGAACCCGACCTGGAGGATGTTTTCCTCGCCCTGACGTATAATAGCGGGCAAGGTGGGGCACAGGAGGCCAAGGCGGCGCGCTGATCGCTGCGCTGCGATGAGGGTCCAAGCCATCCGGGAGAACCGGTGATGATGCGTTTTTTCAAGTCAGTCGGCGCTGCGAGCCTGTGCGCTATCGGTCTGGGGCTGGCGTTTATAGTGATCTTCCAGATCCAGCCGGTGTCTTTGGCGGGATGGGTTGTTCTGGTAGTGCTCGCACTTGCCGCCTTCGTGACCGCACTCGTGGCCTATCGCTGGATGATGGGCGCGGAGTTTTATCCAAAAGACGCCGAAGCCGGGCATGGCGACCGCTATATGGCCGGGCTGGGCTTTGGCAGGGGCCGGGGCGCACGCCGCAGCGAGGACGATGCGGACATCTCCTAGCGCCGTGCCAGCGATGCGGGCAGCTAGCTCTCTTCGGTAAAGCGGTTGTCCTGACCCGGATCAAACCGTGCCAGGCCGGCACTGTTCAACACGGCACGCACCTGGGCAGCATAGGCGTCCCCGCTTTCAGCATATGGCCCGACGAAACCGACCAGGGCTGGTCCTGTAGGGCTCTGCCCATTCGCCCGCAGGGCTGCCCGCTCGGTGCGGAAAGCGGCAAAGTCGCGATGGGTGTTGAGCACATCCACATAGTCGGTCGCCGCTGCGGTCAGGCTGGGGAAGCGGCCATCGCGCGCCGAGCGGCCATATAGCGTATTGCGCGCCAGCGCCGGACTGCTGGAACCCCAGCCGGTCGCCAGCGCCGCCTGGGCAGCCCCCAGCGAGGGCGGCACGATATCGACGCGGGCCAGCAGATCATCGAGATCGTCATAGCGGCCGCCATAGCGCCTTGCGAGCGTGTCGCGCCGCGCCTGCTGGGGCAGGCTCAACGGGATGCCGGCATCCTCCTGCGCGCGCATGACAAGCAATTGCTCGCGCTCCTCCATGATGCGCTCATTCTGCGCTGCGACGAGACCTGCCGCTACGCGGGCGAAGGTGTCGCGGCGATGGGCCGGGTCCATCTGGTCCCAGTCTGAGGGGAAGCTTTCAAGGCGCACCGCGCGCGGACCACCCTCAGGCCCCAGCGCGGCCAGAAGCTCACGCATGTTAAGCGGCGCAATCGCCTCGCGCCCGGTATCGCGCTCGTTGGCGCCAAACGACACCAATGCGCTTGCCAGCGTGAAGCCGACCGCAACGGCCGCGATCATGCCGGCATTGGCAAGATTGCCGCCCCGCGCCAAGGGCGGCGCGACCTGGAACAGGCGTGCTACCGGGCCTGCGGTCCAGCCCTGAATAACCAGCGAGGCAATGACGACGGCAAAGGCAGCGGAGAAATAGAGGTTCGCGTTCTCCACCCCTGCCAGCACCGGAAAGGCGCCAAGAAAGATCGGCACCGCCCCGCGCAGGCCCATCCAGCCGATAAAGGCGCGCTCATTGATGCGGAAGCGCTCCGGCGCCAGGCAGACAAGCACAGCCACCGGACGGGCAATGAGGATCAGCACGAAAGCGAGTCCCAGCGCGGGCAAGGCCACTTCAGCTGCGTGGCTGGGCGTGACCAGCAGGCCCAGCATCAGGAACAGGCCGATCTGGGCGATCCAGGCCAGCCCGTCGGAAAAGCGCGCCGTGGCTTCTGCTGCCCGGCGCTTGGGCGCGGAGGCCATGGCCACGCCAGCGAGATAGGCAGCCAGGAAGCCAGAGCCGCCAACCACTTCGGCAAACGCAAACAGAAACACCGCCGCTGCGGACGCAAAGATCGGATAAAGCCCGATGGGCAGGCCGATCTTGCGCTCGACATAGGCAATTGCGCGCCCGCCAAACCAGCCCAGCGCGCCGCCCGCCAGTATGGCCCAGACAATGGAGAGGGTGGCGATAAGCGGATCGGGAATGCCCTGCCCCGTCAGCCACGCCACGAAGGCGACCACAAGGATCACCGCCATGGGATCGTTGAAACCGGATTCGGCCTCCAGCGTGGTCGCCACGCGCGGGCGGGCCTTGATATCCTTGCCGGCGATCAGCATCAGCACAGCGGCCGCGTCAGTGGACAACACGATGGCGCCCATCAGGGCGGCCTCGACCCAGCCCAGCCCGAACAGGTATCTGGCCGCGAGGGCGGTGATGCCCGCAGTGATGATGACCCCCAGCGTGGCAAGGCTGAGCGCGGGCCGCAACACGCTGCGCAGGCGGCGCAGCTTGGTTCCCAGCCCGCCATCAAACAGGATAAGCGCCAGCGCCAGCGATCCGAAAAGATAGGCTGTATCATGGGCATGGAAGGCGATACCGCCAGGGCCTTCCTCGCCCGCCAGCATGCCGATAACCAGGAAGATCAGCAATAGCGGAGCCCCGGCCTGCCGCGTTGCGGCAGCCCCCGCAATGGCGAGCAGGACGAGGCCCGCCGCCGCAAGCAAGATGAACTCTGCTGAACCCATGATATCGTCGATATAAGCGGTCGCGCCTGAGCATGGAAGCGCGAAGCCTGCCCGTCACGCTGCGGCCGTCATGGCTGCTCTGCAGCCGGGCACGCCGGACAGGTTTTTGCGCGGCGTCAGTCCATTGAATAGTCCCGCGCGGCCCTGTAAGAGAGCGGGGCAACGCACCCGTAGCTCAGCTGGATAGAGCGCTGCCCTCCGAAGGCAGAGGTCACAAGTTCGAATCTTGTCGGGTGCGCCATTTTTGAACGAGTTATACCAGTCGGGCTGGCTCCTCTCCTGTTGCTTAAACGGCTTTCGAACCGGTTTGCGCCAAATCGCCTCTCCGGTTACCCCCTCTTACGCCTCTGCTGGCACATTAACCGGTTGCCAGGTGCAGGCGCGCCGTTTCCAACTGACATGGCCCCAAAATCAGTGCATGGGTATCCCTCGTGCAGGACTCTTCCTCCGGCAGACCTCCTGCGCCCCAGCCAGACACGTATCGCCTGGGGGAGCGTATGGCCGACCGCAAGTTCAGGCGGATCGTCACCGCCGCCGATGAGCACGGCAAGTCCCGTGTCCTGAGGGATTCGCATATCCTGCCGTCCGATTTCCGGGCGGTGCACTGGTTTACAAGGCGCAATGCCGACGCCTTGCGCGACCCGCCCCACCAGGAAATCGCGGGACTGCCGCTGGCACCGCCCAGGGGCGCGACCACCTTCCAGTTCATCATCGTGCCGCCCGACCGGCCTCATGTAACCCGGGAACAGCTTGATGCCTACTACGCCACCGTGTTTGACGGCACGGACACGGTGCGCGTCGACACGCACCGCCATCCTGGCATGCACCGCACCGATACGATTGATTATATCACCGTCCTGCAAGGTGAACTCACCCTCATCCTGTCAGACGATGAGGTGGTCCTGAAACCGTTTGACACTGTCATCCAGCGCCATACAGCCCATGCCTGGGCCAATCGGGGAGACATGACGGCCGTGTTCGTCGCCATGACAGTTGATCTGGCTCTGGCCGGAACCGGTCAAGCCGGGGAAGCCGACAGGCTGGAGTTCGCTGCCCTTTACGGGCTTACGCCGTCCGAACTGGCGGTGGCACTGGCGCTGACGGGCGGTGCGAGCCTTCAGGATATAGCCGCTGAGCGCGGCGTGACGATCAACACGGTGCGTACGCATGCGGCACGCCTACGCGAAAAGCTCGGCGTTCACAGCCAGGCCGACATTGTTCGTACCACGTTGGTCTTTCTTGGGGCCGTGACGAAAGATTCGGAAATGCCTCATCCAAATGGATGACGACGAAATGCGGTGACAGGGCATGCTTTGCGGCGTTGCCTGCCGCTGTACGCGGCCCATGCAGGAGCGCGCCGCCTTGCTTGTCCGGGATGTTCTTTCGCCTTGGTTGCGAAGCTTGCTGGCCACGCTTGCCGTCGTTTTCGGGGCATCCCTGGCGCTGGCCAGGCAGGACGCAGCCGGCGGGGCAGATCATCCGCTGATCGCGCGCTATGACGGCTCTGTCATTATAGCCCACCATGCCAGCGCGTTCGACGAGTTTGACATCGCGACCGGCCCGCATACCAGCTTTGAGCCCACGCTGACGGACTATCAGACGGTGGAAGGGGCGTGGACGCGGCTTCTGTATGTCGCTCCCGAAGGGCGCTCGACGCTGGATGTGGTTCGCAATTATGCGGCCTCTCTGACTGAGTTGGGGTTCCAGGAGCTGTTCACCTGCCGGGGCCGGGAATGCGGCATGGGACCAGACCCGGCCAGGGCAGGCTCTGCCATCATCCGCTCGGCGCTTCTGCCACGCGAGGATATGCGCCGTTTCGGACGGACCGTCGAGTTCGCTTTCACCCAGCCCCAGGACGTGCGGTTTCTGTCTGCCCGGCTCGACCGGCCGGAAGGGGCTGTCTACGTCTCGCTAGCCGTGGCCATCGAGGCTTTTGACAATTTCAGGCTTACCGCGAACCGCGTGCTCATACTGCTGGATGTGATCGAAGCCGGCGAGCTGGACGAGAGCATGGTACGCGTCGATCAGCCTGTGCAACCGGACGAGGTCCCGGCTGCGGCCGCAGCGCCCGAACCCGATTTCGGCACATTTACGCCGCCGGAAATCCCGGACCTTTATGTACCGCCAGGCGGTGCAGCACCGGCAAACGCCCCGTCCCTGCAAGACGTCCTGGACCAGATATACAGCCCTGAAATGGAGGCCATGCGGCGGGAAGCTGAGGAACAGCTTGATGCTGTTTTGCGGGCACGCGCCCGGCCCGATCCGGTCATCGCCAATCTCACCCCCGAAGACAGGGACCAGGTGATGGCGCTGGTCGAGCTGGTCAATGATTTTGCCGCGGAGATCAGGGACCGGCAGGCGCGCTTTGATACCGAATTGTTTGATGCCCGCCGACCGGAACGCCTCCTCGAGGAGGCGTTCAATGCCGAGGGCGCAGAGCGCCGGTCCCGCTACGTGGCGCTTGACAATCTGCCGACCGCCAGCAGATCGGATAGTGGCCCGCCCGTCCACATTCCCTCCATCCTCGGCGGAACAAGACGCGCCGATTATCTCAATCTCAAACAGGATGTTGTTCATTGCTTCGAGAACATGGTTCCTCATCAGGTCGCCGCGCATACCATTGATGCCTGTGCGCGATATTGGGCTGACCGGCAGCCGGGCGTGCGCCCTGAAAACTGCCTGTTTCACCCCAACAACCAATGGAACGACCGCAACGACATCATCTGTCATACGCTGGACCAGCCGCACGACTGGATTCTGTCCAGTTACGGCGAGCGCGACTGGTTTGAGGACAAGCTGGACCAGCGTGTCATGGTTGATAACAGCGAAGTGGTCCAGCCTGGCGAACTGCCCAACCGTCTGCGGGTTCAAAACGCGGTCTATTCGCCTTACATTTCAATGCTCGAAGCGTTGTCCCGCTCCATAGGCAGCCGCGAAAGTTCGATCTCGATTTTCACCATCGGCCTGCGCACGCACGGCGATCCGCGAAGGTTTTCGGACGATGACCCTGACTTTCTCGCGGCCGGACTGAACGCCGACAATGAATATGTCCTGCATCCGGCGATGCGTGAGGCGCTGACGGCGATGCAGGACTACATGACCGAAGCGCGCGATAGCTGGCGGACCTATGAGGCGGCGATCTACCGCGAATGGCCGGTGCTGCACGCAACTGCCCTTGCCCGGCGCGACGCCTATGCCCAGAGCCTGGGGCGGTTACAGGAGCCACTTTACGCCCAGCTTCTGGAGGTGTGGAACGCCACACCGCGCGTCCATTATGCTGCTCCCGAGCTCACGCCCATCGCCTTGCAGGATCTCCTGCGCGAGGCACAACGCGAGAGCCAGACCCGGTACACCGCCTTCGTGAACAGGAACACGCGAGCGCTTGCCGAAATTGAACGGCTGCGCGATTGCATCCGTGCATTCGACAGTCCCTTTCGCGAAAACCGGATCGAATGGGACCGGAGGATATTTCACAATCCGCTCTTCATTATCGTCGAGGCTGCCGGGGAGCTGGAGCCTCACTCCGAGCTTTTGTTGCCGCTGCAACATGAACGGGGCCAGACCGACGGCCTGGCCGTCGCCCGGCCTGCCAACGGCGTTCACAACATGCCCGCCTGGGGCGGGATCAGACTGGCCGAATGCGGGCTCATCATCGGGCCGCCAGAGGATAGTGGCGGACTGGAGATCAGCGGAGCCGACGCGCCCGAAGATCCCACGCCCCTGCTTCGCCTCGCCATTGCCGTTTTCCCCGATGAGCCGGTCCGTCCGACGGTGGACGAGGATGGGCTGGGACCGGAATTGACAGAACCCCGGTATGAACCTGTTGCCAGCATCCATTACGGCCACCCGGTCCATATCGAGGCCGTATTTGAAACGGCCCAGCCGCTGGAGACCTACCGAGTGGCCGTGGAGACACCGTTCGGGCGCACCGACGTGGTTGTCGAACGCACAGAGGATGACCCTCTACTCTATCGCAGCGGGCCGCTCGTTTTTGCCCACGCAGACGGGCGCAGCGCGGAGCGAAGCCCATGAGCGAGACCAACCGCTTGCGCCTCCCGCCCATCCCGCTCGTCCCCGCCGGCATCGCCGGAGCGGGCATCCTGGCCGTCACTGCCGCGGCCGCGTTCCTCCTGCTCACGGGCGGCCAGGATGACGCCACGCCGCCCGAACAACCCGAAAGCGTCATCGCTGCCGGCGAAGCTGCCGACTCCGGTGAACTTTCCGGCAGCTGGATTGTGCAATATCCCGACCGGTTGCTAGGCCGCATCAGCGGCCGGGCCATTGTGTCAGAGGACGAAAGCCAGGTTACCGTCCGGCTGACCCATCCGGTGACCGGCGAGCGCCACACGCTGCGTTCGACTTCGCTCAGCCGTTCGGGCAACCGGTTGCGCGTCACGCTGGAAGGCAGCTCGCCAGCCGCCCCATCCGCCTACATGCAGCCAATGTCGGGCGAGGTATTGCGTGTCGGCGAAGGCCACCCGCTTGACCGGCCCGGACCGGGCGGCGTGACGCTGACGCTTCGTGACGCCGAAGCGGACGTGGAACTGCTGGAGCCGGAGGCCCCGCCGCGCGATACGGTGGAGCTTGATCTTGCCATTTCGCATGGCGCGCTGTCCGGCGAGTGGGAGCAGCGCGTGCATCCCGAAACCGGGCGCGATGACAGCGGCTCCGGCCGGCTGGGCGAGTTCTCCTATCTCGACGACGGGACCGGCCTTGCCGTCCAGCGTGGCCCGGAAATCTGGACGCGGCCGGAACCGGTCATCCACATGGCGGTGGTCAATGCCGACCAGCATGGGCTGCTGACCTCCGGTGCGCCGCGCTTTCCCTACCCCTGGTCCGGAGATGGCACCGGCGTTTTGCACCCCGATACTGCCACGCGTTACATACTGGTGCTGGGCGAAGACCTGCCGGTAGAGGTGGGTGAGCCGGTCCGGCTGGAGAGCGCCAGCGAAGCGATCAGCTATTATGTCCACGCCAAACCCTATCGGTTTGACGACAATCCGGCGCTGCGGCCACTGCTGGATGCCGCGTGGAGCCAGATCGAATCCGGCCTGCGCCAGCAGCTTCTTGCGAGCAGCCCGTCGGGCGCGCTGACCGCTACAGATCAGGCACGCATGGTGCAGCTGATGACCGAGCTGCGGCAGATGGATTTCATCCTGCTGCGCGCGGAACTGGAACCCGGTGCCCTGCCCGGAGCCCATGACTTTACTCTCAATGGCGCTGCCGGTTCGTGGGTGTTGCGCTATGGCAATATGACCGGCCAGTTTGCCTTTGCGCGGCCGCTGCCCGGTGGCGGCGACGCGACAGCGCTCAGCGAGCCGGTGAGCTTCGCCTTCGCGCCCGACCTTCTCTATCTGGAAGTGCGCACCACGGTCGATATTCCGGTCGAGACGTTGCGCTTTCAGGTGTGGGTGAACAACCAGCCCCATCTGTTTGACGGCTGGCGCGATATCACCGCTGTCCGGCTGGCACTGACCGACGAGGACGAAGACGATCTGGCGCTGCGCCGGGCAGTCGCGCGCGAGGCCGGGATTGATCCGGGCACGATACGGCCTGTGCGCACCTATCGCTCCCCGCCTGTCGCGCTAGTGACTGCCGGAGCCAGTGCAGCGGATGCGGGCACGATACCGGGCGTGGAGCCGGGCTACCGGATACCGGTCAGCACGGGCGATCTCGTGCGCGGCGTTCTGGCGACCCCGGACGATTATCGCGTCACGCCCGCCTTCGCCGAAGTGCGCGTTGCCGCCTCACCCGGCGAAGTGACGGCCTGGACACTCGGGCCGGATGCGGGTTCGGCGCTGGGCTGGACCCCAGCCGTGGCACAGGCCATGGCTTGCGCCAATCTCGAGTTCGAGGTGCCAGTCGATTTCGAAGCCTCGGCCCGGCGCGTGGCGCGGGCCTTCACCAACACGATAATCCTGCAGGGTGAACGGCGGCAGCTGGAGATGCGGGTGGGCGATCATGCCGCCATGCTGATCCTGCGCGACACCTTCATTGAGATGATGACCGCGCAGGAGCGGGCTCTGGCGGCCATCCGCACCCCGGCCGCCATCGCCAGCTTCCGTGCAGAGACAGGCCCGGCCATCGCCGCGGACAACCTCCATCCGCTGGGGCAGCTGGAGATTTCCGGACCGGATGGCTCGCGCCTAGATTTCAGCTTCACCTTTGCCGACGATGCTTTCCTGCAGGGCCGTTTCGGCCTCGATGCGGCAGGGCTGGCGGCATGGCGGGAGCAGGCCACGCGCGAGGCGCTCGCCGCTTATCTGGCCGAGACCCGGCGCGCGCTCCAGCTGGCGCGAGCAGTCAGGCCGTGCGGCGATGAGCAGCGCCTGATCGAATTGACCGGCCGCGGGTTTGACGGCGTCTATCAATACGCGCTCGGCCGCCTCGTCACCTTCCAGCCGACATCGCTGGCACCTGGCGATTACGCCAAGCCGGATAGGGCAGCACGGGCCTGGCTTCTTGGCGTGCCGGTGTTTGCCAGCGCGCTTCAGGCCCAGCAGGCTTATTCCTCTGATGACACCCGGGCGATCATTACAGCGACGTCGCTGGCCACCGGCATTGCGGGCGCAGCAGGCGGGCTGGCCAGCGCAGGGCTGGGGCTGCTGGGCGGTGTGGAAGCGGGCGGCGCTATCGGCGCGTTCGCCTATTCGGCCGCCGTTCTGGGACAGGCCGGGTCGGCACTAGCACTTGCCACCGATGCGGCCTCTGCCGGTATGGTCGCCGTGGCACAGGCCTCCAACGTCAGGACAGCCGCTGATGAGGTGCGCTTTGCCAGAGCAGCCGCCCTGTCCATCGGCACCATGCGGCTGGAGGAGGCTATCGAGAACGAGCCGGGCTTCGCCGATATTTTCACCGAGCTGTATCAGGAGACCCTGACCGCCGCGCTAGGCAATCTTGATATCGCGGCTAACTTCACCGTCCTGCGCCGGTTTGGAACCTCATCGCGTTATGTGACGCATACCGGCGAGCTGATCGCATCAGGCCGCCGGACGGCCGGGCAGAACGCTGCGGTCAATCGCGGGCGCGAATTGCTGGGCAGCGTACCGGCCGAGGCGCGGATCACAGCAGCTCCTCGCGCGTCAGGTTTAGCCGAGCCACCCGCCATTGATGCGCGTACCTTCGATGCCGCCTATCCCGACGGCCAGCAGCTCGCCGCGCCGGTCAATATCGATGCTGCCGCCTTGCGCAATCCGGCCAATCCCTCGCGGCTGCTCGATCCGGCCGAAGTGGCCCCCGACCCTGGCGTGTTCGGCGGTCGTGGCGGAGATACCGTCGCGGAAGGGACAGGCGGAGCATCGGCTGCCAGCGCCCCGACGCCAGAGCCGCCGCGCACCGTCGCCGAGTTTGCCCAGCGCAACCAGCAGGCGGTGGACGCCTACCGGGCCGCACAGGCCGAAGCAGAAACCGTTTTCGCCGCTGGCGGTGAGCTTAGCTCCGGCCAGATCGCGCGGCTGGAGAGCGATGTCAGCCACTATATGGCGCAGTCGCTGCTTTCCGAGGCTGCGCGCGAAGCCCAGCGCGCAGGTCTGAGTTTTGCCGAGATCGAACAGATACTCGCGGGCCGCACCGACATCTTCAATCCGGTAACGGCGCGCCTCGCCCTTGTGCGTGATCTTGAATACGCCGCCGTGCAGCGTCTCGGCTATGTCATCGTGCCCGAGCCCGATGCTGTGGAACTGCTCGGCTATATCACCCGCGCGCTCAATGAAGGGCCGGACGCGGTGGCCTTGAGCGGCATGGACATGGTGCGCCTGCGCCAGTGGATCGGCACATATGCCGCCTCCGGCTTCGACTTCTTCGATGCGCTCGGCCGGATGGGCACGTTCAGCGATTTCGTTGAAACAACCGTCCGCACCAATCCCGGCGCCGGTTTCGAAGCGCTGACGGATGCCACCGGTATCGACGCGTTGCGCCGCGCGATGCAGCGCCACGGCCTGGTGGGCCGGGAGGTCGAGCAGGTGATCACCAATACCCGCCGCAGCCAGCCTGCGGTAGTATCAGGATTGTCGGATGCACGGGCACGCCCCCGCGCCGATGCGGTTGATCTGGTGGCGACTGTCGCAGCTGCCCGCCGGACGGCGTCAGGGCTTGGCGAGGCGGCACTTGACCAGACCGAGCGCACGGCCCTGTCGCTGGCGCGCGAGGCTCTGGCGGAGGCAGGTTCGGCTGGTGCCCGGCCTTCATGGGCGCGCGCTCTAGACGAGAACACCTATGCCTTCCTGCGCAGATTGTCGGCGCGCGAGGATGTGCGCCGCTTCGCCCAGTCCCACCCCGCGCTGATGGCCGAGATTTCGGCTACCGAGGCCGGGCGGGCGGCCCTGATCCGCCTGCCCTATGACAGCGTCGAGGAACTGGCAGCCGAAGTGGCGCGTGAAACCCGGCGCATCCGCCATCCGGTCCCCGGCTTCTTCGATCAGCTGAGACCCGGCCAGCCTGACCCGGCCGGCATCCATATCCCTGAACCGCGCCGGACCAATTACGGTGACTTCTTCCCCGATGCCCCGGACAGGCAGTCGGTATCGCTGGTAGCACAGGTCAACGGGCGCGATGTCGCGACGTTCGAACGCTCCGTCCTGGCGCTGGAGGACGGTGGCAGACAGCTCATCATGGAATACGCGATGGCCCGCACCGCCCCACGCTATTTGACGGGGCTGGATGTGCATTCCCTGCCCGATCTCGGGCGCACGCCGATGGCAACCTACATGAATGTGCGTGCGATGCAGGAGCTGGGCATAGGCTTTGGCGACCCCGCCCTTGTCAGCGTCAAGATGAGCGAGGTCTATAACGCCAACACGGCGCTGGAGCTCGCCTGGATGCGGCGGGTGTATGGGGAAGAAAATATAAGCGATTTCCTGCGCCACACCCATTCGGTGCGCTATGCCGAAAGTGCGCTGAACCAGGCCGGATACCGCGTTACCGACGTCCGTCTGACCAAGCCGATCTCGCGGGAAACGGCGCGGCAGGCGGTGGGCGGCTCGTTCTTCCACTCAAACCTCTCGGGCGAGGAATTCCTGCGGCGCTATGGCATCGCGCCAGACGAGATGATCGAATCGGGCTGGGATATAATCATCGACATCGCTCCGGTCACGTTCTAGCCAGAACGGATGAAAGCCTCGCTGGCCTACCCTGCAGACATGCCATTTCTGGTCGGGCGCCATGCCTATGACCGGCTGGCGGCAGAGATGTCGCAGACGTCCGGATTTCCGGTTGTCTTGTGTCCGCTAGCGCACGAGGCAAATTTGCCCGCCGGTCCCGTTATCCTGCACGCCCTGCCGGTAGCGCGAGCCCTTGGAGAGGCTGCCAGCCGCACCGTGATTGTGAATGCCGATCCGGCGCACCTGCCCGTCTTGATGGAGACGCAGCCCATCGCACTGGTCACTAAAGCGGCCATGGCGGTGTGGCGGGTCGAACCGGAAAACGCTGCCTCAGCGGGCATCTGGGTGCGGCGCGATGCTCTGGCTACGATTCAAACACTTGTCAGCGCGCCGCGCGCCGAACGGGCACCATTCCTGATGATTGCTCCAAAGCAGGGGGTTGATCTTGCGCAGATCCTCAAGGGTTTGCTGATGCGCGGCGAGGCACGGTCCTGGTGAGGTGCCTCTGGCTAATACTCGCCTGTTCTCCATTCAACACGGGTTTTGAGGGCAAGGTGGCCTCGTCTTTGTCCACTCCTGACGAGAGTACTCGCCTCGATCTGCCCAGCTCCCCAACTCTGCTCAGCCGCCAGGCGGGTTTTCAGGCTTCGATCACGGTGATGGCTGGCTACACCACAGGATTTAGGTATAGGCATCGCGATGCGCGTTATGCGTGATATTAAACCCATGCTTCTGTATACCCATTATATTAACCCAAGGATCGCAATTACTGACTTGGAATGGTGCCAACTTAGTGTTTGCGTAATCTGGCCGCAGGACCAACGGTCTCGCCATCTCCCTCCTCCGTGCGCCATTGCCTATCCGGTCGCGATTTACCGAAGAACTTCGATTGCCCTATATCCGCCTGCGGGAAGGCGCGGCCGGCAGGGTTTACGGCAGCTCCGCAAGTGCGCGATAAATCAGGGGCTTGAAGCGTTCACGCGCAACAGTACCGCCCGGCGCCATCAGCTGCGTCATCAGCACGACCGAGAGGCCGCTGGAGCGCGTTGCCCAGAAGGCTGTGCCGGCCGCCCCGCCCCAGGCATATTCTCCAGCAGACCCTGGCCCTGCATGGTCTTCCAGCCATGTGACGCCGCCAAGCGCCTGACGGGGCTCACCGCCAAGGCCAAAGCGCTGCAGGGCCGGTGTGATGGCCTCCTGCGGGCCGTAAGGCGTCATCATCATCTGGGCCGATGCCTCGCTCATCACCCGGATACCCGCCGCCACACCGCCATTGGCCAGCATGCCGGCAAAGCGGCCATAGTCTTCAAGCGACGTGATGAGGCCAGCGCTACCGCCGTCAGCATAAGGCTCGATCAACGGCAGCCTCTCCTGCTGTGCGGCAACGCGCTCCACGACGCCGTCAGCGCCAGTGTAGAGACCGGTGAGCCGTGATGAATGTTCAGCAGGCACGTAGAAGCCGGTAGATGACATGCCGAGCGGCGAGAATATCCGGCGGCGCAAAAATGCGCCCAGCCGCTCACCGCTGACCCGTTCGATGACAAGTCCCGCAATGTCGAGGCCATAGCCATAGATCCAGTGCGTGCCCGGCTGATGCTCCAGCGGCAGGCGGCCAAGCCTTTGCGCAAATCCCTCAAGCCCGCCCATGTCCGGATCATACATCCACGCGCCCGCAACGAGCCCGGCTTGCCTGTAGAGTGGCGCCGTCCGGGCATTGCCCCAGCTATTGGCCAGTCCGCATGTGTGGGTGAGAAGGTGGGCGAGCGTCATCGGGCGGGCCGGTTCGGTGCCGCCGGAGGTGTCGGTGAGTACTGTGAGCCCTGCCAGTTCCGGCACGATATCGGCGACAGGCGTTTCCAGTGTCAGCTGGCCATCTTCGACCAGAAGGGCCGCGCCTGCGGCCACGACCGGCTTGGTCATCGAATAGACGCGGTAAAGGCTCTCCGGCCCGATTGTTTCCACCCCGGAGACATGCGCCTGCGCGAGTATTTCGCTATGACGGGCAATACGGATGCCGGCAAAGGGGAGCTGGCCTGACCCAACGAGTTCCTCAAGCAGGTTTATCACTGGCGCTAAAGTATTGCTGGCGACAGCCGGGACAATGCTGCCTGCCGCAAGGGCGGCGGCGCTGGCCATCAGGCTGCGGCGGGTGAGCATGGAGACTCTCCTGTTATTGCCCGCTTGCGCGTCAGCTTCCGTCGGCGGGCGAGTGCGCGCGCTCCTGTGCACGCTCCTCGCAGATTTCCCGGAAACCTGCGGCCATGAAGCGCGCCATCCGGTCCTTCACGGACTCGAAATCGTCGGAGCTGCAGACCCCGCCCGAAAGCCGGTCGATCCGGCCGGTACGCGACAGGGTCAGCATCAGGGCGCCGGTAACAAAGTGATAGCCCCAGAACAGATCCTCGTCGGTACTGCCGGGAATGGCCTTGCGCAGTAACGCGATGAGACGCAGGACAACCGGATCGAAGTTCTGATCCATCAACTCGGCGCCATACGGGGTATTGGACAGCTGACCACCGATCATGCCGTAATATTTCCAGCTTTCACCGCCCTGGCTGTAGAGATCGAGATCAGTATCGAGGAAGGCGCGCAGGGAACCCTCTACCGTTGGATTTCCGCCTGTTTCGGTCTCATGGGCGTCCATGGCCTGCATACGCCGCCCGCTGGTTTCGCGGGCCCGGCGCGCGACCACTGCGTCAAACAGCTTGTCCTTGTCGGAGAAGTAGTAGTTCAGCAGGGTGTGGTGCACGCCGATATCGGTGGCGATGTCTTTCAGCGTGACGTTATAGAGGCCGTGCAGGGCAAACAGGCGCTCTGCCGCGTCGAGGATCTGCTCCATCTTTTCGGCACGCTGCTGCTCCTTCACGGACGGCTTGCGCGGTTTTTTTGTTGCGCCAGGGGCGGCGGCCTTTGCGGGCATGGTTTCGGTGTCCGGTCTAGTTGCTGCCATAATCCGCTCTCAAACGCTGCTTGTCGATTTTGCCCGTGGGTGCCAAGGGCATGTTTTCAATACGGATAACCGCATCGGGAATCCACCACGGAGCCACCCGGCTGCGTAGAGGCTCCAATAGAGCCTCATCGCTGAGCGAATCTGCCTCACGCGTCTGAACCAGCAGTATAGGGCGTTCTCCCCATTTTGGGTCACTCCGCCCGATAACGGCTGCCAGCGATACGCCCGGATGCTGGCTGACCACCGCCTCGATCTCTGCCGGATTGATCCACTCGCCGCCGGATTTGATGAGATCCTTGGCGCGCCCCGTGATGATGAGATTACCGCCCTCGTCGATGCGGGCGAGGTCTCCGGTTGAGAACCAGCCATCCGCGTTGAGGGCTGATTTATCCTGCCCGAAATAGCGCGCAACCACGGCTGCGCCGCGTACGTGGAGATGGCCTTCACTTCCACGCTGCTGTGGCAGGGGATTGCCATCAGCATCGGTGATAAGCAGGTCGACGCCGATAGCGGGTCTGCCGGATTTCTCTGCAGACCTGTCCGGGTCATCAGGCCGGGCAAACGTGCCCGCCGGCGACAGCTCGGTCATGCCCCAGCTGGTCTGGATGGTCACGCCCAGCACCTGCTCGAACCGGGCCATCAGGGCAGGGGCCAGCGGCGCACCGCCAACCACTACCCGTTTCAGGCTGGGCGTCTGTCCGCCGGTCGCTTCCAGATGCTCCACAACGCCTAGCCAGACGGTCGCGATGCCGACCGCCACAGTCACCTTTTCGGCATTGATGAGAGCAGCCAGCCGGGCCCGGTCGAGATGCCGACCCGGCAGCACCATTTTTGCGCCTACCGCAGGCAGGGCGAAGGTGAGCCCCCATGCGTTCGCGTGGAACATGGGCACGGCCACCAGAACGCTGTCCGTCTTCGATATGCCCATCGTATCAGCCTGCAGCTGGCGCAGCGTGTGCAGGAAGCTGGCGCGGTGGGTGTAGGTGACGCCCTTGGGCGCGCCTGTGGTGCCAGAGGTGAAACACAGCCCGCATGGCGCGGTTTCCTCAAACCCGCCCCAGATTTCCTCATCTGACGCCGAAGCCAGCATGGGTTCAAGCGGCGAGGGTTTCAGGCCGGGACCAGCGGGAATTTCGCCTGCATCAATGACGAGAAGGTGCTCGATAGCCGGTGCCTTGGCCGCCAGCTCGCGGGCCAGCGGCAGAAGGTCCACGCTGGTTATCAGCACGCGCGCCTGGGACTGGGCCGCCATATCGGCGAGCTGAGCAGCGGTCAGGCGCGGGTTCAGGGTGTGGCAGACCGCCCCCATGCCCATGATGGCGTACCAGACCTCGACATGGGCCTGCGTATTCCAGGCCAGCGTGGCTACGCACTCTGCGGGCTGTACGCCCAGACCGGCAAGCACGTGCGAGGTCTTCACACTGCGCTGACGCACAGCGGCATAACCGGTACGGGTCTCGATGCCGTTATCACCTGCCGTTACCAGCTCAGTGCCGGGGTGCCAGCTGGCCGCATGGTCAAGGAATTTGTCGAGCGTGAGGGTGAAGTCCTGCATCGCTCCATGCATTACCGGCATTCGGGCGCTCCTGCAGGCAAAGGCGGGGAGATGATCCCGATATTCCAGTTCCAGGCGATGCCTGCCGCGCGTCTGCGGCAAACGACGTCCTCGTGAAGCTCGAACATGCCCGGCATCAGACCGGCGCCCGGGCGCGGCTCTCCGGCAAACTCCATATAGGCTTGCGTGTCACCGTAAGCAGACCAGGCGGGGAAGCCCTCGGCTACCGGTACGCCATCGCGGGCAAAGGACACCCAGTATCCAACCATGGCATCGGAGAGCGCTGTCTCCCGTGCGGTTTCCGGGATCGCAGGCCAGTAGGGCGGTGTGCGGTCCAGCGTGCCGAACGCATACGGAATTTCCGCAGCATGGAAGGCATGCAGGTCCATCTCATCGGCTGCCGGGTAGCTGTGGTTGAAATAGTAGAGATAGGAGGCGTGACCGGCCGCGTTCTGGCTGCGCACGAGGCGCATCGCCGTCCAGCCATACATGGCGTCACGCGTGATCGCCAGCAGGCTCTCTTCCAGATCGCCGGCGGGATAAAGCTCCAGAAAGGCTGGTGCCAGCTCGCCATAGCGCGCCTCTATCTCTGCGGTGTAGGTCTCGCCAGTTTCCGGCGCTTCAGGCAGCAGGAAACGCAGAGAGCGGATCTCGCCCTCATTGAACCCGGCAAGGATCGGTACCTGTGCCTGCTCGCCCCGGTCGAACTGATCGACAAGCTGATCGGGCAGGACATGGCCATCAATCGCCGGGAAGGGGAAATACCCGGTCATGGCCGAGGCCATGGTCAGGTCCTGCGGATCGGCAGCGCGCAAGGCGGCGAGGTTTTCATGGCCGGTCTGACCGGCAAGCCACACGCCCATCTCCTCCGCTGACGGCACGCCATGCGGATTGCCGCGCAGCGTGTGCGCGGAGACCATGTATCCGCTCTGGGCGATGGCGCGGGCAAACAGGCCATGGGCTGCGGGCGCGCCCATCAGATACATGACCGAGAGCGCACCGGCAGACTCGCCCGCTATCGTTACGTTGGCCGGATCACCGCCAAAGGCGGCGATATTCCGGTTTACCCAGCGCAAGGCCTCGATCTGGTCGAGCAGGCCATAATTGCCCGAGATATTGTCCGGCGATTCCGCGCTGAGTTCGGGGTGAGCGAGGAAGCCGAGAATGCCAACCCGGTAGTTGATCGTGACAACGACCAGACCTTCAGCGGCCAGCCGGGCGCCGTCATACATGCTATCGCTGCCCGCACCGCCAATCAGCGATCCGCCATGTATCCAGACGAACACAGGCGCGTTTTCGGCATTTTCAGGCGCCCAGACATTGAGCGAGAGGCAGTCCTCGCTCATCTCTGCACGCTCCTCGGCATAGATGCTGCCGGGCCGTGAAGGCGGCTGGTGGCAGACCGGGCCGAACGCCGTGGCGTCCCGCACGCCCTCCCAGTCCGTGGCAGGCACTGGCGCTTGCCAGCGGCGCTCGCCGGTGGGCGCTTCGGCATAGGGAATGCCCCGGAACACGGTGATGCCGGCCTCGCTGGTACCCTGCAGGGTGCCAGCAGGCGTATCCACCTGCGCAGGCGTTCTGGCGCAGGCAATGGCTGGCAGGGACAGCGAAACCGCCCCTGCCAGCGCGAGAAGGATTCTGCCCGTCATGCTGCGGCCTCCTTGCCGGAACGCTTGAGCGCGCGCGCCAGCCAGAAGAACATGGCGATGGCGACGAAATAGACCGGGATCAGCGTGTAGAAGGCGAGCTGGAGCGAGTTTTCCGGATTGGTCCGGGCGAAGAAATCGCTCATGAAGCCCAGATAGGTCGGGCCGAAGCCCAGGCCGACAAGGTTCATCACCAGCAGCAGGAGTGCGCCAGCCACCACGCGCTGATCGGGCCGCACCTCTTCCTGCACCAGCGCCACTGAGGGCGACAGGTAGAAATAGTTCAGGCCGGTCGGGATCAGCAGGAAGACCAGTGCCAGCTCCCAGCTCGGCGCCCACACGAAAGCAGCAAAGAACGGCACCGCCAGCGCCAGCCCTATAGCGGGCAGCCAGGCATAGGCCGTCTTGTTGCGCGGCCCCCATCTGTCGATCAGCCGGCCGGAGACGAACATGCCCCCGCCGACACCCAGAAGGATCACGATGGCGTACCAGATAGCGACATCGCCGAGTTCCATGCCTTTTTCGCGCATCAGGAACAGCACGGTGAAGTTCAGTACGGCATAGGTCATGAACTGGGTCGCGGCACAGGCGATCGATACCCGCAAGAGCACCGGGTCGGTGAAGAACAGGCGCACCGTCCCCCAGAAGGGAGATTTTGCCGGTACGGCTGCGGTATCGGCCGCGGGAGGGGTGTCGGTGGCATCAACCAGCGTTGCGACGGGCTCGTCTGCAGAGGCCGGCTTGGCATCCAGACCGCCGCGCTTGGGTTCGCGCATCCAGAACCAGATGAAAACGGCTGTGAGAACGCCAATCACGCCGATCCAGATGAACGCCAGTCGCCAAGAATAGGCCGCGGCAATGGATGCGCCAAAGGCGATGCCCAGCGCCATGCCGATGGGCGGGCCAAGATTGAACAGGCTGAGCGCGGTGCCGCGCATGCCGGGCGGGAAATAGTCCGAAATGATGGCGTAGGAAGGCGGCACGCCGCCTGCCTCGCCAACCCCTACCGCCATGCGTGCTGCGGCCAGCTGGGGGTAGTTCGCCGCGAGACCGCAGGCGGCTGTCGCCGCACTCCACAGGCCGCATGAAAAGGCGAGCACCTTCACCCGGTTGGTCCGGTCCGCCAGCAACCCCACCGGAATGGCGAGGATGCAGTAGAACATCGCGAAATAGAGCCCGCTGATGAGACCAATCTGGCCGTCAGAGATACCCAGCTCGTCCTGAATGGGCTTGGCAAGTATGGAGAGAAGCTGACGGTCGAGGAAGTTCAGCACGTACACAAAGCACAAAGCCGCCAGCACGGCCCAGGCATAGGCGCCCGGGCGCGCAGCTTGCGCGCCCGGAGCTGCCGCCGGATTGGACACCACCATCAGAAGCTATACCCGACGCGGACGCCGATCGTGCGCGGACGTACGACGCCGAAGCGGTTGGAGATAAAGGCTTCGGGGTGGACATAGTTGATGGAGTCGTCGTCGAAAATGTTCTCGACATAGGCCCCGACCGTGAACCGCTCGAAGGCAGCGGCGATAGTGGCGTTGGCGACCGTATGAGCCTCCGTGTAACCAAAGGTCGGGCTGACGACACCGGGCTGGCCTGGCACGTTCGGGAAGGAGCCGGGGAACGAGCCCACATGATAGACTGCAAGCGAGGCATTGCCCTCGGCATTGGCCATCAGATCGAAATTGTAGTTGACCAGCATGGATGCCTGGAAGCGCGGGCCCGCGAGGCGCGCGCCTTCCACGGCCCCCGATATGGCCGCCTCTTCAGGCGTCAGTGACGTCACCTTGGCCTCGTTCAGCGACCCGTTGAGGGAGATCGTGAGGTTGTCGGTAGCGCGGGCCATGAGCTCGAACTCAATGCCCTGGCTGCGCGCGCCGCCGATATTGGTGGCAAACTGGACAGAGTCCGACACCCGGTTGGCCTGCACCTGAATATCGTTCCAGTTGATGTGATAGACGGCGAGGTTGGCAAACAGGCGGTTATTGAACCAGCTACCCTTGATGCCTGCCTCATAGCTGACGAGATCATTGGAATCGGCCCCATCGGGGATGATGATGTCGTTGGGGTCAAGCGCACTCACCGCGCCTGCCCTGGCGTTGACGATTGGCGTGCGGAAGCCGGTCGCCACGGCCGCGTAAGTGGTAATGTTCGGCACCGGCCGCCACGAGGCGCTGAAACGGTAGGATGGGCCTTCCTGGGTTGCGGGAACGCCGGTTGCGGCTGGAACGGGCGTGATGGTCAGCGGCCCAGGAATTCCGAACAGGGCGTTGGTCAGGTAGTTGGAGTTGTATCCGCCGGCGCGCGTGAAGCCCTGGGTCTCGGTGCTGCCATAGCGCAGACCACCCGTCACCCAGAAATCCTCGGTAAAGCGATAGGTCAGCTCACCGAACAGCGCCTGTTCCTCGGAGATGAAATAGCTCTGGAAGCGCTGGTAGTATTCATCGGGCAAGCTGACGCTCATCCCCAGCGCATCGAGGAAGGGCTGTGACGAGCGGTAATTATAGTCCACGTCGCGCTGACGGTGAAAATAGAAGCCGCCAATCACCCAGTCGAAACGCCCGCCCGCGTCCGAGACCAGCCGGATCTCCTGAACGAAGGTCTCGTCCCAACCATCGGCATCCAGAGCAAACGGGATGGGGCGGGTCAGCTCGCCGAACGTGCCGGCCAGGTCCACATAAAACTGGGCCTCGTATTCCGACCAGGTTGACGAACTGACCAGCTCTGCACCCTCGAACTGATAGCGCACTGTGGCGTTGTAGTTGGTCATCACACCAGCGAACCGGTCCGGCCGGTCGGATATCCGCTTATCGCGGCCCAGCGTCGGGTTCACAATCGAGGAATCCTGGGGATTGCTATCCTCGTGCGACACCCGCAGCTGGATCGACATCCGGTCAGTCGGTTGCCAGAGCAGTGTGGCCCGCCGCCCCACGATTCCAATGCGTTGGCATTGTCGATGCCGGTGCCGATATTATCGATATAGCCTTCTTCATCACGCACATGGCCGACAATGCGCAGCGCCAACTGATCCTCCACAAGCGGAATGTTGACCATGGCGTTGTAGCGTTGGCGCAGCGAGTCCGATCCGGTCACACCGATATCGGCCAGAGCCGAGAACTCGAACGCGTTAGGGTTGGGTGCGTGGGTGATGATGCGCAGTGCGCCAGCCAGCGAACCGGACCCGAACAGCGTGCCTTGCGGGCCGCGCAGGAACTCGATGCGCTCCACATCGTAGAGGCTGGGATCGAGGATGGTTGAATTGCCGTTCGACGAGATCGGCAGTTCATCGACATAGATCGCCACGGCGCTTTGCAGATTGGCATTATAGCCGTTGGTGGCGATGCCGCGCGCGGTGAAATTGTTGAAGTTGGCGCTGGCGCGGTTCAGCACAACGCCGGGGGTTTCAAACGCCAGACCTTCGTAGCCGACAATACCACGCGCATCGAGCTCGTCCTGCGAGAAGGTGGTGATGCTCAAGGGAACGTCCTGAAGACTTTCCTCACGGCGTGTTGCTGTGACGGTGATGATATCGCGGGCTTGGGCCACGCGTTCTTCTGCTGGTTGGCTGGAATCGGTCTGCGCAGATACAGGCGCAGCCATGATGAGGGCGCCGACGCTCGCCGACGCGAATAGTAAAGCCTTCATTGGTTTCCCTCCCACTGCGCCGATCATGGGTGCCGACGCTGGAGAAAAGAGAACCATGGGTTTCGGGTTGAGTCAACATTCACTCACTCGCGTGTGAATGTTGCTATTGACCGCTTGTCACTGCTAGATTTTGGCCAAAACAGGGGAGGAGAGAGATCAATGACCCATGCGGTATATTCGGCCGGCGGCGCGACCCGGCGCGGATTTCTGGCGGCATCGGCCACGGCTCCGCTGGCACTCGGCGCTGGTGCGATGGCACAGGCGCGGCCCCATGACGATCAGACCGCGCGCGATCTTGATCGCTATATCAGCCTTGGAAACAAGCAGTCCGGCGGAGCCGGAGACGATGCGTGCGGCGTCTGGCTGGAGGGCGAGCTGCGGGCGGCAGGTCTCCAGACGGACCGGCAATATTTCGACGTGCCCTTTTTCGAAGCCGCGCAGGCTGAACTGAGAACCGGCAGCACGTCCACGACTGTATGGCCGGTGCCGATTGTCCAGACCACACCCGCCGGCGGGATTACCGCGCCGGTTGTCCGGGTGGACGCACACGGGCGTTCAGACCGTCCCCTGGACGGCGCGATAGCGCTGGTTGATCTGGCCTTTGGCCGCTGGTCGTCCATGTTCTGGCCAGGCGTTGCGCAGCCTGTCGCGGCTGCCTTCGAGGGCGGGGCAGCTGCCGTGGTCATCATCACGAACGGGCCCAGCGGCAAGATCATCGCGCTGAACACGCATGGCCGCGAACCGCTGTATTCCCGGCCCGTCGCCCTACTGGCACCGCAGGATGCGGCCCCGTTTCTCGCTGCCGCCATGGAGGGCCGCGCCGTGACCCTGATCGTCACCGGGCGGGGCGGGCGTAGACGGGCCTTCAATCTTGTGGGAAGGCTAGATCGCGGGCGTGGGCGATGGCTGGTGGTCTCGACGCCGCGTTCCGGCTGGTTCACCTGTGCAGGGGAGCGCGGTGGCGGTATTGCCGCCTGGCTGCATTTTGCGCGCTGGACGGTGCAGGGCGCGCCGGACTATGACCTCGCCTTTGTCTGCAATAGCGGCCATGAATATCAATATCTTGGCGCAGAAGAGCTGCTTCACGCCGTTGCGCCAACCCCGCAGGAAACCGCGTTCTGGCTGCATCTAGGGGCCAATCTGGCTGCGCGGGACTGGCATGAGGGCACCAACGAGAGCTGGCCGCTGCCGGGTACCGATTCCCAGCGCTATCTGGTGGTCAGCCCGCATCTTGTACCCGCAGCACGCGAGGCCTTTACCGGACTGGCCGGTCTGGAAGCGCCATATTCCAGCGAAAACCTGTCTGCGGGCGAGTTGAGGAACGTGATCGAGGCAGGCTACGCGCCGGTTGCGGGCGTTTTTGGCACTCACCGGTTCCATCATGTCGAAACAGACGACGAACGCTGCATATCGTCCGGCGCCGTCACGCAGACCATATCCGCTTTCCGGAGCTTGCTGGAACACGCACTATTGTGAACGGGCCAGCTATACAGCGCCTAAAAGCCCTGACAGCGGCACACGGGTTGCGGGCATTGAAGGCTCCGGCAGCCTGCCTCGCAAACACGCTATTGCCGTTGCCGGATTTGCTGCGATAGTACGGTCAGACGGGCAACTGCGTTGCCATACGAGGAACGCAGATTTGGACATTGAAGAATTGCGCACATTTGTCGAAGTGGCTGATGCGGGAGGCGTTTCCGCAGCTGCGCTGCGCCTCGGCGTATCCAAGTCCATCGTCAGCCGCAGGCTGGCCCGGATTGAAGCGGAACTCGGCGTGCTACTGCTGGCGCGCTCCACCCGCGGCGCAGCCCTGACCGAAGCGGGCACCACCTTCCGCGAGCATGCAGCGCGCGTGTGCGCCGAGATGGATGCGGCCAGAGAGACGATCCTGCCCGCCGGCGAGCTTCGCGGCCGGCTGCGTGTCGCCGCGCCGCTCTCTTTTGGCCCCACCCATTTTGCGCCGGTGCTGGCAGACATGGCGCGGCGCCATCCCAGCCTGCATATCCACACCTCCTATGGTGACCGCTTCGTGGACATCATTTCAGAAGGGTTTGATTGCGCCATCCGGGTCGGCCATCTCGCCGATTCAAACCTGATCGCCAGACGCGTCGGACCGATCTACGGCAAGCTGGTCGCGACCCCGGAATATATCGAGACTTACGGCGCGCCTGAGACTCCGGCCGATATTGCCAGCCATGAGGCTGTCATGCAGGGCACGGAAACCTGGCAGTTCATGGATGACGACCAGGTGGTGCCGGTTCGCCCCCAGGGGCGGTTCAAGGCCGATAACGGAACGGCGCTGGTCGCTGCGGCGCTGGCCTCTGTGGGTATTGCCTATCTTCCCGATGCGCTGATCCAGGAACACCTGGTATCGGGCGCGCTCGTGCCTGTGATGACGCGCTATCCCATCCGCGAAGCCGGAATTTTCGTCGTCCGGCCTCCCGGCCAGCATCCTTCCAGGAAGGTCCGGGTCCTCACCGAGATGCTCATCGAGTGCTTTGCAAAGGCACCCGACGTTGCCGGCACGCCCGGCTGAGGCGCACGGTCAGGCGCTTTGCCGGGGCCGTGTTCCTCTTTTCGCGACACAGCTAGCCGCCGGAAGGCGCTACCGCGCCAACTCCACCCATGACGATACTGGCTGCAGACGATGTGGGCCCGCAATGTGTCTTCGAAGGACAGTCCCACGCGTTGTGACAGCAAAGGATATTGTCATGACTTTCAGAAACGGACTTTCTTCACTTCTCCGCCCGGAAGATTCAGTGCTGGTGATGATAGACCACCAGCCCTACCAGCTCGCCAACCTGAACAGCCACGATCCGCACATGGTGGTGAACAATGCCGCAGGGCTGGCGAAGGCCGCCAAGGTCTTCGGCGTACCGGTGATCCTGACCAGCGTCGTTGAAGATCGCGGCGGGCGCATCTTTCCCCAGATCACGGACGTGTTTCCCGGCCAGACAGTGATTGACCGCACCTTCATCAACACCTGGGAGGACCCCAAGGTTGTCGATGCGGTCAAGGCGACCGGGCGCAAGCAACTGGTCATCGCAGGGCTGTGGACCGAAATCTGCGTTGCGATGCCCGCGATCCAGGCGGCAGGCGAAGGCTGGGACGTGACGGTCATCACCGACGCGTCCGGTGGTATTTCGGTCGAGGGCCATCAGGTGGCCATCCAGCGCATGATCGCAGCGGGCATCAACATGATGACCTGGGTGGCGCTGGCCTCGGAGTGGCAGCGCGACTGGGCGCGGGCTGAAACCGCTGGTGGGCTCGTCGATGTGGTGATCGAGCACCTTGCCGGGAGCGGCATCGCCTTTCTGTGGGAGCAACAGCTGCTCAACACGCCGGTGCCTGACGCCGCCAGCTAGTGAGCAGGCACCAGATGAAACCGGCCTCTTCGCGCCCGGGCCGCTCCGGCGTCGTCACGGGCGCCGGGGCAGGGCTCGGGCGCGAGATCGCGCTCGGGCTTGCCTCGCGGGGCTATATCATTTTCGGGACGGCCGCGTCCCTGGAAGAGGCGCAGGAGCTCAAGGAAGCTTCCGCCGGGCGCGTCAGCCTGATGGTCTGCGACAGGACCAGCGCCGTTGCTGTGGACGCCTGGGCCTGCGGCGTGGCCGACGCGCTCGGCCCGGCAGGTCTGGATCTCCTTGTAAGCACTGCGGGCGAGTACGCGCGCGGACCGGTAGAGGCGCTGGCGCAGGACGCCCTCCGTCGGGTTTTCGAGATGAATGTCTTCGGGGCGCTGGCAGTAATTAACGCCTATCTGCCAGCCCTGCGCAGCGCGCGCGGCCGCATCGTGCAGATAACTGGCTGGGCCGGGCGCGTGCCGCTTGCCTTCGACGGGCCATCAGGCGCGTCGGGAGCGGCCATCGAAGCGTTTTCAGCCCTGTACCGCACCGAGCTGAAACCGTTCGGCATTGACGTCACCCTCGTCCGGCTCGGCGCATTGAAAAATGACGAGAGGATTTCGCCGGATAGTGCGGCCCTGCCCCGGCAGTATCGCAAGCTCTATGGCAAGGCTTTTCGTACCGCGTCCGGACGGCTTGAGGCCATACAGGCGGCCGGCATGGATGCGGCCAGCGCAGCGGCGCGCATTATCGACATCGCGCATGGGGATGCCCCGGCGAGCAGGGTGGCGGTGGGCACAGATGCCGAGCGCATGATGCTGGCCGCTTGCGACATGACCGAGGCGGAGCTGGATTCCTACCTGCTTGAGATTATTGGCCTGAGCTGAAGCCACGGGCGCCATGAAAGCTACTTGCCCGCCTCTCTGGCGAGAATCCTCTGCACGGCGGGGTCAGCAGCCAGCCCGTCATGGAGCGCCTGCACGTTTGCGTAGGGCTCAAGCCCACCGGGCAGCATCTTTTGCGCCCAGCGGATCATCGGAAACGCGTAAGCGTCGATCACCGAGCGGCCGCCATCCAGCATGTGCTCGCGCCCGTCGAGGTGAGTGTTCAGTATGTCGAACTGCTTGGCGACCAGCTTGTGCCCTGCCTCGACAACCGCGCGCCGCGCCTCCTTGCCCTCATCGGCCGTGTAGCGGAAGGGCATGAAGACCGGCCAGAAGGCGGCATGAACATCCGACGTCAGAAAAGCCGACCAGCGATGCGCCTCGGCCCTGGCGCGCAGGCTGTCGCCACCGGAAAGCCCGGCCTCCGGGTGCTTGTTTGCCAGATAGTCAAGGATCGCGCCAGCCTGCGTGAGAAGCCAGCCATCATCCTCGCGGAGCGTCGGCACGGCGCCGGCAGGGTTCACCGCCAGCAATTCTTCAGATCCGTGCTTGACCCTGACGGCCTCATAAGGCGCGCCGATCCATTCCAGAACGATATGGGGTGCCAGCGAGCATGCGCCGGGAGCGTAGTAGAGCGTGGGCATTTCATGGTCCTTTGTGCTGGGCGATGTCCCAGGGCGACGCTGGGACGCATAGGCTATTCAGGGGGGCAGGTCAGTCTGGCAGGCGAACGGTCATTTCCAGCTCGACCTGAAACTCTGGTGCGGCGAGGGCAGCCACTCCATATCCGGTGAGGCTGGGACGAGCGCCGTCGAAGAGTTCCAGCAGCGAAGGCATGAGCTGTTCAAGCCGTTCGGGCGTAAGGTCCGCGACGAGGCAGCGCGCAATGACGATATCCTTCGCGCTGGCGCCAAGCGCCTCCAGCGCCGCCCGCGCATTCCGGGCAACGATCTTCATCTGGTCTGCAAGGCTGGCCGGAACCGGCGCACCGTCCGGCGGCACCGCGACCTGTCCTGAAATGTATGCCATGCGGCCAGGTTCGACGACCGAGATCTGGGAGTATCCGATCTCTTCCGTGTTCGGCAGCTCCGGCGGGTTGATCCGAGCGATCTTCATGGGAGTTTCTCTCCTGCTGTAATGCTGGCGAAGGGTGCGGGGGATGATTGCCGGCTACGATGCAACATCCCCCAAGCCTCTGGTCATTCGGCTGGCAAAGACCGGCCCTCCGGCGTGACCAGGATGTCCGCTTCGTCAGGCCGGGCGGGCAAACGCGAGCATGTCTGCGTTGATGATGTCCGGGTGCGTGGCGAACGGGGCGTGCGACAGACCCGGATAGGTCTTCAGCGTGCCATGCTTGAGAAGCTTGATCGCCTTGTGGGCGGAGTTCGCGATCGGCACGATCTGATCGTCCTCGCCATGTATCAGCAGGACGGGAAGATTGATGGCCTTCAGGTCTTCGGTGAAGTCGGTCTCGGAGAAGACGGCGATACAGTCATAGTGGGCCTTTGCACCGCCCGCCATGCCCTGACGCCACCAATTGTCGATCATGCCCTGGCTGACCGTCGCGCCTTCACGGTTGAAGCCGAAGAAGGGGCCGCTGGGTATGTCGAGGAAGAACTGGGCGCGGTTTGCCGCCAGTGCGGAGCGCATACCGTCAAACACCTCCATCGGAACACCGTCAGGGTTCGATGCCGACTGCACCATGACGGGAGGAATCGCGCCGATCAGGATGGCCTTGGCGACGCGTCCGGCCTTGGCGCGGGCCACATAGCGCGCGACCTCGCCCCCGCCGGTCGAGTGTCCGATATGGATCGCATCGCGCAGATCCAGCGCCTCGGTGATCGCCGCGACATCGGCGGCATAGGTGTCCATATCGTTACCCGTGTCGGTCTGGTCAGAGCGGCCATGTCCGCGCCGGTCGTGCGCGATGACCCGGTAGCCCTCAGACAGGAAGAACAGCATCTGGTTGTCCCAGTCATCGGCGCTCAGAGGCCAGCCATGATGGAACATGACAGGCTGGGCGTCTTTGGGTCCCCAGTCCTTGTAGAAGAGCTGCGTGCCGTCGGATGTCGTGATGCTAGCCATGATAGTATTTCCTTTTGTTGATACTTAACAACTGCTTGGGGCTATCAGGCGCACACCGCGCCGGTTATCGCAGAGCGCCCCTCATGTCTGCGGTTTGCGGATCACGTCCTGCCATTCCGGGTGGCGGTCTATCTGTGCCTTGGCGAACGGGCAGAGGGGGACGATAGTGACCCCGTCCCGGCGGGCATCTTCGACGGCCTGGCGCACCAGCCGTTCGCCGACCTTGCGGCCGCGCAACGTGTCTGGAACATGGGTGTGATCGATGATGATCATGCCGTCGCCGGCCCGGCTGTAGGTCATTTCGGCCTCATGGCCGTCAATGACCAGAAGGTAGCGGCCCTTTGCCGGGCCATCCTCGCGCTCGACCTTTTCGTCTCCGATGGCGGGCGCGGCTGTCACCACCGCCGCATCGGGGGCGCGGACCTTGCGCGGTTCTCCATGGTCACATTCCAGCAGGTCGCGGTCCCACCCGCCCAGTTCCGCCGCCGCCTCGTAGGTGGAGACGAGGAAGGCCATCAGAGCCTTTTCCGGATCGGGGGCTGAACGCACGGCGTCATAGGGAAGGACGAATTCGGACAGGTCTTCGTGCCAGAAGGCCGCTTCGGGCTGGACGGCCGCGGCGCGGTAATTGCCGGGCGACGGATAGGCATAGGCGTAGAAGGCCGGGTAATCGATGCCATTGCCGCCCGGCCAGAAACCGGCTGACGAGACTTCGCGGTCATAGGCTTCCTGCGCCACGTCATCGGGCAGCGCCGGAATCCCGGCGGGATGAAGCGGCGCGCGGCGTCCCGAAAACCGGGTCACGGCGAGGTCGAGAGCACCCCAGAACAGGTGAACGGGGCTGGATTTTCCAAGAAAAGAGGTGCGGAACCGGTTGAAGACCTTGTCAATCGAGATCAGTGCCTTGTGGAAGTTGCGCACGGCCTCCCGGTCATAGGGACGGTCGCGGTCATCCTCGGCAAAGGGAACCGGGAATGGCACCTCGTTCGGGCTGCCATGGAAGGCCGGGTTACCGCCGAGCTCGGAGACCAGTTTCACGAAGCGGGCATGGAAGGCCGCGACGGTGGATGGCTCCAGATCAAATGATCGCTCACGGCCTTCCCCGCATGTGCCGACGACCTTGTGATTGAGAAAGTCGAACAGGATTTCAATGCCCGGCCCGTCAGGGATGGGCGAGGATGCCAGCCCTCTCGGCGTAACGTAGAAGGTCGCGTTCCAGGAATGGTTGACCCAGGGCGTGTGCGCCAGCCGGTATTTGCCCACGATCTGCAGATAGAGATGAAGCGCTGAACAGGTCTCACGCCAGCTGAGATAATCGATTTGGGGCCAGTTGCTGTTCATGTCTCTTGTTCTCCATTCGGTTTGAGTCCGGCGGGCGGCCCCGTGGGCAGTGCGGATCAGTCGGGCAGGCGGATATGCTCGTCCCGGTCATCGACCGGCAGGTCGAAGCGTCCTTGCCCCCAGTTCTCCGCGCGCCATTCAGTTTTGGCTTCCTCGATGCGTTCACGGCTGGAGGCGACGAAATTCCACCAGATGAAGCGCGGCGTGCTGAATGTCGCGCCGCCAAGGATCATCAGACGCGCGCCGCGCTCTCCGGCGGCAACCGTGATCGGGTCGCCGGGGCGGAAGACCATCATTTGCGCGGCGCCGAATTCCTGGCCGGCGACCGATATCGAGCCTTCAACGATGTAGATGCCGCGGTCCTCATGATTGTCGGGCATGGGCAGGCGGCTTCCCGGCTCTAGCTTCACATCGGCGTAGAATGTCTCGGAAAACATGACCGCAGGCGCAGCCTTGCCGTAGGCGTTTCCGAGAATGAGGCGGACCGATACGCCGTGATCCTCGATCACGGGCAGGGTCTCCTTGCCGAAATGTTCAAAGCTCGGGTCCACGTCCTCATGGCTGTCAGGCAGGGCCAGCCAGGTCTGTATGCCGAAAAGGCTGTTGGGCCCTTTGCGTGCCTCTGCCGAGGTGCGCTCGGAATGGGTGATGCCGCGCCCGGCAACCATCCAGTTGAGCGCGCCGGGGCTGATGATCTGATCGGCACCCGTGCTGTCGCGGTGATGGAAATCGCCCTTGAACAGATAGGTGACGGTGCCAAGGCCAATATGCGGATGCGGGCGTACATCGACGCCGTGTCCGGTCAGCAATTCTGCCGGTCCGGCCTGATCGAAGAAGATGAACGGCCCGACCATCTGCCGCTTCGATGCTGGCAGGGCGCGCCGGACCTCGAAATCACCGAGATCACGGGTGCGCGGGATGATGAGGGTCTCAATGGCGTCACTGCCGGCATCGTCAGGACAACCGGGCTCGATTGCAGGGTTCCAACTCATGGCTTCAACCTCGGACAGACTGCCGGATGTGGCTGGTCCAAAGTCGTATCGTCCCGCCTGCGCTCCAGCTAGACCTGCAATTTGCTTATCTGTGTCGCGTAAACTGGAACCCCCCGGACCGGCCTGTCAGGGCAGGAATGGCCAGTTCAGAGCGTTAGAGACCCGGCCAAGCGTTCCGCGTTACGCGACAGAGCCGGCCGGGATGTGGCTCTTCCGCGCGCGCTCAGGGAGTGGCACAACCACGGGGCGGCTCGTGTCTGATGGCCGTGCCGTGTTGAAGAAGCCAGTTCGGGGAGTTCATGCAATGGCGAAAGGGTCGGACCTGTTGGTGGCCGCGCTCGAGAATGAGGGCGTGGACCGGATATTCGGCGTACCCGGCGAGGAAAATCTCGACCTTCTGGAATCCTTGCGAACCTCGCGCATAGAGCTGATCCTGACCCGGCACGAGCAGGCGGCGGCGTTCATGGCGGCGACCCATGGACGGCTGACTGGCAGGCCGGGCGTCTGCCTTGCCACGCTTGGCCCCGGAGCGCTGAATTTTTCAACCGGCGCGGCCTATGCCCATCTCGGTGCCATGCCGATGATCCTCATCACGGGGCAGAAGCCGGTGATGAGCGCCAGGCAGGCCCGCTTCCAGATCGTTGATATTGTCGCCTCGATGAAGCCGCTGACCAAGATGTCCCGCCAAATCGTCAGTGCGGCGGCCATCCCGGCAACCGTGCGCGATGCCTTCCGCATCGCGATGGAGGAACGGCCCGGACCGGTTCACCTCGAACTGCCCGAAGATGTCGCGTCGGAGGATGCTCTCGGCGCGTCCGTAATTCCTGTCCATGAGGTGGCACGCGCGATTGCAGGCCCGTCAGCGCTGGACAAGGCCGCTGAGATGATACTGGCTGCCAGACATCCGCTGGTGATGATTGGCGCGGCGGGCAACCGGCCATCCCTCGTTGAGCCGTTATCGCAATTCGTCCGCCGTACGGGGCTCGCCTTCTTCAATACGCAGATGGGCAAGGGCGCCGTCACCGGCGGCTCCGATCTTTACCTCGGGACAGCCGCTCTCTCGGAAGGGGATTATGTCCATGAGGCCGTCGAGCACGCTGACCTGATCATTGCCATCGGCCATGACACGGTGGAGAAGCCGCCCTTCCTGATGGAGAGCGCTGGCGGGCCGAAAGTCATTCATGTCGGCTACCATTCGGCGAGTGTGGAACAGGTCTACCACCCCGATTTCGAACTGATCGGCGATATCGGGGCGTCTGTCGAAGCGCTCGCAGAGCGGCTGGATAGCCGTCTGCCGCCGGATCAGGCCATGCTGAAGCTGCGCCAGAAAATCCTCGCCCGCCTCAATGACCGCGCAGAGGAAGACCGCTTTCCGGCCACGCCGCAGCGCATCGTGCATGATGTGCGCAAGGTGATGCCGGAGGACGGCATCGTGTGCCTCGATAATGGCATGTACAAGATCTGGTTCGCCCGCAATTACCGCACGCACGTTGCCAATACGCTGCTGCTCGACAACGCGCTTGCCACGATGGGCGCGGGCCTGCCCTCGGCCATGATGGCTGCGATGCTCTACCCGGGCAGGCGGGTGCTCGCGGTCTGCGGGGATGGCGGTTTCATGATGAATTCGCAGGAGATGGAAACGGCGGTGCGGCTGGGGCTGAACCTTGTCGTGATGATCCTCAATGACAGCGCCTATGGCATGATCCGCTGGAAGCAGGCCGTTGATGGATTCCCCGATTTCGGCATGAGCTTCGCCAATCCGGACTTTGTGCGCTACGCGCAAGCCTACGGAGCCAAAGGATCGCGGGTGACGTCCGTGGAGGAGCTGGTGCCAACGCTGGAGGCCGCCTTCACCGGTGGCGGTGTCCATCTGGTCGATGTGCCGATCGATTATTCGGAAAATACGCGGGTGCTGGTGGACGAATTGCGTAACCGCTCACCGGATGTGGATTTTGCCTGAACCGATGACCGTGGACGGGATGAGGGTTTGAACATGCTGAAAGTCGTACAGGCTTATGACCGCGCCCTGATCGCGCAAATCGAAACAGACGACACGGGCGCGCTGGAGCGCAAACTCGAAGCGGCTGTGCGCGTGTTCGCGGACCGGACTGGCTGGCGCCAGCCCCATGAGCGCGTGGCAATCCTGCGCAGGCTGGCTGGCCTGATGGAGGCCAAGCGCGACCATCTCGCCATGCAGATCGCGCGAGAGGGCGGAAAGCCTCTGCCTGACGCCATTGTCGAAACGACGCGTGCCATTGACGGGGTCCATAATGCAGCAGACGAGCTGCGAAACCTTGCAGGCCGGGAAATTCCGATGGGCCTGTCAGCGGCCTCTGAAGGCCGCTGGGCGTTCACGACAAAAGAGCCTGTCGGGGTCGTTGCCGCCATCTCGGCATTCAACCACCCGCTCAATCTGATCGTCCATCAGGTCGCGCCCGCCATCGCGGCCGGCTGCCCGGTCATCGTCAAACCGGCGATCACGACGCCGCTCTCCTGCCTCGATTTCGTGGCGATGGCGCACGAGGCCGGGCTGCCCGAACCCTGGTGCCAGACCTTCATCACGGACGACAATCAGCTGGCGGAAAAGCTCGCGACCGATCCGCGCATCGCGTTTTTGAGCTTTATCGGATCAGCGAAAGTCGGCTGGGCGCTGCGCTCGAAAGCGGCTCCGGGGACGCGCGTGGCGCTGGAGCATGGCGGCGCAGCGCCTGCCATTGTCGACCGAAGCGCGGACCTTGCGAAGATCATCGAGCCTATCGTCAAGGGCGGCTTCTACCATGCCGGGCAGGTCTGCGTGTCGACACAGCGGATTTTCGTCCACGCAGACATTGCCGAGGACTTCACGCAGAGACTGGTCGCGCGTGTGGAAAGCTTGCGCACGGCAGACCCGGTTCTGAGCGACACCGAGGTCGGCCCGCTCATCCTGCCGCGTGAAGCCGAGCGCGTATCGGAATGGACGCGCGAGGCGGTAAGCGGAGGCGCAAGGCTTGCCACCGGCGGCGACCGCCTGTCGGAAACGACCTTGCGGCCTGCCGTGCTGCTCGATCCGGCACCGGATGCGAAAATATCGACGCAGGAAGTATTCGGGCCGGTGGTCGCGGTCTACCGCTATGACCACCTGAACGAGGCGATAGCGCGGGCAAACAGCCTGCCGACCGCCTTCCAGGCAAGCATTTTCGCGCAGGACATCGATGTGGCGATGCACGCCGCCAATCATCTCGACGCCTCGGCGGTGATGATCAACGATCCGACCGCCTTCCGCACCGACTGGATGCCCTTCGCAGGCCGCAGACAGTCCGGCTACGGCACGGGCGGCATCCCCTTCACCTTGCGCGATATGACGCACGAGAAAATGATCCTGGTGCGCAAGGGGTGATGTCCCAGCGGCCTGCGCCGCTTGCAGGGCAGGTAGGCGGTTCTGCTAGAGGATGGAGAAGCGCCGCGCGGATAGGGGTATAGGCTGCGCTCTCCGGCGATAAAAATGCTCGCCGCAACACAGTGGAAAGATGATGGCAGGGTTCAAATCCCCCGATTTCAATGAGCGCGCAGCGGCGGCACGCGCCGCCAGACAGGCAGCGGTCGAGCAATTGCGCAACAGGCCGGCGCCCGATCCGGCCGTCATGGCCGAACGCAAGGCGGCGCAGGCTGCCCGCGAGGAGCGCCGTGCTGCCAGAAAGGCCGA
This sequence comes from Glycocaulis abyssi, assembly GCF_041429775.1. NCBI lineage: Bacteria > Pseudomonadati > Pseudomonadota > Alphaproteobacteria > Maricaulales > Maricaulaceae > Glycocaulis > Glycocaulis abyssi. The sequence goes on along the minus strand of NZ_CP163421.1, from coordinate 2,471,047 downwards.
GGCGGCTGCGGCCAGATTGGCCAGGGCAGAGGCCACCAAGGCGCAAGCAGCGGCAGAAGCCGAAGCAGCACAGCGGACCGAAGCTGAACTGAAGGCCGCGCGTGATGCGCGCTATGCGGCTCGTAAAGCCCGGCAAAAATGAAACCGCGCGAGCTGATTGGCGAGGCTGAAGTTCCCGGCGGCCCGCCGCTGCGGCTGGTCCGGCACGACAATGCCTTCATCATCATGCTGGATCGCAACGAGCTGATGAGCAGCCGTATGAGCGGCTCTGAAAAGGCGCTCGCCACACTCACATGCCAGAGGCTGGGCGCACGCCCCGCGCCCCGGCTGCTGATTGGCGGGTACGGGATGGGCTTTACCTCGCGCGCGGCACTGGCGGAGCTCGGGCGTGATGCCCGGATTGTCGTTGCAGAGCTGGTTCCCGGGATCATCGACTGGGCGCGCGGCCCCATGCAGGCGATGACTGAAGGCTGTCTTGATGACCCCCGCGTCGATCTGCGCATTGGCGATGTCGGCGCGGAGATCGCGGCGGGCAGGCAGAGCTATGACGCGATCCTGCTGGACGTTGATAACGGCCCCGATGGCCTGACGCGGCCCGCCAATGATGGCCTTTACAGCATGCAGGGGCTTGCCCGCGCCCACGCGGCGCTAAAGCCCGGCGGGGTGCTCGCCGTGTGGTCTGCAAGCCCTGACCGGGCCTTTACCCAGAGGCTGAAACAGGCGGGCTTCCGTGTCGACGAAGTGAGGGTGCGTGCCCGTGAAAACGGCAAGGGTCCGATGCACACGATCTGGTTTGCCGCCGCGCCTTAAGCGCTCTTTCACCGGTTTTGCCATCAATGTGAGCACCACGCGCCGGTGACCTGGCGCAAACTGGCCATGTCCGGGCGAAGCGGGCTATGGGCAAAGACCTCCCAGAGAGGCACCGGCACCTATGTCTGGCCGGGAGGGGAGAAGAGGGGCAGGACCGCTAATGAGTGCGCACGCGATTACGCCTTTCATCCTGTGCGGCGGGGCGGGAACCCGGCTCTGGCCCCTGTCAGACGCGCTGCGTCCCAAACCCTTTCTCAGCCTGCCTTCGGGACGCACCATGCTGGCCGAGACGGCGTTGCGGCTGGAGGGGGAGACGCGCAGCGATCTGCGCTTTTCGTCCCTGACCGCCATCGGTTCGGCGCGCCATGGCGCCTTGCTGCGTGCGCATCTGCCTGCAGCCGATCTGGTGCTGGAGCCGGTGGCGCGCGATTCCGCTCCCGCCGTCGCGCTGGCCGCCCTGCTGGCCGAGCCTGATGCGCTGGTGTTGATACTGCCCGCAGACCATCACATCGCCCGGCCTGAACGCTTCCTCGATGCCATCGCCAGCGGGGCGGAGGCCGCCGCGGACGGGCGTATCGTCGTTTTCGGCATCACGCCTGACCACCCGGCAACCGGCTATGGCTATATCCGTGCCCGCGAAGCAGGGGCGGTGCGCAAGGTGGAAGCCTTTGTCGAGAAACCTGACCTCGCCACCGCCAGAGACTATCTCGCCTCGGGCGAGTATTTCTGGAATGCGGGCATATTCCTGTTCCGGGCGGATGTGATGCTGGGCGAGCTGGAGCGCGAGGCGCCGTCTGTGCTGTCGGCAGCGCGCGAGGCACTGGCGGGCGCGACGACCGATACGGCCATTGACGCGCGCATCGTTGCGCGCGCGGCATTTGCCGCTGCGCCCGCCATCAGCATTGACTATGCCGTGATGGAAAAGACGGCGCTGGCCAGCCTGGTGCCGGCCGATATGGGCTGGAGCGATGTCGGCGATTATGCCGCGCTGAGCGCCCTGTCAGACGCCGACAAGGACGGCAACGCCGTGCACGGCCCGGCCGTTATGCAGGACGTGACAGGCAGCTACATACGCAGCGAAGGTCCGGTCATCGCGGTGAAGGGCGTGGAGGGGCTTGCCATCGCCGCCACCCGCGATGCGGTCATCGTAACCCGTCTTGACGAGGCGGCCGGCATCAAGCCGCTGGTCAGTGCCGCACAGACCATTACCGACCTCTCAGGCGAGGCCGCAGGCTGGGCGCGCAACTGGCTGTTTGACGCCTGCCTGCCCTTGTGGGCGCGCAGCGCCTGGGATGCCGGCAAGGGCGGATTTGTTGAAAGCCTGACCCTGGAGGGCGCGCCCCAGCCAGAGCGGGAGCGGCGCATGCGGGTCATCCCGCGCCAGATATTCGCCTTCTCACAGGCCGCCCTACTGGGCTGGGACAAGGGCGAGGCACGCCGGATCGCCATGCTAGGCTTGGAATATCTTGATGGCCCGGCCCGCGCATCCCAAGGCGGATGGGTGCACCGTCTGGACCGGGATGGCACGCCTCTGGACCCAAGACGCGGGCTTTATGACCATGCCTTCGTCATCCTCGCCGGTGCATCCGCCTTTCAGGCTTTTGGCGAGACGCGGGCGCTGGAGCTGGCGCTGGAAGCGCTTGATTTCATGACAAGCCGCATGTCGGACAGTTCCGGCGAAGGGTTTTACGACCCTGAAATGGCACCCGATGTGCGCGCCGCGAACCCGCACATGCACTTGCTGGAAGCGTGTCTGGCGCTAGAGGCTGCCAGTGGCTCTGCCGATGCGCTGGACTGTGCGCGCCTTTGCGTGGACCGCTTTGAAGACAGCTTCTTCCATCCGGCCAGCGGGGCGGTGATCGAGTATCTGCACGCAGACTGGTCAAGGGGCAGCGGCCCGTGGCGCACCGAAGCGGGCCATTGCCATGAATGGGCCTGGCTGCTGGCCGAGTACGAGGCGCGAACCGGCCACGACCTTATCAGCTGGCGGCGGCGGCTGATCGGTTTTGCCGACACCAAGGGCCGCGATCGCGAAAGCGGCTTTGTCCATAACAGCGTGGACACGACGGGCGGGATAATCGATGCGAACCGGCGTCTATGGCCGCAGCTGGAGATGCTGCGCGCGCGCCTGCGTCACCCTGAAACGGCTGCGCCGGGCGAGGCAGAACGCCTGCTCGAAAGCTTGCGCGCGACCTATCTGGCCGATGCCTGTCAGGGCGGCTGGATGGACGCCTATGACCGCGACGGAGCGCCGCTGGCCAAGGATATCCCCGCCAGCATGCTCTATCACATAATGACGGCTATCGGGCCGCTGGCCGCCCGCTAGGGCCGGCCCACGCTGGTATAGATGAGACCGGCTTCCTTCATCTCTGCCGGATCGTAGATATTGCGCAGGTCCACCACGATGGGTGATTTCAGCGCGGCCTTGAGCCGGTCGACATCCAGCGCGCGGAACTCGTTCCACTCGGTGATGATGACCACGGCGTCAGCACCTTCCAGCGCCAGATAGGGGCCGGTCGTGTACTCGACGTCTTTGAGAAGCTTCTCCGCTTCCTCGATCCCGGCCGGGTCATAGGCGCGCACGCGCGCACCCTTTGCCTGAAGCGCGGGGATAATGTCGAGGCTCGGCGCCTCACGCATATCGTCGGTATTGGGCTTGAAGGTCAGGCCCAGCACCGCGATCGTCTTGCCCGATACGTCCCCGCCGCAGGCAGCGATCACCTTGTCAGCCATCGCCCGCTTGCGGGCATCATTGACCCGCACGGTCGCTTCCACCAGCTGTAAGGGCGTGTCTGCCTCCTGCGCGGTGCGCACCAGAGCCAGCGTGTCCTTGGGGAAGCAGGAACCGCCATAGCCCGGACCTGCATGGAGGAATTTCGCGCCGATACGGCCATCAAGGCCGATACCCCTGGAGACTTCCTGCACGTTCGCGCCCACCGACTCGCACAGATCGGCCATCTCGTTGATGAAGGTGATCTTCATGGCGAGGAAGGCATTGGCCGCATACTTGATGAGCTCAGACGTGCGCCGCGAGGTGAAGACAATCGGCGTTTCGTTGAGGAAAAGAGGCCGGTAGAGCTCGCGCATCACATCGCGCGCACGGGCGTTTTCGGTACCCACAACCACCCTGTCAGGGCGCTTGAAGTCGTCAATCGCCGCGCCCTCGCGCAGAAACTCAGGGTTGGATACGACGGCAAAATCCCCGTCGGGGCGCACCTTGCGGATCAGCGCCTCAACCTCGTCGCCGGTACCCACCGGCACGGTCGACTTGTTCACCACCACGGTGAAGCCGTCCATGACCTGACCAATTTCTTCGGCGGCGGCGTACACATAGGTGAGGTCTGCATGACCATCGCCGCGGCGCGACGGCGTACCAACGGCAATGAAGACAACGTCGGCGGCACGCACGGCCTCGGTCAGGTCGGTGGCAAAGTCGAGGCGGCCCTCGCGCACATTGCGCTGAACCAGCTGGTCAAGGCCCGGCTCATAGATCGGCACCCCGCCAGATCGCAAAAGCGCAATCTTTTCCTCATTCTTGTCGATGCAGGTCACCTGATGGCCGAAATCGGCAAAACAGGCTCCAGAGACCAGGCCGACATAGCCTGTACCGATCATTGCCACACGCATGGAAAAGGCGCTCCGTCATATCTGCAGATTTTGACCTGCGTAATGCCTGCAATATGCCTGACAGGCAAGGAACAACACCCGAAACAGGTCTCCAATGGCTGTTAAAGCCACGCACCAGCACGCGGCGGCGAAGTGTACCCGGCAAGAATGGCCGATAGGCGCGCAGGCAGTAGCAGACAGCTTGGATCAACCTGACCGATATCACATTATTTCAAGATGTTAGCTGGTGTTCCGGCGTGGCCCGTCCCTTGCGTTGTGGCCAGGACTTGCCGCCTGCCAGACCTGGAGACCAGCCCGTTGCAATCGATAGCCGCCACCCGCCGTTCGCGCATTACGCCTGCTGATATCCGCCAGATCGCCTTCACACTTGTGGATCGCCATGGGGCGCGGGCGCTCGGCTATGCGTGTGAGGCCATTGCGGAAATGGAGGACAAGGGGGAGGCAGAAAGCGCGGCCGCCTGGCGCGCGCTGAAAAGCGAGATCGAGGATGCTCTTTCGGGGCGCATCGCGCCAGCAGGTCCGATCCGGCTTCATTAGGCAGCCTCCGGCCCCGCGCGCTTTTGACACTTGCCATTCAGGGCGTGCAGGCCGAACTATGTCTGTTGCATGCTGACCCCGGAAAAAGCCTTCGCGGACCTTGCCGCCCATTTCACGCCGGAGCGCACCGCGCCGGGCATGCGTGAGGCGCTGCGCCGCATGATCCCCATCACCGAGCTGGACCCGCCGGGCGTCGAGGCCATTGAGGACCTGACCCTGCCCGGCCCGTCCGAGCCGATACCTGTACGGGTCTGGCGGCCATTTGATGCGGCGGAAAATGGCGCCGGGTTGGTCTATTATCATGGCGGCGGGTTCGTGGTCGGGGATATCGATACCCATGCCGCGCTGTGCCAGCGCCTCGCCGCGGCTTCAGGCGTCAGGGTGGTGTCGGTTGATTACCGCAAGGCGCCAGAGCACGCCTTCCCGGCCGCCGTGAACGACGCGCTGGCCGCATTCGATGCGGTGCACGAGGGCGCATTGGCCCATCACGGGTTTGCGCCCGGACGGCTGGCTGTGGGCGGCGATTCAGCGGGCGGGAATCTGGCCGCGGTCATCGCGCAGCACCGGCGCGGCAAGGTGGCATTTCAGCTCCTTTTCTATCCGCTGCTGCAGCTCGTGGAAATCAAGCGCGCCCGCCAGCCCTGGCAGGAGGGCCCGCTCTTGTCTCGCGAGGTGCTCAAGCGCGTCCAGGAAAGCTATCTGCGCAGCCTTGATGATGTGCGCGATGTACGCGTCTCGCCGCTGCTGGCGGATGATCTCAAAGGCGTTGCTCCGGCCTTCATACTGGCGGCAGAGCTTGATCCGCTGGTGAATGAAGGGGCAGCCTATGCCGACCGGCTGGCCGCCTCCGGCGTGCCGGTGGAAAGGGTGGTGTTCAACACCGTGCCGCACGGATTTCTCAACATGACGCGTATCCTGCCTCAGGCGACGGAAGCGATTGTGAGGGCGGCAAGGGCGCTCGCCAAAGGTCTGGCCTGATGGCCGCACGCTACCAGCCCGATCCGCGCTTTTCCGCGCTGGGCGGTGAGTTTGCCGATCCGGTGGAGCCCGCCAGTTTCCCTGCAGGCATTGAACGCTGGTGGAATGCGCGCTGGGCCGAAGCTGTGGGGCTGGGCGATCTGGATGCGGCGCCGCGCGGTGCCCATTTCCACCGGTTCGAGCCTCTGCCCGGCAATCAGGAAACCCCGCTGGCGCTGCGCTATCACGGCCATCAGTTCCGCACCTATAACCCACAGATCGGGGATGGGCGGGGCTTTCTTTTCGCGCAATTGCGGGACGGCGAAGACCGGCTTCTCGATCTCGGCACCAAGGGATCGGGCCAGACGCCGTTTTCACGCACGGGCGATGGCCGTCTGACCCTTAAAGGCGCGGTGCGCGAGCTGCTGGCCGCTGAAATGCTCGAAGCGCGCGGTGTCTACACATCCAAGACGTTCGCCATTTTCGAGACGGGTGAAGAACTGCATCGGGGCGATGAGCCAAGCCCTACACGCTCTGCGGTGATGACACGGCTCTCCCATTCCCATGTGCGCATCGGCATGTTTCAGCGCCATGCGTATTTCAACCGCCCGGACCTGATTGAAACGCTGATGGATTACGCCATCGAGCATTTCCATCCCGGCGCGGCAGGCGGCGATACGCCCGCGCGTGCAGCGGCGTTTCTCGAACACACCACCGCCGCGCTTGCCCGGCTGGCCGCGCAATGGATGGCGGCAGGGTTTGTCCATGGCGTGCTGAATACCGACAATCTGGTGGTGACGGGCGAGAGCTTTGATTACGGGCCGTGGCGCTTCCTGCCCTGGTTCGAGCCGGGCTTCACGGCAGCCTATTTCGATGAGGGCGGGCTTTATGCCTATGGCCGCCAGCCGGAATCCGTCCTGTGGGCGCTGGAGCAGCTGGCTGGCGCGCTGAGCCTGATCGGCGAGGAAGACAGCCTCATCAAGGCGCTGATGACTTTCCCGGACCAGTACCGCGCCGCGCTCTACGAGACCTGGCACCAGCGGCTTGGCTTAGCGCCGCTTGGCGGCGAGGCGGACGGGGCCTTCCTCACATCCCTGCTGCGCTTCATGCATGAGAGCCAGCTGCCCTTTGAAGGCGTGGTTTTCGACTGGTTTGGCGGCATGGCCTCGAAGGACCGCGCTTTCGCTGGCCCACGCGGGCAACACTATCGCTCTCAAGGGTTCCAAGTAGCACTTGAAGGGTTTGGCGCGCGCGAAACCGTGCGCCCTGAGCGCCTGACCCACCGCTATTTTGCGCAGGCAGATCCAACGGACATGGTGTTCGAGACGACGGAGGCGGCCTGGGCGCCGATTGCAGCCGATGATGACTGGTCCGCGCTGCATGCCCTGCTGGGCCGGGTCGCCGACGCCCGCGAAGCCTATGATCTGGGGCGCGACCGCAGCGGATTCCTTGGCGGGGCGGCACCATGAGCCGGCTGGAGTTCCTCTTCGCAGACAGTCTGGGCGAGGGCATTGTCCATGCCTTCACCACGCGTACGGGCGGGGTTAGCGAAGGCCCGTTTGATAGCCTCAATCTCAGCTGGTCGCGCGGCGACAATAAGGACCATGTCGCACAGAACCGGGCGCGGGTGGCCCGCGCGCTGGGCGTTACCCGGCTGGTCTTTGCCAATCAGGTGCATGGCGACACGGTATTGAAGGCCGATGGGCCGCCTGAAGGCTGGTCGGTGGGTGAGGGCGATGCCCTGATAACCAGCCAGAGCGGCTTTGCGCTATGTACGCAGGTTGCCGACTGCGTGCCGGTGCTGCTGCACGACCCGGTCAATCATGCCGTTGGTGCCATCCATTCGGGCTGGCGCAGCACGGTGAAGAATATCACCGCGCGCACGATCGCGGCGATGGGTGCGGCCTATGGCAGCCGGTCGGAAGACTTGCGCGCTGCTATTGGTCCGGCGATCTCGAAGGCAAACTACCGCGTCGGACCGGAGGTTCTGGACGCCTTCAGGGGGCTGTTTGGCGCGCTCGACGAGCGCCTTGCCGGGGCAATGGATGCCGAGGGCGGGGCGGGGCTGGATGTAGCCGAGGCGGTTCACCGCCAGCTTCTGTCAGCCGGTGTGGCGCAAGACCATATCAGCCGCATCCGCGCCTGTACCTTTGCTGATGAGGAGCGCTTTTTCTCGTCGCGACGGGCCGCGCGCGACGGCCATGCCGGCCAGTTCGGCGGCCAGTGCGGGATCATCGCGCTGAGAGGGTGAGGCCGGGCACTGCGGACAATTGCGCGCTGGCCGCGCCATTACCACTCGATGACCATAACTTAACATGCCTGCCGGGCGGACGGTGACTAGGCTGGGTTTTCCAGTCCATCACAGAAAAGTTCCCCTGACATGATTATCCCTATAGCGCTGGCAGCATCGCTCGCCCTGTCGTCGGCATTCGCCCTGACTGAAGCTGCCCCTGCTCCACCACCAGCGCCCGATTTCAGCGCCGAGCGCGATCCGTTCGAGCTGGACTGGACAAGCCCGGCGCCGGGCATCTGGACCGGAGTGCGGCCGCAGTCGGCGCGCCTGCCTGTAACCGGCACCAGCGTGGTTGTGATCGGCGAGACCGGCGTTCTGGTCTTCGATGGCGGGGGCACGCCCCAGCAGGCCGAGCGTGTAGCGGAGAAAATCCGTAGCGAAACGGACCTTCCCGTTACCCATATCGCCATCAGCCACTGGCACGGGGATCATCATCTGGGCATCGCCCCGCTGCGCGCGGCATGGCCGGACGCTGTTACCGTCAGTCACAGCTTCACCCGCGCCGTCATGGACAGCACGCTGATGGATTCAGCACGCAATCCGGAAGCCACGCCGCCGGGCGCATTTCAGGCGCAACTGGAAGGCGCGCTCGCCAATCCGGACCTTGCTGCACACAACCGGGCCTGGCTGGAACAGGCGCTGGTCTGGGCAGAGCTGATCGAGGATCAGGTGCGGATTTCGCAGATACCGCAGATTGATGTGGTGTTCGAGGAGAGCCTGGAGATCGATCTGGGCGGACGGGCCGTACGGCTTGTTCACTTCGGCCCCGGCAATACCAAGGGAGACATCATGCTGCACGTGCCGGATGCACGTTTCATCGCCGCCGGCGACGCTGTGGTCCATCCCACCCCCTACGGCTTTTTCAGCTACCCGGAGAGCTGGGCGCAGGCGCTGCGCCAGTTGCGTCAGATGGATGTTGACCTGATCGTGCCTGGCCATGGCGATATGATGACAGACTGGGCCTATGTCGATCTTCTGATCGAGACCTTGCAGTCCATCGCGGACCAGACCGAGGCGCTGGTGGCCGATGGCCATGATCTTGACGGCGTGCGCGAGCATTTCGACTGGAGCGCGCTGGAGCCGCGCTTTACCGGCGGGGACCCGTTTTGGGCAGGCCGGTTCGATGTCTGGTTCAAACGCCCGATCCTGGAAGCCGCATGGCGCCTTGCCACCGGCCTCGACAATGAGGAACTCATTCCACACGAGCACGGAGTGGACTAGGGCCTACCCCAGCTTCAGCGTTACCGGCACATGGTCTGAGGGTTTTTCCCAGTCGCGGGCTTCATCCCAGATGGTAAAGCCCTCGCGGCCATGGGTAGTGGCCGCGGCCTGCAAAGAGGGCGAGACCCAGATATGGTCGAGCCGGCGGCCGCGATTGGATTTGCGCCAGTCGCGATTGCGATAGCTCCACCAGGTGTAGATCTTCTCCGGCTCGGCAATCAGCTCGCGCGCGACATCGAGATAGCCGGCTCTGGTGCGCGCGAGCTCCAGCCCTTCGGTCTCTACCGGCGTGTGCGAGATGACCTTCAAGAGCTGCTTGTGCGACCAGACATCATGCTCGCGCGGGGCGATGTTGAGATCACCCACCAGCACCACATCGCCGCCCGCCTTGCCACGCTTTTCCAGGTACGCGCCAAAGCGATCGAGAAAATCGAGCTTGTGGGCAAAGCGCGGATTGATCTCCACATCGGGTTCGTCGCCGCCAGCGGGGATGTAGTAATTCTGAAACTCCACACCCTCGATGCGCACGACATGGTGGCGCGCCTCGCCCTTGGGACAGACCGAACAGTCTTCGAGCACGTCTATTGGGCTACGCGAGACGGTGGCCACGCCGTGCATGCCCTTCTGACCGGTCACGTGGAAATACGGATAGCCCATATCCTTGAAGGCTTTGGCCGGAAACTGATCCTCCATGCACTTGATTTCCTGCAGGCAGATCACATCCGGTTTTGCCATATCGGCAAAGCGCGCGACCTGATCGATGCGCAGGCGGACCGAGTTGATATTCCAGGTGGCAAGGGTCAGGGCGGCCATCATCGCTCCTTCAGACAGGCAAGGGGTCTAGAGAATATTATAGGTCGATCCGGCAACGCCGACCGGCCAGCGCCCGCGCACATAAAGCCGCCAGCGGGCCAGGAAGGGATGGGTGGGCACATCGTCCTCGGCCTCGGCGAGCAGCACCAGCACCGCGCCATTGGCCGCCTGGATCAGCCCGCCTGCGGCGATATTGACCACGCTCTCATCATACATGTCGTCCATCGCGGCGGCCGCCTCGGCAGCTTCGCGCGCCAGCTCGCCAACAGAGGACGCCACCAGCGTCAGCGCGGCTTCCAGCCCCTCCGGGTCGAGGCGTTCGAGTGCCCGCTCGACGAGACCTGCTCGCAGCATCTCCTCGGCCTCCCAGGCCAGCGGATCGGTGTCGAGCGCCTCGGCGGCAATCGCCGCCTCCTCCCAGCTACCCAGCGGCGCGGGATCGGCATCGGGAAAGCCCAGCCCGTCCAGATAGGCACGGGCCAGCGTTGTCTCGCGGGTATCCAGTCTTTCACCGAGCCGGGAGAAAAAAGCCGGATCGGCAATGCTTTCTGCAAACGCGCGCGCCTTGTAGAGGAGGGGTATTTCCTCCAGCAGGCGGGCAATCACATCATCGCCGGAATCAGGGGAGTCAGAAGGAGCCATACGCGTTGTCTAGCGCGCCGGCCTGCGCCGGAACAGAGCGGAACCGCAAAAACTATGGCGCCCGATGGTGAGGGGACCATCGGGCGCCGATCGGGACCGCGTGACTGCCACATGCTGCGCCGGGAGGGGATCAACCGGAGCTGGCCTGACCCTGGACGGATTGCGGGGGACGACGCCGTGCCAGAGTGAGCGGGTCAGAGTGCTTGCGGCCCGCACGTGTATTTATGCCACAAGCAGGGGCGCTTGTTCAATTAAATTGTAGAAAGGTGTTGCGCGTTGCGAATTCGCCACAGCTTTCCGCGCGCCGTACAGGCCGTCAGGCGCTGGCGCGCTGCGCCCGGGATTTCTCGTCATCGGCATACTGGACAAGGTCGCACAGCGGCATCGGGCGGGCGAAAAGATAGCCCTGCGCCAGGGTCGCGCCCTGCTCGCGCAGGAAGGCCAGCTGCTCGCTGGTCTCCACGCCTTCGGCCACTGTCTGCAGCTTCAGGGCCCTGGCCATGGCCAGAATGGTCTCCACCACGATGCGCGCGTGGGGGTCTTTTGACATGTCACGCACAAAGCTCTGGTCGATCTTGAAGACATCGAACGGCATGCGCGTCAGGTAGGACAGGCTGGAATGGCCGGTACCGAAATCGTCAATGGCAAAGCCGACACCGCGGGCGCGCAGCGGCTCGATCTGCTCGAGCACGCGCTCAGGCTGGCGCATGGCCACCGACTCGGTGAGCTCCAGGTCCAGCAGGGAGGCTGGCAGCCCGGTTTCGCGCAAGGTGTCGAGCACGCTGTCGGCGAAACCCTCATCCTCGAACTGGACAGCCGACACATTGACCGCGACCGGCAGTTCATAGCCGCGCCGGTTCATATCGGCAATTTCGGTGCAGGCGCGGCGCATGACCCAGTCACCAATCTCGCCAATCAGGCCGCATTCCTCAGCCGCCTGGATGAAGGTACCCGGAGACAGGAGGCCGGCCGTGGGATGGTTCCAGCGCACGAGCGCTTCGACACCGGCAATCGAGCCGTCCTTGATGGAGATTTTCGGCTGGTAGAAGACAACCAGCTGATCGTCGCGCACCGCCTCGCGCAGCTCGCCTTCCAGCACCAGGCGCTCGAAAGCGGTCTGGTTCATGCTGGATTCAAAGAACTCAAACGCGTTGCCGCCCGCGCACTTGGCCGAGGCCATGGCAAGGTCGGCGTGGCGCAGCAGGGTTTCAGGGTCGCCGCCATCGCGCGGGAAGACCGCCACACCGACCGATACGCCAAGGAAGACACGGTGGCCGGAAATCTCGAACGGACGGCGAACCGCATCAATCACCAGGCGGGCCACGCGAGCCGCATCGGCCGGATCACGCAGCGCCGGCAGAAGGATGGTGAACTCGTCACCGCCCAGACGCGCCACCAGTGACGGCTCGGCTCCGTCCTCGCCCTGAGACAGATCCCAGCCGCGCGCCGTTTCGCGCAGACGGCGGGCCACAGCCTCCAGAAGGCGGTCACCCTCACCCAGGCCCAGGGAATCGTTCACCCGCTTGAACCGGTCGAGGTCCAGAAACAGCACGGCGCCCGCGGTGCCATCGTCCTCTGCGCGGCGTGTCACGCGCTCAACTTCCTTGCGGAAACGCTCGCGATTGGGCAGCTCGGTGACCATGTCGACATAGGCGAGACGGTGGATGCGCTTCATCGAGGCATCGAGACGCGCAAACATGCGGTTGAAGGCGTTTGCCAGCACTTCCAGCTCGTCGCCAGTGCGCACATCGATACGCATGTCCAGCTTGCGCGAGGAGGCGAGACGGGCCGCCTCGGTGAGCTTGTGGATCGGTCCCAGCGCCGTGCGCACGACATAGGCGACAAGGGGCAGGAAAATGAGCAGCGCCACGAGGCCGACAAGCATCTGGCGCTGGAAAATCTCGGCAGCCGGGCGCGACACCGCTGCAACCGGCACATCGATCACGACCGCGCCGGCCAGCCGTCCATGATGCATGACGGGCTGCGCCACGCGGATCAGCTCGCCGACAATCTCGGTGCGGGTATCCACCGAGCCGAGTGCGCCGTGCACGAGGGCATCGGTGCTGCGCTCGCCGGGCGCGAACGCCACATTGCCAGCGCTGACGAGCACATCGCGGGCCGTATCGACGATATAGGCACCCTGGACATCGGCGCGCTCCCCGAACGCGCCCAGCCCGGTCGTCAGACGGCGGGCGTCACGCTGGGAGGTCTGCTCAGCCAGGTTGGATGCCAGCACCTGTGACATCAGCTCGGCATGGGCGAGCGCGGTGAGCCGGTTGTCGTGAGACTTGGACACATAGCCAATGCCGGTCATCACCGATGTTGCGGCAATCAGCACAAACGCGCACAGCACCGTGAATTTCATCACGAGCGAGCGCATCATGCGTGACAGGGCGTGGCGAAGCGGAGCCATGTGTCCTCTCGTGACAAGGCCACACGGCTCCGGTTGTCGAACCGGATGGTGCGGCAAGGAGAGGCAGATTTTCAGAGCTTGCTGAAAATCGTGTTAAGCACCCGGATAGATACTGTTAACCTGTTGAAACGGCTTGCCGTAATCGCTACGCGGCGGACGGGATCGCGATACCGCGCCGGGCCGCCAGCTCCGCCAGGCTCACCAGCGGGCGCGCACCCACATGGGAGATCACTTCTGCAGCTGCCAGCACGCCCAGCCGGCCACAGGTTTCCAGATCGGCGCCGCGCGCCAGTCCCAGCAGGAAACCGGCGGCAAACAGATCGCCTGCACCGGTGGTATCGACCAGCTTCTCGACCGGGTCCGCCGGAACCGCAACACTGTCCTCTCCAGACACGATGACCGCGCCTTTTTCCGAACGGGTGATGGCGGCGATGCGCGTCTCGGCGCGGATTTGCGACAGGGCGGCGTCAAAATCATCGCTCTGGTAGAGTGATTTCAGCTCGACCTCATTGGCAAACACCACATCGACATGCCCGGCGATCAGCTGGCGGAAGCTGGCGCGATGACGGTCAACACAGAACGGGTCGGAGAGGGTGAGAGCGACCTTGCGGCCCGCCTTGCGGGCAATTTCAGCCGCGGCCACGAAGGCGGCCTTCGCCTCGTCCCGGTCAAACAGATAACCCTCCAGATAGGTGATCTGCGCATCAGCGATGCGCGCCGCGTCCACATCTTCGCCCGAAAACAGGGTCGAGGCGCCCAGGAAGGTATTCATCGAGCGCTGCGCATCCGGGGTGACGAGGATGAGACAGCGCGCGGTAGCCGGGCCGCCGTTAAGAGGCGCGGTTGAATAGTCCACGCCGATCGCGCGCAGATCGTGGGCGAAAATCTCGCCGAGCTGGTCATCGGCCACCTTGCCGATATAGCCGCCGCGCCCGCCAAGGCTCGCCACACCTGCCAGCGTGTTGGCCGCCGATCCGCCGGAAACTTCCTGACCCGGACCCATCGCGGCGTAGATGGCTTTCGCCCGCTCCTCGTCAATCAGCGTCATGGCGCCTTTCTCGATGGCGTGCTGGCCGAGAAACGCGTCATCGGCGGTGGCGATGACATCAACGATGGCGTTTCCGACGCCGATCACGTCGAAGCGGGTGGGGGCCATGAGTGGTAATCCTTGTGGTTGCGGTGCGGGCGTGGGCTTAACGCCTGCACGGCGCACACTCAAGCCCGGCTGCGGATTCAGGCCGGTGCTGCCACCCGGCCCTTGACGCAAAATGCGGTGACGCTAGAGCCGGACCAGCAGTCAGACAGATGCGAGACATTCCATGCGCGCCATTGCCTATCTCGTCTCGGCGAACGTACTCGCGCACCGGCTCGAGGCCCGCAGCGATGCGCACGAGTTTACCGAGCAGTTTGCCGCCATTGATGCGCCCTGCCGGGATGCCGGTTTCGCGCTGGAGCCGGTCGTCTGGGACGAAGGATTTGATCCGGAAGCCTATGCCGGTGTGGTGGTCGGCCCGACCTGGGACTATTGGGACAAGACCGAGCGCTTCCTTCAGGTGCTGTCACGGGCCAGCGCAGCAGGCCCGCTGCTCAACCCGCTCAATGTCGTGCGCTGGAACATGGACAAGACCTATTTGCGCGATCTGGCAGCGCTTGGCGCACCCGTGATCGAGACGGTCTGGACCGATCTGGCCACGCCGCAGACCATTGCGCAGGCTTTCGACACGCTCTCCAGCGATGATCTGGTGGTCAAGCCAGTCGTGGGCGCGGGCGCATGGCGTCAGGCGCGGGTGAGGCGCGGCGAAGCCTTGCCGCCAGCAGAAGCCTTGCCGCCCGGCCGGGCCATGATCCAGGCTTTCCTGCCCGCCATTCAGGAGGAGGGCGAATATTCGCTGCTCTTCTTTGGCGGTGAGTTTTCCCACGCGGTCATCAAGCGGGCGGCCAAGGGCGATTACCGCATTCAGGGCATGTATGGCGGGGTGGACACGCCCTACGCGCCCTCGCCTGCCGACATTGCCCTTGCCCGCCAGTGCCTTGATGCCGCCTGCACCCATTGCGGGGTGGAGGCGCTGCTCTATGCGCGCATCGACATGGTGCGCGGGCCGGAAGGCGATCTCAAGCTGATGGAGATCGAGCTGATCGAGCCCTTCTACTATCCGGCCAATGCAGACCAGTGCGGGCCGTTGTTTGCGGCGGGTCTCAAGACCCTTCTGGGCTAGCCGAACTTCGCCGGATCATAGGGCTTGTCGGACGTAGGACGGAAAATCCAGGCCGAATAGCCGCCCGTGACCGCGAGGACGAGGCCGATCAGGCCGATAATGATCTGGCCTGCGGTAAACGCCCAGCCCGCCAGCACCATGCCCGCAATGCCCACACCAAGCGCGGGCAAGAAGGCTTTCAGCCGCGCTTTGAGCGGCGCGCCCTCGACATGGGAGACGCCGTCACGGTCTTTCAGCGCGCCATGAAGCGCCCGCAGAAACAGGGCGAAGCGGTCCGCCTGATTTTCCCATTTGAGGATGCCGGTGGAGCGCAGGGAGGAGAAACTGATCGTCTTCGCCCCGGCGCTGACCCGGCAGATGATCTGGGCAGGGTCTTTCGCGCCAATGCCTGATGGCTCCACGCTCAGGCGCACCTCATCTACCGCCTCGATGGCGATACGGCGCACCAGGGCACCTTCCGCCGTTTCCTCCAGCCGGTCGGGCCAGAGCGTGATCTGGCGCACGGGCGAGGCGGCGGAGCGGCAATCGTCCAGCCGGTCGAGCGGTTTTGAGGCGGTTGCAGAGGTTTTGCGTGAGCGGGTCATGCAAGGCAGATGACGCCCTCTTGCCGCCGCGTCAAGAAAGCGTCACGGTCGAACCATGGCGAACACGAGAAAATTCCTTCTGATCGGTGATGGCAGCGAAGAGTCCGCCGCCGCCGCCCGCTATGCCGCGCACCGGGCAAACAATACAGGCGGCAAGGTGGCCGTGCTGGCCGTGATCGAGCCCACGAGCGTCGAGCCTTGGCTGGGCGTGGGCGAGACCATGCGGCGCGAAGCGATGGAAGAGGCCGAAGCAGCGCTGGAAAGCCTGGCCGAGGACATTGAAGGCGTCACCGGTGAACGGCCCGAGCTGCTGGTGCGCGAAGGCGAGGCCATACACTGCATCCGCAAGCTGATCGAAGAGGATGAGAGCATTTCCATCCTCGTACTCGGTTCTGCCGTCAAGGGTGATGGCCCCGGCCCGCTTGTCACCTCGCTATCGCGCGGGCGCGGCCTGTTTGGCGAGCGCGCCATCCCCGTAACCGTGGTACCGGGCGATCTCTCCGAGGAGACGATAAAGGCGCTTACCTGACCGGTAACCCTGATGCCTGCAGGGTTGAACGCGGACGCGTTCAGGGCCAAGTGAGGGGCTGAACCCGGCACAGCCCTGCCCCGGCTTTCGACAAAGGCCCGACCCGTCATGTTCATCCAGACCGAAACCACTCCCAATCCCGATACGCTGAAATTCCTGCCCGGACAGGAGATTGCGCCGGAGACCCCGCGTGATTTTGCAACGCCCGAAGACGCGCAATCCTCGCTGCTGGCGCGCGAACTGTTCGCGGTTGAAGGCGTGGTGCGCGTGTTTGCCGGGTCCGATTTCGTCTCGGTGACCAAGGGCGAGGGCGTCGAATGGGTCCATATCAAGCCTGCGGTGCTGGGCGCGATCATGGATGTGCTGCAATCGGGAAAGCCGCTTTTCTCCGGCTCCGGCGAAGAGGCCGAAACCGTCTATGAGGGCGAGACAGCGGCCATCGTGAAGGAAATCCGCGAGGTCATCGATACTCGCGTGCGCCCGGCCGTCGCGCAGGATGGCGGCGATATCGTGTTCCACGCCTATGACGAAAAGACCGGCATTGTCAGCCTGCATATGCGCGGCGCGTGCGCGGGCTGCCCGTCCTCGACCATGACGCTGAAAAGCGGGATCGAGAACCTCTTGAAGCACTATGTGCCGGAGGTTCTGGGCGTCGAGGCGGTGGTTTAAGGGGGTTTTTTAGTTCCGCAACGCATCCGCGTTGCGATGTTCCGCGACCCCCGATCGGGGCCGGGGGCAGGCAGTCGCGGGCGCGCAGTCGCGCTTTTCAGGCCGCAAAGCGGCCTGCAAGGCCGACCGGCCGCCGGGCACTGCCTGTCCCCGGCTAGATCGGGGATTGCCCGCAGCGACGCACGGATGTGCGGAGCATCAGGAAAAACTATTTCGGGGAAGAGCGGTTTTTCCAGCATGGCCATGGCCAGTGCGAAGCTGGTGGCTTATCTCGTGACCAAGCCCTTCCTGCCGGTTCAAGACTGGCGCACATCTCAAGAGGAGCCCTGCCATGAGCGAGCTTGCCCTTGCCGACCGCCACAAAACCCTGCCCGACCACGCGCTGGATCAGATTTTCCGCGGCGCGCGCACCTTCTACACATGGGAAGACAAGGATGTGTCGGACACGACGATCCAGGCGCTCTATGACCTTCTCAAATACGGCCCGACCAGCGCCAATAACTCACCCGCGCGCTTTGTCTTCCTGAAAGGCGCGGCCAGGGAACGGCTCAAACCCTTCCTGATCCCGTCCAATGTCGACAAGACGATGAGTGCGCCGGTCACGGCCATCGTGGCGTGGGACTGGGAATTTCACCAGAAAGTGCCGGAGCTCTTCCCGCATGATCCCGGTGCCAAGGAATGGTTTGCCTCCGACGATGCGCGCAAGGCCAATGGCGTGCGCAATGGCACGCTGCAGGGCGCGTATCTGATCCTTGCTGCCCGCGCGCTCGGCCTTGATTGCGGCCCGATGAGCGGGTTTGACAATGCCAAGGTGGATGAGGAGTTTTTCGCGTCCGACCCGAAAATGAAGCACTGGCGCTCGAACTTCCTGGTCAATATCGGCTATGGAACGGAGGAAAAGCTCTTCCCGCGCCTGCCGCGCCTCTCCTTTGACGAGGCTGCGCGCATTCTGAAATAGGCCCTTCATGGCAAACGATACCGCCTCCCGCCCGGTTCTGGTCATCGACACGACCGGGCGATGGTGCGCGGCTGCACTGCAACTGGCCGATGGCCAGATCATCCAGCGCGACGAGGCGATGGAGCGCGGACAGGCCGAACGGCTCGCGCCGCTGGTGGGTGAGTTGCTTGATGAAGCTGGCATGGTGCCGGGCGAACTCTGGCGCATTGGTGTAGCGACGGGGCCGGGCAGTTTTGCCGGCACGCGCGCTGGCACCGCCTTTGCCCGCGGGCTGGCACTGGCGAGCGGCGCGCAGGCAGTTGGCATTTCCAGCCTGGCGGCGATGGCACACGAAGCCGACCCTGAAGGCCGCGCGGCGGTGTTCGCCGTCCATGACGCGAGGCGCGGCGAGCTGGTCTGGCAGGTGTTCAGCCACGGCGCTGCGCGGGGCGAGCCGGTGCGCAGCGATGTGAGCACCGCCCTTGAAGCCCTTGCCGCCAGCGGCGCAACCCACCTTGCCGGGTCTGGCGCACATCTTCTCGACCCGGCCTCGCCATGGGTGGATCATCCACCTCTTATGGCGCTGCTGGCGCTGACGCGAGAAGCAGACGGCAACACGCCCTTGCCCAGCCCGCATTATGCCCGCCCGCCGGATGCGGCGCTGCCGGGCGGCATCATCCCGTGAGCGTGGACATCCTTGCGGCCGGGCCCGAGAGCAGCGAGCTGCTCGCCGCCCTGCACGCGAAAGCCTTTGATGGCGGGGAGGTCTGGAATGGAGCCGCCTTTGCCACCCTGCTGGCGGGGCCGGGCATGGACGCGCTGCTGGCGGCCAGAGGCGGCACGCCGCTGGGCTTCATCCTGATGCGCACGATAGCCGATGAGGCAGAGATGCTCACCCTGGCCGTCCTGCCATCGGCGCGCCGGGCGGGTGCTGGCCGGGCGCTGGTCAAAGTCGGACTGGAAGCGGCGCGGCGGCGCGGCGCGGCCAGCGCATTCCTCGAAGTCTCGGTGACCAATGTCGCGGCTATCGCGCTTTACCGCTCCACTGGCTGGGGTGAAGCGGGACACCGCGCGCGCTATTATCGCGATGGCTCGGATGCGCTGATTATGTCGTGCAGGCTATAGCAGGAATGGACAGATTTGGCCTGCAGGGCTAAGGACAGCATATAACGGCCTTGCGCAGGCGCGCGCTTCATGGAGGCTGACCCATGTCAGATCGCATTGAACAGATATGCATCGAAAAAGGTCTGCGCATGACCGATCAGCGCCGCGTGATCGCGCGCGTCCTGTCGGAAGCTGAAGATCACCCGGACGCTGAAGAGGTCCACCGCCGCGCCGCGAGTGTGGACAACCGCATCTCGCTGGCAACCGTTTACCGCACCGTGCGTCTGTTTGAGGATGCCGGGATTATCGAGCGCCACGATTTCCGCGATGGCCGATCGCGCTATGAGGAAGCGACCGAGGATCATCACGATCACCTGATCGATCTCAAATCCGGCGATATCGTCGAGTTCTATGACGAAGAGATCGAGAAGATGAAGGAAGCCATTGCGCGCCGCCTCGGCTACAAGCTCGTCGATCACCGGCTGGAGCTTTACGCGGTGAAACTCAAAGACGGCGAGTAGCAGTTAGCTTTACGCCACTGCCTGCCGCATTAACTTTTGATTAAGAAATTTGCTTTTCGGGTCTTGTCAATCGATCCAACTATGGGTAGGTTCCGCACCTCGAAAACAGGTGCCGTGGCCGGATTTTGGCCAAACGATCTGGCAAGAGTCCAGATTTTGGTGTAGAAAAGAAAGAACCGGCGAGTGATTCGCCGGTTCAGGTGTTGAGAGCTTAGCGTGGGCTAAACAATAAGCTCTCGGCTATGGGGCTTTGGATCCGTGTCCAGAGCTCCCTTGGACGGAAGGGTGGCACTTAGCAGTGTCATCACTAACGGCGACACTAGCAGGATGGCTGTCAATCTTAACGTAAGGCAGATTGTCAGCCGTCCTAGCGCCTTAAGTAGCCCTCCTAAGGCCCGGGCAAGCTGTCGAAAGCGTTGCCAGAACCACCCTACCGGAGTTTGATGCCTAAACATCAGCGCCTCCATGTAAGGTTGGGCTCGCCCCAGTGGCGCGCCCTCATTAACTATATCGCACATCGGAACGACATGCTATCATGAATTGGCCAGGTCCTGACCTAAACACCTATTAACAAATTGATTTTTAACTGAATTATTATTTGAGTGCCACCTGATGACCCGAATTGCAAAGATAAAAGCGGGCAAAGACAAGAAGAACCCCCAAAGCCTCCGATTCCTTCTAATTGATATAGCAAATCATAAACATCGCGGAAACATAACGCAGCTGGCACGAACCATTAAGAGTTCATATGCGTCAAAGTATGGAATCGGCGAGTTAACAGAGAGAAGCATCAGAAGAAATATTTCAGAAATACTTTATGATGAGCGAAGAATTGAGTATTGGCACATAGAAGTTTTTGCTAACATGATTGGTGTAACATCTGGTCAATTGCTGCTCTTCTCAAGACTTACTGCCGAACAAAATTCGAGCAACGGGCAGCCAGATATCATAAGACAATCTTCTATTTCATCTCTTGAAAAAACGGACATTAGTAACACGCTGGATTTAGAGACTCTTATCCGCTGGGCAGAGGATTTAAAAGGCGTTCAGATGCCGCTTCCTTTGCCCTGATCTCTTGTACTCAACGGTTGCCCGTAGGCTCTGCTAATTGCTATGCACGTGCGTGTGTTCAGCCTCCTTTGGGCATATAGCCATCATGACCGCGCCTGCCAGCAACCCGAAGACCAGAAAACGCCTCTTCATCCGCACCTATGGGTGCCAGATGAATGTGTATGATTCAGAGCGCATGCGCGATCTGCTGGTCCCGCTCGGCTATGAGCCGGCGGATGCGCCAGAGGGCGCCGATCTTGTCATCCTCAATACCTGCCATATCCGCGAGAAGGCCGCCGAGAAGGTCTATTCCGAGCTCGGCCGGTTAAAGCCGCTCAAAGCCGAGAAGGAAGAAGCTGGCGGGCAGATGACGGTGACGGTGGCTGGCTGCGTGGCGCAGGCCGAGGGCGCGGAAATCCAGCGCCGCGCGCCAGTGGTTGATCTGGTGGTCGGCCCGCAGACCTATCACCGCCTGCCCGAACTGATCGCGCGCGTGCATCGCGAGCGCGGCGAAGCGCTTCAGACCGAGTTCGAGGTCGAGGAAAAGTTCGACGCGCTGGCTGCGCCCAAGCGTCATGTGGAAGGTTTCAGCGCCTTCGTGACGGTGCAGGAGGGCTGCGACAAGTTCTGCTCCTTCTGCGTGGTGCCCTATACGCGCGGCGCGGAGTATTCGCGGCCCGCCGCCCAGATCACGGCAGAAGTGCGCGCGCTGGCGGCGCAAGGCGTGCGCGAGATCACCCTGCTGGGCCAGAACGTCAACGCCTATTCGGGCGAAGCGCCTGCAGGCGAGGAGGCAGGCGGGCGCTGGGGGCTGGCGCGCCTGATCCGGCATCTGGCCATGATTGGCGGGATTGACCGCATCCGCTTTACCACCTCACACCCGAACGACATGGATGAGGACCTCCTTGAGGCTTTCGCATCAGAAGAAAAGCTGATGCCCTATCTGCACCTGCCGGTGCAGGCGGGTTCTGACCGCATCCTGAAAGCCATGAACCGCAAGCACACGGCGACTGAATATATCGCGCTTATCGAGCGGCTGCGCACGCTGCGCCCCGATATCGCCCT
Source organism: Glycocaulis abyssi (assembly GCF_041429775.1). Classification (NCBI taxonomy): domain Bacteria; kingdom Pseudomonadati; phylum Pseudomonadota; class Alphaproteobacteria; order Maricaulales; family Maricaulaceae; genus Glycocaulis; species Glycocaulis abyssi. The sequence goes on along the minus strand of NZ_CP163421.1, from coordinate 2,449,059 downwards.
CTCCGGAGATTTCATCGTCGGCTTCCCCGGCGAGCAGGAAAGCGATTTTGCCGATACGATGAAGCTGGTCGAGACGGTCGGGTATGCCTCAGCCTTCTCGTTCAAGTATTCGCGCCGTCCCGGCACGCCGGGCGCGGCCATGGCCGGACAGGTGGATGAAGCGGTGAAGACAGAGCGTCTGGCCCGGCTTCAGGCCCTGCTGGACGCCCAGCAGCAGGCTTTCAACGCGTCGATGGTGGGCAAGCGCCTGCCTGTGCTCTTCGAGCGCGAGGGGCGCAATCCCGGCCAGCTGGGCGGGCGCAGCCCCTATCTGCAGGCCGTTCATTGTGACGGACCCAGGGAGCTGATCGGCCAGATCGCCATGGTGGAGATCGTCTCCGCCTCGAAAAATGCGCTGGGCGCCCGTCTGCTGCATGGGGAGAGCTGCGCCGCGTGAGCCGGACCCCGCGACCCAAACGCGCCGGGCGCGCGCCTGCAGAAACCCTGCATTTCGATGATGCCGCCCATGTGCGCGCACTGGCAGGCCCCGGCCATGCCAATCTGATAGCGCTGGAAACCGAGCTTGGCGTGCATGTCGAAGCGCCCGGCGGCGGGCAGCTCTTGCTGTCTGGCGGGGAAAAGCGCGCGCGCACCGATGCGGCCCGCGTGATCCATTCGCTGTATGCACGCGTGGAATCCGGCCTTGTCATTGATCCTGAAACCGTGCGCGCCGCCTGCCGGATGGACGACACGCCGGTCAGCGCCGGTGAGGAAACCATCATCCGTGTGCCGCGCGGGGTGAGCTTTGCCGCCCGCACCAATGGTCAGGCGGACTATGTGCGCGCGCTGAAAGACGAGACACGCTACGATATGATTTTCGGGGTCGGCCCTGCCGGGACCGGCAAGACCCTGCTCGCGGTGGCGTGGGGCGCGGCCAAGCTGGCGCGCGGAGAGATTGACCGGCTTATCATCACGCGTCCGGCTGTGGAGGCGGGCGAGCGGCTGGGCTTCCTGCCCGGTGATCTCAACGAGAAGATCGACCCTTATCTCCTGCCAATCTGGGACTCTCTGCGCGATGCGCTGACCCAGAAGGTTGTCGACAAGATGCGTGAGGAGCGCCGTATCGAGGTGGCACCGCTCGCCTTCATGCGCGGGCGCACGCTGAACCGGGCCTTCATTGTCTGCGATGAAGCCCAGAACACCACCCGTGCGCAGATGCGCATGATGCTGACCCGGCTGGGTCAGGGTTCACGCATGGCGGTCACGGGCGATCCCTCGCAGGTGGATCTTGGCCCGCGCGAGCCGTCCGGGCTGGCCGATGCGCTGGGCATATTGGGCAATGTACCGCGCATTGCGGTCACGCGCTTTACCCGCGCTGATGTGGTCCGCCATGATCTGGTGGGCATGATCGTGGATGCCTATGAGCAGGCGGACAAGACACATGGTGGATGAACCGGCCTGCGAGATCGTGATCGAGCACGAAGGCTGGCAGATGGTTGCCGGGCTGGAAGCGCGCTGCCTTGAAGCGGTCGCGGCCGCCCTGTCGCTGATTGACGGGGCGCGGCCCGGTCCGGCCGTGATCCTGTTTACCGGCGACGGCGAGCTGCAATCGCTGAACCAGCGTTTCCGGGGCAAGGACAGCCCGACCAATGTATTGTCCTTCCCGGCACCGGAATCGGAGCACTATCCCGGCGATGTCGCCCTTGCCTTCGAGACCTGTCAGGGCGAAGCCAACACGCGCGCCATTGCGCTTGTGGATCACGCGGCCCATCTTGCGGTGCACGGCGTTCTTCATCTTAACGGTTTTGACCATAAGGAAGAGGCCGAGGCAGAACAGATGGAGGCAGTGGAAATCGCGGCCCTTGCCCGGCTGGGCATCGCGAATCCCTATAAAGAACGCATATGAGCGTGATGAGTGACGATCCGCCAAGACGAAGTCTCATGGCCCGGCTGAAAGGCGCGATACACCGGCGCCCCGTTCCGGAACTTGCCAACGGTCCTGGCACCGAAGCGCAGGAGACGGGCGGAAACCAGACGGGCCAGACTGGCGACCGGGAGCTTTCCTTCAATGTAAACGCGCTCGATGCGCTGCGCGTGGCCGATGTGATGGTGCCGCGCGCCGACATCGTGGCCATGGATATCGATACCCCGCTGGGTGATGCGGCGCGCCTGTTCGCCGACGCCTCCCATTCGCGCCTGCCGGTCTATCGCGAAACCCTCGACGATCCGGTCGGCGTTGTGCACATCAAGGATCTGATTGCCCATCTGGCCGGCAATCCTGACGGTCAGCGCCCGGAGGACTGGGCGGCGGCGAAAATCCTGCCGCAGGTGCGCCGCCCGCTGCTCTATGTGCCGCCCTCCATGCGCGCGGCGGACCTGCTGGTGCGGATGAAATCGCGCCGCATGCACATGGCGCTGGTCGTTGACGAGTTTGGCGGCACGGACGGGCTGGTAACGCTTGAAGACCTGCTGGAGCCAATCGTTGGCGAGATTGATGACGAGCATGACGAGGCCGAAGGTCCGCTGATCCGGCTGCGCGGACCCCATGTCTGGGAGGCCGATGCGCGCACATCGCTTGATGAGCTGGCCGAGGCGCTGGGCCGTCCGGTGGCGACCGAAGACGAGATCGAGGATGTCGATACGCTGGGCGGGCTGGTCTTCATGCTGACAGGGCGGGTGCCTGAACGCGGCGAGGTGATCGCCCACTCGACCGGGCTGGAGTTTGAAATTCTCGATTCCGATCCGCGCCGCATCCGCCGGGTACGTATCCGTTCGCGCAAGGACGGCGCCGGAGACGCCGCGAACCTGCAATAATGCGTATCCCTGATCTGGCCCGCCGCGGCATGCATATGAGCGTGGCACTGCTTGGCCGGTGGCAGACGGCCAGGGGCTGGCGCATCGGGCTAGCGCTGTTTGCGCTCGGCCTTGTCTCCACGCTGGCCCATGCGCCCTTCCATTCCGCGCCAGCGCTGATTTTAGGTGTTGTCCTGCTGGTCCTCTCTCTGGACGCGGCGCGGGGGCGCGAGCGGCGCTTGCTCGCCGGCTTCTGGCGCGGCTGGGCATTTGCCGCCGGCTATTTCCTTGGCAGTACATGGTGGGTGGCCAATGCCTTCCTCGTCAGCGCCGAGGAACATGCCTGGCTGATCTGGGCGCCATTGACCCTGCTACCGGGCGGGCTTGCCCTGTTCTGGGGGCTGGCGAGCAGTCTCTACACGCGCTTTGCGCCGGACGGGCCTATGCGCATCGGCGTGTTCGCCGTGCTGTTCACGATCGTGGAATTTGCCCGCTCGGTGCTGTTTTCGGGTTTTCCGTGGAATCTGCCCGGCCATGTCTTTGAAGCGGGAACGCCTATCAGCCAGATGGCGAGCCTGATTGGCGCGCTGGGGCTTTCCGCCTTCGTGCTCTTTGCCTTTGCCAGCCCGGCGGCCCTGTCCGGGCGCGGTCACTGGCTGGTGCGCGCCTTGCCGCTGGCCCTGAGCACCGTGATGCTGGCAGGAATGTGGGGCTGGGGCAGTACGCGCCTCGCCGGAGCTGACAACAGCCTCACCGACACACGGCTGCGCATCGTGCAGGTCAATGTCGATCAGCGCGAGAAGCGCTACGCCAACCGGCTGCCCATTCTCCAGACCTATCTCGACCTGACCATGCAGCCCGGCCTTGAGGATGTGGACGCGGTGATCTGGCCGGAGGGCGCCATTCCCACCGTGATGCTGGAAGACACCCGCGTTCTGGTGCGCATCGAGGACACGCTGCCCGAAGGTACAAGGCTATGGAGCGGGGTGACGCGCCGGGAACGCTTCCCCGAAGGCGAGCTTTACTATAACTCGCTGGCCGCCTTGCAGATATCGCAGGATGCTAGCGCGGTTGAAGCCATCTACGACAAGGTGCGTCTGGTACCGTTCGGTGAAGGCAATCCGGTGCAGCTGATTACCGGACTTTTCGGCTTCACCACCCTGGCAATGAACGCGCCCTACTACACACCCGGGCCGGGGCCGCAAACTCTCTCGATAGCCGGGCTGCCTGATTTCGCGCCGCTGATCTGCTATGAGGTGATTTTTCCCCGCTTTGCACCGCGCGGGGACAACCGGCCAGCCTTCCTGCTCAATATTTCCAACGATGCGTGGTATGGAAATTCGGCCGGCCCGCGCCAACATCTCAATCAGGCGCGCTACCGGGCGATTGAAGAAGGGTTGCCCATGGTGCGCTCGGCATCGCTAGGGGCATCCGGACTGATCGATTCCTACGGCCGGGCAGTCCGGTTAACTGATCCACAAATGAACGAAACACTTGACATAAACCTGCCTTCGGCGCTCCAACCAGTGGTATACGCGGTTCATGGAAATTCTCTATGGATTGCAGGCGGGCTTATATTACTTGGAGGCCTGCAACTTGCCGTTTTCATTGCCTCTGCCCGAAACCAGAGACAGTAACACCTGAGATTGTTTTCGCTTCGATAGTGAAACTCACTGTGCTATTGTTATCAAGGACATGTGGGCTTTGCTTGTTCAAGGATAGTTTGTCATGCCGCCCAACCCGCGAGAGCCCAATCCGATAGACCGTCATGTCGGTTCACGCGTCCGGCTGCGCCGGCAGATGATGGAAATGAGCCAGGAGAAGCTTGGCGAGGAGCTCGGCGTCACGTTCCAGCAGGTGCAAAAGTATGAGCGCGGGGCCAATCGCATCGGTGCCGGACGGCTCTGGCATCTGGCGCGGGTTCTCGAAGTGCCCGTCTCCTTCTTCTACGATGGCGCCACCAGCACGGCGCAGCAGCCCACCGGATTTGCCGAAGGCGACCAGACGCCGATCGTCAATGACTTCCTGCAATCGCCCGACGGCGTGGCGCTGGCACAGGCCTTTTCGAAAATCACCGACCCCAAGGTGCGCCGCCGTGTACTCGAGCTTGTCCGCTCGCTGGCCGACAGCGATCAGGCCGGCGAATAGGGCGGGTACACACTTCCCCGCTTGCGTTCGCGGCCCAGATGGTCTTTAAGCCCGCATATAAAGGAAGCTTTATATGAGGTCATTTGTGGCGCGTTCATCCTATATCTTTACCAGCGAGAGTGTTTCTGAGGGGCATCCCGACAAGGTATGCGACCGTATCTCCGACACGATCGTTGACCTCTATCTTGCCAGCGACCCGGTGGCGCGTGTGGCGTGCGAAACGCTGACCACCACCAACCGGATCGTGCTGGCTGGCGAGGTGCGCTGCGCCAATGAGGTGTCCGGTGACGCGATAGAGGCGGCCGTGCGCGCAGCGGTGAAGGATATCGGCTACGAGCAGGACGGCTTCCACTGGGAAACGGCGGCCTTCTCCAACTATCTTCACGAACAATCCGCCGACATCGCCGCCGGTGTGGATGAAGGCACAGGCTCCTATACCGAGGAAGGCGCAGGCGATCAGGGCATCATGTTCGGCTTTGCCACCGACGAGACGCCGGAACTGATGCCAGCCCCCATCCTCTATTCCCACCAGATCCTCAAAGAGATGGCCCGGCTGCGCAAATCCGGCGCGGTGAAACAGTTCGAGCCGGACGCCAAGTCGCAGGTGTCCCTGCGCTATGAGAACGGCCAGCCGGTTGGCGTCACCTCGGTGGTGGTCTCCACCCAGCACACTGCAGGCGCGTCTCTGGACGAGGTGCGCGAGCTGGTGCGCCCGGTGGTGAAATCGGTGCTGCCCGAGGGCTGGTTCCCGCCCGAGGACGAATTCTACGTGAACCCGACCGGCAAGTTCGTCATTGGCGGACCGGATGGCGATGCCGGCCTGACGGGCCGCAAGATCATCGTGGACACCTATGGCGGCGCGGCGCCCCATGGCGGCGGCGCGTTTTCGGGCAAGGATCCGACCAAGGTGGACCGCTCGGCAGCCTATGCCGCGCGCTATCTGGCCAAGAATGTCGTGGCAGCGGGGCTGGCGCGAAAGTGCACGATCCAGCTCGCATATGCTATCGGCGTGGCCAAGCCTCTGGCGGTCTATGTCGATCTGCACGGCACGGGCAATATCGATGAGGCAAAGCTGGAAAGCGTGCTGCCGCAGCTGATGAATCTGTCGCCGCGCGGCATCCGCACCCATCTTCAGCTGAACAAGCCGATCTATGCGCGCACGGCGGCCTATGGCCATTTCGGTCGCACGCCGGACGCTGATGGCGGCTTCTCCTGGGAGAAGACCGACCTTGTAGACCAGCTCAAGGGCCTTGCCTGACGCCATGAGCGAGGAAAAGCCCGCCTCCTCCCGGCGCCTTTACGGGCGGGCCAAGGGCCATGCCCTGTCGGCGCGCCAGCAGCATCTGGTGGATACGATGCTGCCGGGCCTTAGCTGGGCCGATGAGGGCGCGGTTGACCCGCAGGCCCTGCTGCCGGGCTTCAAGGCGCATGTTCTGGAGATCGGGTTTGGCGCGTCCGAGCATCTGATCGGGCAGGCCGCGCGCGCATCCGATACCGGCTTTATCGGGATCGAGCCCTTCCTCAATGGCGTCGCCAAGGCGCTGACCGGCATTGAGGAGCACGGGCTTTCCAATGTTCGGGTGAAACGCGCCGATGCGCGCGACGAGATCGAACGCATGCCCGATGCCGCTTTTGACCGGGTGTTCCTGCTGTTTCCCGATCCGTGGCCGAAAAAGCGCCATGCCTTCCGGCGGTTTGTGCAGGCCGATACCGCGGCTCAGCTGTCGCGCATCCTGAAGCCGGGCGGGCGGCTGAGGGTGGCAACCGATGTGCGCGTCTATGCCGACTGGGCGCTGCCGCTATTGCTGGACGTGCCGGAGCTTCAATGGACGGCCGCTTGCGCCGATGACTGGCGTGTCGCGCCGGAAGATCACATCACGACGCGCTACCAGTCCAAGCATCTGGGCGATATCGACCCGGTCTTCATGGATTTCGAGCGTAAAGCCGCCTGACGCAGCGTCCAACACCCCCATCCCCACCCGGTTCCGGAGTGAGGTTGAGGCAACGGATGGCGCGGGCGGCCATGGGATGGCCAATCGCGAACGTTCAAACGGGCCCTCTCAAGGCCGCCCGCACGCAGGTGTTTCTTCAGCCGGGGCGGATACCTTACGCTGCTCCATAGCCGTAGCCTCCGTGACGTCAGCAAGCCCTCCCAAGGGTCAGCCGGTCCAGCTGGACCTGTATAGCCGTCCACAAGGGTGAGACGAGCCGCGCCCGCTACGGTTTTCCGCTCTGCCGGCCGCCTGAACCTGAGGGTGAACCCCGCGTCGATGCCCGGCATTGGCCAGACATCAGGGCGCACCCCGTCTCAAGTCACCGCTTCATCTCCCGGCCGGGACGCATTCCGGACCGCCGTCTTGCCGGAGATGAACGCTGGCTATTATGCGGCAAGTTCACAGGAGGGGGATAAGTGGGGATCTATCCTCCGCCTCTTCGTCACCCCCGTGACGACGGGGGTCCAGAGATCGAAGGGCAAAGACAGTTGCCAATCAGCTCTGGATGCCCGCTTGCGCGGGCATGACGAGGGGCAAGGCAATGCGGGTGATGACAGTGTTTGGGGTTTGAATGGGCGAGCGAAGCGGGCGTCTCGAAGGACGAGGGGAAAGATATGGGCCGCCTGACACAGCTTGTCATGGCGGTTTCCCTTGAATCGGGCGTGTTTCCCCATGATATATAGAAACAAGCGTGGGTGCCGTCGCACCCGTCCGCTGCCCCTGTTTGCAATGAGGTTAGTGAGACACCCATGAACCAGTTTTCCAGACCCGCCTATGGCGCAGGCACGCTCGACACAAGCGTCGATGCCGGGCTTCGCAGCTTCATGCTGGGCGTCTACAACAAGATGGCCCTTGGCCTTCTTGTGTCGGGCGCGCTGGCCTTCCTGATCGGCAGTGCGGCCATTCCGGCCCTGACACAGGCCGTGCTGACCCCGCCGCTGATCTTTGTCGTCCAGTTTGGTCCCATCGCGCTGCTGTTCGGCTCGATGTTCTTCATGCGTAACCCCTCTCCGGTCGGATCGGCGGTGCTGTACTGGGCGATTGTCGCGCTGATCGGCTCTGGCCTGTCCATCTGGGTGGCGCTGGCCCTGTCGGGCGTTGCCGGCGAAACCATGTCGGGCACGACGCTGAACATCACCTTCGGCACCATCGCGCAGGCTTTTGCCATCACGGCCGCGGCCTTCCTGGGCCTGTCGCTCTATGGCTACACCACGAAGACGAACCTGCAGCCCTTGCGCGTCTTCCTCTTCATGGGCGTGCTGGGCGTGATCGCCATCGGTATCATCAACAGCTTCTTCATCCAGTCGAGCGGCATGGAAATGATTATCCAGCTGGCCGTGCTGGTGCTGATGGCAGGCGTGACCGCCTGGCAGACGCAGAACCTGAAGCTGACCTATGCCAGCATTGCAGGCGACCAGCGCTCCATGGCCGTGATGACCAATTACGGCGCGCTGAACCTCTACATCGCGTTCGTGAACATGTTCCAGGTCATCCTGATGCTGCTGGGCAATCGCGACTAGGCTTCAAACGCCTTTCGAACATGAAAGCGCCCCGGTCATCTGGCCGGGGCTTTTTTTGTTGCCGAACTGTTGTCATGGCCCGGCTTGTCCCTGTCTCCCCCCGTTCACGGGGGGAGTGCCGCGAAGCGGCGAGGGGGGGGGAACTCATAATAAAACATCCCCCCTCCGGTCCTTCGGACCACCTCCCCCGTAAACGGGGGAGGACAAGAGAGATCGTCACCTCACGCCAGCCTTAGCCGCGCCTTGTCGAAAACTTTCAGCACCTGCGCCAGCTCATGGCCGCGCCTGAGGATCACGCCGGTGGCCGAAACGATCTTCCACGCGCCCTGCTTTCGCGCATCGGCAGGCGTCTTGACGATACGGTAGAGGGGAAACTCCGCCGCGTGGCGGAAAACGGAAAACTCCGCGCGGTCCTTGAGGCCGTCAATGGCGTAGTCGCGCCATTCGCCCGCCGCCACCATCATGCCATAGACACGCAAAATCGTATCCAGCTCGCGGCGATCGAACATCACCTTGGGGCTGCCAGCTTGCGCGTCCAGTGGTGTCATGCCGGTGTCCAGATTGCGGATGACCCAGCTTGGGGGAATTCGCGTCGACTTACAAAGATTTCATGCGCTGCCACAGTCCCGCCTTATTCCCGCCGTCCGCGCGCCGCACCGCGTGCGCATTTTGAGCGGTGCCGGTCGGTTCCGGGCCATCAAGCCTGATCTGGATTTCAGCCCCCCCAGCCCCCCGGATCCGGGCTTGCCGGGCTGGCCGGTACACCCCCTTTTTTCCAGTATCTTGCGCGCCAGCATCACCGATGCGGCTAGCCGCGGCGCGTCAGGCGCGCTATGGCTTTGCTTTCTCGTTTTTCCTGCGACCTGGTTCTTGCCCGCCCCATGATAGACGCGCATGACCTTGTGAAGCATTTCGGCCCCACGCGCGCGGTCGATGGCATCAGTTTTTCGGCTGCAAAGGGCGAGGTTGTTGCCCTGCTCGGCCCGAACGGGGCTGGCAAATCCACCACGATGCGCATGCTGACCGGGTGTCTGGAACCGGATTCCGGCACAGCCGCGATTGCCGGCCATGATGTGGTGCGCGCACGCCGCGCAGCCCAGAGCGCGCTTGGCTATCTGCCCGAAGGTGCACCCGCCTACCCGGCCATGACACCGCGCGCCTTTACCCGGTTTCATCTGCGTGTGCGCGGCTTTACCGGCAAGGCGCTTCGCAACGCAGCCGAGCTGGCGCTGGAGCGCGCGCGCATGGGCGAGACTGCCAACCGGCCCATCGGCATGCTCTCCAAAGGGTTCAAGCGCCGTGCGGCGCTGGCCGCCGCGATTGCCCACGATCCGGCCGTTCTCGTCCTTGATGAGCCGACCGACGGGCTGGATCCCAACCAGAAGGACGGGGTGCGCGCCCTGATCCGCATGATGGCGCCGGAGAAAACCATATTGATCTCGACCCATCTGCTCGATGAAGTCGAGGCGATATGCACCCGCGCGATTGTCATCACAGGCGGGCGTATTGTCAGCGATACAACGCCCGCCGGCCTGATTGGCAGCGCGCCGGACCAGAGCCTTGCCGGTGCCTTCCGGATGCTGACGGGCAACAGCGCCGAGCAATCGGCCGCAAAGCTGAAACGCAGCCGCAAGAGGCCATCCGCATGACCGCGCTGTGGGCCGTCTTCAGGCGCGAGCTTGCCGCCTATTTCGAAACCCCGCTGGCCTGGGTGTTCCTGACCGCCTTTGCCATCGCCGCGCCGAGCTTTGCCTGGCATGTGGGCCGGCTTTTCGATACGGGCCGGGCCGATCTGACCCCGCTTTTTGACTATCTGCCCTGGCTTCTCATGGTACTGATGCCCGCGCTGGCCATGCGCGCCTGGGCCGAGGAGCGCGAGACCGGCACGCTGGAAATGCTGCTGGCCGCGCCGATACCGCTATGGGCCGCGGCGCTGGCGAAGTTCCTCGCCGCATGGAGCCTTGCGGCGCTGGCGCTGGCGCTAACCTTCCCCTTGTGGATGGCCGTCAATTATCTGGGCCATCCGGACAATGCCGCGATTGCCACCGCCTATTTTGGCGGGCTGCTTCTGGCAGGGGGATATCTCGCGATCTCGCAGGCCCTGTCGGCGACCACCTCCAACCAGGTCGTCGCCTTTGTGCTGGCCATGGGGGTGTGCCTCATCCTGACGGCCGCCGGCCTGCCGCTGGTGCTGGACGCGGTGGCGGCGCATCTGCCGGGCGTGTTTGCCGAGGCGATGGCGGGCCTGTCAGCCCTGTCACGCTTTGAATCGCTGCGGCGCGGCGTTATCAGCCTGGCCGATCTCATCTATTTCCTCTCGCTCATCGCAACGGGCCTTGCGCTGGCCATGGCGCTGATCGACACGCGGCGCGGAGGCGGACGATGAATCCGGCACGGCTTCTCGCGCTCGTCGCCTCCGGGCTGGTGGCAGGCTTTGTCGGCCTGAACCTGCTGGCGGGCGTGTTTGCCGACGGCGTGCGCCTCGATCTGACCGAGGGGCGGCTCTACCGGCTCAGCCCCGGCACGATCGAGGTCATCAACCGGCTGGAAGAGCCGGTCGCGCTGAATTTCTACTATTCGCGCGGCGCGGCGGCGCGTTATCCGGCGCTGCGGGCCTATGGCGCGCGCGTGCGCGAGCTTTTGCGCGGTGTCGCGGCGCGCTCTGGCGGACGCATCCAGCTTTCAGAGATCGACCCGCAGCCTTTCAGCCCGGCAGAGGACGCGGCCATCGCCGCCGGTCTTGAAGCGGTGCCAACCGAGGATGGCGGACAGCTTTTCTTTGGCCTGACCGGCACCAACACGCTGGACGGAACGCGTATCATCGCCTTTTTCGATCCGGCAGAAGAAGCCCGGCTGGAATACGAGATCGTCCGGGTGATCGCGGAGCTGGAGCGCGCGCGCACGCCCGTCATCGCCATCATCTCCTCCCTGCCTTTCGCGCCGGGACCGGATGGACGCTCAGCCAATCCGATCATCGATGCGCTGGCGCAGACCTATGATGTGCGCTGGCTGGATGAGCGTTTCACCGCCATTCCCGACGCAGACGCGCTCTTCCTCCTGCACCCGCCCAACCTCACCGAGGAGCAGCTTTATCTTGCCGACCAGTTTGCGCTGCGCCGGGGCCGCGTGCTGGCCGCTCTCGATCCGCTGGCCCATCTGGCGCTGCGCACCGGGCCGGACGGATTGCCGCCGGTCAATGCGCTGCGCACCTCGCGCCTGCCGCGCCTGCTGACGCGCTGGGGGGTGGGCTATGATCCAAGCTATGTGGCGATGGACCGCGAGCATGGCCTGCCCGTTCAGGTCAGCGAGGCAGGGCGCACCCGCACGCGCGCCTATCCGCTCTGGTTCTCAGTGCCGCCCTCCGGCCTGTCAGACGCCATGCCGGCAACTTCAGCCCTGTCACAAGGGGTGAATTTCGGCTCGCCCGGCCTGCTGGAACCGCTGGGCGGGCAGGCGAGCTTCAATCCGCTTATTGTGACCGGGCAGGACGGGGCGCGCATGGACGGCGATATCGCGGCGACCTCGCCCTCGCCGGACGCGCTGCAGCGCGATTATGTGCCCGATAGCAATGCGCCGCTGACACTGGCCGCGCAGCTGTCCGGTCCTATCAGCACGGCCTTTCCTGACGGCCCGCCTGCCGGTGAGATACGCTTTGAGGCATCGGCGCATATCGAGGGGCCGGCGCAAGCGGAGATCATCGTCATCGCCGATGCGGACTGGCTGGACCCTGCCTTCTATCTGCGCGCTGACGGGGCGAGCGGAGACCAGATGGTCGCCGACAATCTGGCACTGATGCTGAACCTTGCTGACACGCTGGCGGGTGATCCGGCCCTGGTCAATCTGCGCTCACGCAGCGGATCGGCCCGTCCCATGGTGCGTGTCGAAGCCCTGCGCGCCGAGGCGGAAACACGCTTTCGCGAGCTGCAGGACGGGCTGCGCGCGGAGCTGGCCGATGCCGAAGGGTCTCTGGCCCGCCTGAGCGCCGCCGGGGAAGCCTCCACGCTGGGGGGGGCCGGGGCGGCAAGCGCGGCACGCGCCGACGCATTGAGGGAACGGATTGTCGCGGCCCGCGCCGCCTTGCGCGATGTGGAGCGCGGTTTCCGGCGTGAAATCGTGGCACTGGAAAACCGGCTGCAGTTCTGGACCATCTGGGTGCCGCCCTTGCTGGTCATCGTGATGGCCGTGGCGACCACCCTGATCCGGCGGAGGCGGCGCACATGATCCGCTACCGCCTGTTTGGCCGCCGCGCCCGGCGCGCCTTTGTCATCGCGCTTTGCGGCTTCGCGCTTCTGGCCCTGGGCAGCGCCGCTCTTGTCAGCGATGCCTTGCGTGACGCGCGCCGGGACGTGTCCGGCCCGGTCCTGCCGGGCTGGAGCGACATGGCAGGCCGCGCTGCGGGTATCGAGATCATCACCTCTGACAATCTGTTCCGTATGGAGCGGACAGAAAATGGCTGGACCATGCCCTCGCGCGGAAACTATCCGGTACGCGCGGAATATCTGGCCGAGCTGGATGCGGGATTATCATCGCTGAGCTATACGGCTGCGCTGACCCAGGATCCGGCCCGGTTTGACCGGCTGGGCCTGGATGATCCCGCCCTTGGCGGATCCGGCACCAGCCTGGTCATCACCGATGCGGACGGGAACAGGCTCGCCTCGCTAATCGTGGGTGATACGCGCGGAGACAACCGGCTCTATATCCGCACAGGCAGGCAGGAGCGCGCCTTTGCCGTTGAGGGCAGCCTGCCCGACATTGCCGATCCGGGGCGCTGGCTGGGCCTTGATTTCTTCAATCTGGAGCCGTCGCGCATTGCGCGGGCCTATATCGTGCCGGAAAGCGGCCCGGCCTATATTCTCGAGCGCGAAAGCCCGGCCGCGCGCAATTTCGATCTGGCCAGCCCGCGCACATGGCAGCTCATCACGGCCGGGGCCGCCAACGGTGTGGCCAATGCCGGCGCGCGCGTGCGCTTTCGCGATGTGGGTGAGGCGGGTGACGATGCAGGCGCGCCGATAGCGCTTCACCGGGCATCGACCTTTGACGGGCTGGTCTACGAATACCGCTTTTTCCGCGAAGAAGGCGCGATCCGCGCGCAGATCAGCGTCGATGCCAGTAATCACGACGTGATGGACGAGGCTTCAACCCTGCACCGTCATGTGGAGGGGTTCTGGTTTGTGGTGAGCGGGGATGCCTATGAGCGCATGACGCGTCCGCTGGAGCAGGCCGCCACGCGCTCTGTCACGCCGGTGACCGAATAATAGCCGCCTGCTAGTCGCGCAGGCGCGAGGCAGCGACGAGCCGGCCGCCGGGGCCATCCTGCACCAGCACGGCCAGGCCGAAATCCTCCGCCGGACCGGCAAATTCCAGCGCGTAATGCCCGCCATGCCAGTCATCGAGGCGCTCCAGCGCGGCCACCGTATTATGGTGCTCCATCTCGGCCCCGGCATTGCGCCCGCCATCAATAGGCACCACGATCAGGCCGGGACGGTAGGTGACGGCCCATACCTCGGCCGGGTTTTCACGAGCCGGGCCATCAAGTTCCAGACGAAGCCGCTGACCGGACAGGCGTGACAGGGCGATATCGCCGTTCAGCGGCAAGCTGGTCGCAACCCGGGCCGGCACGTCATCACGGGTGAAGCGCAGACGCTCCGGCCCGCCATTGATGACAAAATGGGGCGTGAAGACGCGGTTCGCCTCACCGGCGCGGATATAATCCTTCTGGCGGTCAGCAAAGGCGGGCTGGGCGAACTGGTCCTCCCAGCCGAACATGTCCCAGTAATCTACGCCATAGGAGAGCGCGATGACGCCATCGCGCGCAGCCAGCTCACCAAAACGGCGATTGGCCTCCACGCAGGGCGGGCAGCCCTGGCTGGTAAACAGCTCCACCACGACCGGCGTCTGCTCGGAATGATCCGGATTGGGCGTTTCGCCAATGCCGGCGGGGTAGCTGGCACAGGCATCGGTGAGCGCGAAAGCAAGAAGAGCTGGGATCAACATCATGAACTAACTGTAATGCGCGAAGCTCGCACCTGCACAATCAACTCGCCGTGACCATAGTCAAGAGCGCTGGCGCGGGAGTTTTTCGCAACCACTACCGTGCAGGCGTGGCGTCCGGTTCGCTCCCAGCGGTCTCGCCTTGCGGAATTTCCTCGCCGGTCGCGCTTGCATCGCCACCTTCCTCATCATCACCCTCGCCGGGTGCGCGCGCCCATTTCAGCGTGATCGGGATGTTGAGGGCCACGAAGACCGCGAAGATCGGATAGGTGCCCAGAAGGCGGAAATTGACCCAGAAGGCTTCCGACAGCTCCAGCCAGTCGAACATGCGCGCAGAATCCACCACCACGCTGTCGGTGATGTGGCGCCACAGCACTTCGTTGACCGCCGCCAGGAAGATGAAGAACAGCGCCCAGCGGATCGCCAGAATGGTCCAGATGCGTTCGGGCATCTCGAACACGGACGAGAAGAGCGCCTTCCACACATTGAAGCCGAAAGCAAAGCTGAACAGGATCGTGAACGCAAACAGCAGGTTGATGATGGTCGGCTTGATGAAGATGAAGATCGGGTCCTGCAGATAGATCGTCATCGCGCCAAAGAGGGTGACGATCACGAAGGTGACGACCAGCATCGGCGGGAAACGCTTCTGGGAGATCGCCGCATAGGCCAGCGCAATCGCGGTCGCGGCCATGAACAGCCCGGTCGACCAGTAGATCGCGCCCTCGTCCAGCACCCGGTTGGCGATATTATAGCTGATCATGAAGACCGCAGCCGGGCCGACATCAACCAGCAGCCTTGCTCCCTGTCCGATTGTCTTGCCGTTCGTGCTCATGGCGGGGCGTTCCTGTTCAGCGCTAGTGTGACGGGTGAGAGCCTTGCCTGATTACGCAAGCCTTGGCCAGCCGGATTGGTAGCTAGCCCAGCTGCAACAGCGCCAGACCGCCTGCGAGGATTAGCGCCAGCACGCCCCTGCGCAGACCGAAGGGCTCTTTCAGCACGAGGGCGGCAAGGATCGCGCCGAACACGATGGAGGTCTCGCGCAGCGCAGCCATCGGGGCGACCGGTGCGACCGAATAGGCGTAGAGCGCGAGCGTGTAGGTAGCGAGATTGAAGACCATGCTTTTCGCTGAACCGGGAAGCTCCTGCAGCGCTGCCGTCACAATGCGCCGTCCGCGCCGGGCAATCGCCGTGACCCACATCGTTACCGCCGAGAGCAGGAAGAACCAGACCGCATAAAGGATCGGATCACCGGCGGCGCGTACGCCCGATGCGTCCACCACCGTATAACCTGCCGTCATAACAGCCGCCGACAGTGCAAAGCCCAGAGCCGCCGCCTTGGGTACGCCGTTTTTCTCCGGCCAGGCAAAGGCGACAATCGCGCCCGACGCGGTAGCAAGGCCGATAATGGCAATCAGGCTCAGCGTCTCATCAAGGAAGAAAAAGGCAAATAGCCCCGCCATGGCGGGCGCGGCCCCGCGCATCACCGGATAAACGAGGTTCATCTCGCCGCGCTGGAAGGCGGCGATGAGGAACATGTTGAACGCCCAGATGATGGCGGCGCCGAGCAGCAGGAAGCGCCACACCTCCCATTCGGGAAAGGGCAGGATAATCGCCAGCGGCAGGCAGACCGGCACGCACAGCACGATGGTCACCGCGCGAAAGACCAGCGTGTCCTTCGCCTGCTTGGTGAACAGCGTCATCACCGAATGCGCCATGGCCGAGCCGATCATGGCGAGCGCGGCGAGCGCATTTACGTCCATCAGGCGTCCAGCCCCGCCAGCGCTCTGGCAAAATCACGCGCGATGAAGGGCTGGAGATCATCCTCGCCCTCGCCGACACCGATGAAATGGATGGGCAGGGCGAATTTTTCGGCCACCTGGACCAGCGCGCCGCCCTTGGCTGTGCCATCGAGCTTGGTCATCACGATACCGGTGACGCGTGCTGCCTCCATGAAGGCTTCGGCCTGCGAGATGGCGTTGGAGCCGACCGTGCCGTCCAGCACCAGCACGACATGATGAGGAGCCGCCTCGTCCATTTTGGCGATCACGCGCAATATCTTGCGCAGCTCCTCCATCAGCTCGGCCTTGTTCTGCAGGCGGCCTGCCGTGTCGATGAGGACGGCGTCGGCTTTCTGGTGCTTGCCTTCCTGTACCGCGTCATAGGCAAGCCCCGCCGCATCTGCCCCGTGGGGCCGGGAGAGGAATTGCGCGCCTGCGCGCTTTGACCAGACTTCCAGCTGCTCCACAGCCGCCGCGCGGAATGTGTCACCGGCTGCGGTGATGATATTGGCGCCCTCACGCGTCATCTTCACGGCCAGCTTGCCCAGCGTGGTCGTCTTGCCCGACCCATTGACGCCGACGAAGAGCAGGACTTGCGGGGCAGGGCCGGAAATATCGAGCGGGGCCTGATAGGGCTCCAGCGTCTCGGTGATGACATCGGCCAGCGCCTCGCGAATTTCGGTGTCGGTGACATCCTTGTCGAAGCGGTCCTTTGCCAGCCGGTCGATCACCTTGGCAGCTGTGGCGGCGCCGAGATCAGCCGCGATCAGCAAGTCCTCCAGCTCGTCGAGGGCTTCGCTGTCCAGCTTGCGCTTTGTGAAGACGCCCGATAGCTGGGCGGAGGATTTGGCAAGACCCGATGAGAGCCGCTTGAAAAAGCCTTCAGGCTTTGCCGGAACGGGCGGCGCTTCGGGTTCGGGTGCTGGCTCCGGCTCCATGGCGGGATCGGGCACTGGCGTGACGGCATCACCCTGAACCGGACCGGCAACAGGCGCCGGCGTCTCCTCTCCCGGAGCCGGGGCTGGCGCGTCAGATTGCTCTACCGGAGCAGCCTCGACAGGTGTTTCCGCCTCCGGCTTGTTCTTTTTCTTGCCAAAGCCGAACCAGTTCATACCGCCTCCAGCGCGTCTGCGATGAGATGGGTAGTGTCATGGCCCGTAATGGCCGCGCGCACCAGCGCGCCGGGCCGGGCCGGGCTGTCCATGCGGGCGGGCGCGAAATTGCCCGCGCGCGCCAGACCGTCTTTTTCCACCAACAACACCTCTTCGCGCCCTACCATGGCGGCCAGATGGGCGGCCAGCGCCGCCTCGCCCTTTTCGCGCAAGGTGCGTGCGCGTTCCTTGATGATAGTGCCATCGACCTGCGACATGCGCGCAGCCGGCGTGCCGGGGCGGGGCGAATAGGGAAAGACGTGCAGATAGGCGAGCTGGCACTCATCCACGAGGCGCAGCGAGTTTTCAAACATTTCGTCGGTCTCGGTCGGGAAACCGGCAATCAGGTCCGCGCCAAAGGCGATATCGGGGCGAAGGGCTTTAAGCCTGTCTGTCAGCGCGATGGCATCGGCGCGCAGATGACGGCGCTTCATGCGTTTGAGGATCATGTCGTCGCCTGCTTGCAAGGACAGATGCAGATAGGGGCAGAAGCGGTCTTCGCTGGCGATCACGTCCATCAGATCATCATCAATCTCGATGGCATCGATGGAGGAAAGCCGCAGGCGTTTGAGATCCGGCACCAGTTTGAGGACTGCCTTTACCAGCCGGCCAAGCTTTGGCGCGCCGGGCAGGTCATTGCCCCAGCTGGTCATATCGACGCCGGTGAGCACGACTTCAGTATGGCCGGTCTCGACCAGGCGGCGCACCTGATCGACCACATCGCCCACAGGGGCGGAGCGCGCATTGCCGCGCCCGTAAGGGATGATGCAGAAGGTGCAGCGATGGTCGCAGCCCGTCTGCACCTGCACATAAGCGCGCGCACGGCCCTCCAGCCCGTCCACCAGATGCCCGGCGATTTCTGTCACGGCCATGATGTCACCGACCGAGACAGTCTCGCCGCCGGAGATGGCGTGCGCACGGAAGGTATCGCTTTTCAGCTTCTCCGCATTGCCGATGACCCGGTCCACTTCCGGCATGGCGGCAAAGCGTTTGGGGTCAATCTGGGCGGCGCAACCCGTCACGATCATTTGCGCGGACGGGTTATCGCGCTTCATGCGGCGTATGGTCTGGCGTGCCTGACGCACCGCCTCGTTCGTCACCGCGCAAGTATTGATGATGATCGCGCCGGAAAGCCCGGCCTCGCGCGCATGATCGCGCATGACCTCGCTTTCCCAGGCATTCAGGCGGCAGCCGAAAGTGACGATTTCCACGCCTTCGGCTCCGCCCTCACGGGCGGGTGCTGCCGGATCGGCAGGCTCAAGCATCGCGTTATCGGGGCCCTGGGCGCTCATGGCCGGGATAAGTGAGCCTCCACACGCCATGGGTCAAGCCGGGCGGTGTGTGCAGCCTCTATTCGGCCGGTTCGGCCTGGGGCTGGACCTCGCGCACTCTCACCCCGCGCAAATCCTCCACAATCAGCACATAGGCTGGCAGGAGCAGCAGGATAAGCGCGGAAGCGAAGAGCAGGCCAATGCCCAGCGAAATGGTCATCGGCACCAGGAATTGCGCCTGCGGGCTGGTCTCCAGCATGATGGGGAGCAGGCCAAAAGCGGTCGTCAGCGTCGTGATGAGGATGGGCCGGAAGCGCCTTGCCGTCGCCTCCGAGATCGCGTCGGCGGGCGTATATCCCCGTCTGACATTGAGATTATAGCGGTCCATCAGCACGATGGAGGCGTTCACCACCACGCCGGAGAGCGCCACCATCCCGAAGAGCGACGGGAAGGACACGTCATACCCCATGAGGAAATGGCCGAAGATCGCCCCGCCCACGCCGAAGGGAATGGCGATCAGGATGACCAGCGGCTGTACATAACTGCCCAGCTGGGTGGCCAGCAGGGCGTACATGATGATGACGGCAAACAGGAAACCCTGCCCGATGGAAGCAAAATCCTCCGCCTGATCGCGGCCCGCACCGGAGAGCTCCCAGCGCAATTGCGGAAACTGTGATGTTAGGTCTGCCAGAAGGCGGTTCTCCACGATGGCGCGCGCGTCATCGGGCGTGAGGATGGCGCGGTCCACATCGGCTGTCACCTCGATCACGCGGCGGCCGTCCACTGAGTCGATGGCCGTCAGAGACCGTGTTTCGGTGATATCGGCCGCCACGCTTAACGGTATGGCCGTGCCATCGGCGGCACGCACCCGGAATTGCGACAGGTCATCAAGGCTGGTGCGTTCGCCTTGCGGATAGCGCACAAAGACGCGCACTTCCTCGCTGCCGCGCTGGATGCGCTGGATTTCCTCGCCGAAGAAGGCCTGACGGGCCTGCCGGGCAATGTCGGAGGCGCGAAGGCCCGCCGCATCGCCAGCCGGGGTCAGCGCAAAATTCAGTTGGCGCTTGCCCAGCTCATAACCCCCGTCAATGCCGCTCACGGCGTCGATATCGCGCAGGCCCGCGACCAGCTGGTTTACCGCCTGCTCCAGCGTTTCATTGTCGGGATGGGAGAGCTGGTAGGCGATATCCGGATTCTGGGGCCCGGCAGAGGCGGTGAATGTCAGGCGCTCGACCCCGGCCAGCTGGCCGATACGGGTGCGCCATTCGCGCTCCAGCTCCGTAGAGGACAGGCGGCGCTGTGAGGAGGGAACGAGGCGTATCTCGATCTGGGCGACATGGGATGCGATGGACGTAGAGCTGACCGAGCCCGGCCCGCCGAACAGGCTGGTCTGCCCGCCAATCACCGCGGAAATGGACTCAAAGACCGGCTCGCCGCGCTCTGCATATTCCGCCTGCATGGCCTCTGCCTCGTCCAGCATGCGCCGTGCGGCGGCGTGCGTCGCCTCAAAGGGGGCGCCGGTAGGCAGAACGAGGCTGGCCGTGATGGAATCAGCCTCGATATTGGGGAAGAAGACAAAACGGACTGTGCCGGTGCCCAGCAGGGTAAAGCAGGCGATCAGGACGCAGAAACCCGCCACCGCAACCAGATAGCGCATGCGCCCGGCAAACTGCGTCCAGCTGCGCAAGGCGTTGTCGGCAAAACCGGCCACGACACTGTCCACGCGAGTCTGGATTGCCCGCATGGGGCCGCGCGACCAGGTGGAACCGCCTGCCAGCTGGGTCGGGAGGACGAAAAAGGCAACGATCAGCGAAACCACCAGAATGGAGATAACCAGTATCGGGATGGGCCGGGTGATCTCGCCAAACGTGCCGGTGATGAACACAAGCGGCCCGAACGCGGCGACCGTTGTCAGCACGCCAACCAGCACCGGCGCGGCAACCCCTGTCACCCCGGCAATGGCCGCCTCCTTGTTGGATCGGCCCTTCATGCGTTCACGGTCGGTGTTTTCGCCCACCACAATGGCTGCATCCACCACGATGCCCAGCACGATGATAAGTCCGAACGTGGTGATGAAGTTGAGCGTCACCCCGGCTGCGCCAAACAGGGTGAAACCGCCCAGAAACGCAATCGGCACGCCCAGCGCCACCCAGAAGGCAAGGCGCAAGTCCAGAAGCAGCACCAGAAGCAGGAAGACGAGGGTGAAGCCGAGAATGGCGTTGCGCGCCAGCAGCGAGACCCGGTCGCGGAAGACCTGGCTCTGATCGCTGGCAACGCTCAAGGAAATGCCCGGCGGCAGGACCGCTTCATCGGCATAGGCCATGGCCCGCGCGCGCACCCGTAACAAATCCTCATTGCCGCGCAGCTGCACATCGACAAGGGCTGCCGGCTGGCCGTTGAACAGGCTGATGAGCGGGTCTTCGGCAAATCCGTCCGTGACACTTGCCACATCACGCACACGGATGCGCGAACCGTCGGCCTGCGCGCGCAGGACAATCTCCTCAAACGCCTCGCCGGTTTCCGCGCGCGCATTGGTGCGCAAGAGGAATTCACCAGCTCCGGTGCGTATCTGTCCGCCGGAGAGGTCTATCGACGCGGCGCGAAGGGCCTGGGCCACCTCTCCAAAGGTGAGGCCATAGGCACGCAGCGCTTCCTCCGACACCGCAATGGAAATCTCATAGGGGCGCACCCCGCGCAGCTGCACGGTGGAAATGCCGCTCACGCCCAGCAGATCGCGTTCCACCTGTTCAGCCGCGCGGCGCAATGCCCCCTCGTCCACCGCGCCGGTCAGCACCAGGGTGAGCACGGTTGTCGTGGGCTGGGGAATGCGTATCTGCGGCTGCTCGGCATCGGCGGGCGGGAAGCTCACCAGCGAGTCCACCGCCGTCTGCACATCGTCGCGGACAATGCGCGGATTGGCGAACTCACTGATTTCTATCGTGACCGTGCCGACATTCTCAGCAGCCGTGGCGCGCACCTCACGCACACCATCAAGGCCGATAACGGCCTCTTCCACGCGGCGTGTGATGGATTGCTCCACATCTTCGGGTGTCGCCCCGGGATAGAGCACCGAGACGATGATGGTGCGCGGGGTGAACGTGGGAAACACTTCGGTGCGCATGGTGGCTGCGCTGATCGCGCCGCTGAGCAGCAGCAGGATCATCACCAGATTGGCCGCCACCGGATTATCGGCAAACCAGCGGATCAGACCCGCGCCGGGCAGACCCTGCTCTGCGGGCGTGTCAGGAGAACCCGAAGGGCGTGCGCCGCTCAATTTTCCCGCTCCGCGATAATGGTGACCGGCCCGCCCAGAACCGATTCCGGCAAGGGCGAGACGATAACGCCGTCACCGGCATCGAACGGCGCAGCAACCACGCGTCCTTCAGAGCGGTCCAGAACGGTGACCTCCACCGGGACAATGCGGTTGTCTCGCACAATGCGCACCTGGGAGAGACCAGCAAGCGCCGAGGCGGGAAGACTGACCGCCTCGGAGAGCGTCGCCCCGTCTATCGAGACATTGGCAAACAGGCCCGGACGCAGGCTTTCAGGATCATCAGGCAGGATGAAGACGGTAATCAGGCGCGACCTGTCGTCCAGCCGCGCACCCTCGCGCACAATCGTGCCTGTCATGGCGGGCGCTGCGCCAGCCTCGAAGCTGAGCTGGACGGTGCGCCCGGTTGCCGGCGCGATCCTGGCCAGCTCCTCCGGGCTTAACGGCACGGCTATTTCCAGCGCATCAATGGCATAAGCTTCGCCATAGGGCTGGCCTGCGCCAAGCGTCTGGCCAAGCTCGATACGCGCCTCGGCAATGCGCCCGTCAAAGGGCAGGCGCAGGCGCGTACGGTCCAGATTGAGCCGGGCCTGCTGGAGATCGGCGCGCGTGGAGGTAACACGGGCGCGCGCAGCCTCCAGCTGGGGTTCGAGTGCGGTGAGCGGCGCAATGGGCTGGCCGGGATAGAGCGCCTCCCATTCCTCGCGCGCCAGCGCGGCTTCGGCGTCAAGGCGCTGCAGCGCGCTTTGCGCGTCCGCATAGGCCGCCCCCGCCCGGTCAACCGCCAGACGGTAATTGCGCGGATCGATCAACGCCAAGGTCTCGTCCGCCTCAAAGCGCGCGCCGGAGCGCACCGATGGCGACACCTCCACTACCTGCCCGCCCACTTCCGGCGTCAGATTGACCAGCGCCCGCGCCCGCACCGTGCCGGTCGTGCGTACGCGCACGGTGTGCGCGGCGGCGCGCGGACGCACTATCTCGACAGGAGCGGCCGTCATGTCCGCGCCGTTACCATTGGAGGCGGGCCGCGCGCTGCTGGCCGCCAGCCAGGCCGTCAAGGAAAGGGACAGGATTATGATGGCGATAATGATGGCAAGCTGCACCCAGCCCAGCCAGCTGCGCTCCTCACGAACGTCCTGCACGTCACTGCCCATGGTCACCCACCCTCACGCGTCCTGGCTAACCTAACGCGTCTACTGCGTTTGCACAGTGGGCGCGGCGCCGCACCAACATGAAATTCCGGTTAGCTTGTGTGCGCCCGCGCGATTGGCCGCTAACCTGCAACCGGTAATGACGCCAGAGCCTTGAAGCCATAAGGTGGACGGTGCTGGGGTAAGGCGAAACGGAACAACAATTGAGAGCAATCTTGCCCATCCGCCGGCATATCCTCCTCGCAGCCAGCGTGCTTGCGCTGACAGGCGCTTCGGCGTCTGCGGTGCCACTGGCGCGCGTCGAAGGGGTGGAGGACCCGGCACTCAATGCCGCCATAGCGCGCATAGTGGGTGAAGCCCCGTCCCATTCGGACAATCGCTGGCGCAACCGGGAGCGCGCCCGTGATGCTGGTGAGCAGATCCGCCGCTACCTGGATTCCCAAGGTTATTTCGCCGCCCTGATCGATCCGCGCCTTGATGACGACCAGCGCCCGCTGGTGCGTGTGCGCCCCGGTGAACGCTTCACCATCAGCACGCTCGATATCCGCTTTGAAACGCCCGAAGGCGGCGCGCAGCCCGGCGAGGATATTCTCGCGGCGGCGGCCTTGCGCACCGGCCAGCCCATGCGGGCGCAGGATATTATCGAGGCGGAAGCCGCCCTCACCGAAGCGCTGCGCAATAATGGCTGGCCGCTGGCACGCGCCGGAGAGCACACCTTCACCGCCGATCATCTCGATGCATCGGTCACGGTCGAGATGCGCTTTGTCACCGGCCCGTTCCTGCGCTTTGGCGATCCGCAACTGGCAGGCGGTCTGGCTGATCTGCACGAGGATTACATTGCGCAGATTGCCCCTTTCCGTCCCGGCGAACCGGTCAGCGCACGCCAGCTGAATGTCTACACCCAGCGCCTGCAGGCGCTGGACAGCGTCGCGCTGGCCGAAGCCAGGCTGGCCCCGGCAGAGGACGATGACAGCAATGTCCGCGCGGTTGATGTGCGTATGGAGCCGACGCCGCGCCACCGGCTCCAGCTGTCGGCGCGTTACGCCACAACCGAAGGGGCCGGCGCCGAGGCGGAATGGGCGCGGCGCAATCTTATGCGGCGTGACCAGACGCTGACCCTGATCGGGCGGGTCTCGGAGCTCAATACCGGGGGCGAGGCGCGGCTGGTCTTCCCGCACTGGCGCCGATTCGCGCAGACGCTGGAGCTGGGTGGCGGGGTGTCGCTGGAAAGTACCGATGCCTTCGATCAGGACTCGGTCAGTGCACGCGTGTCGCTGTCGCGTCCCGTGACCGATCAGCTGTTTGCCTCGGCGGGCGTGTCCGGCCAGGTCGCCCGGATCACGGACGCCACCGGCCAGCGCACGCTGAACTCTGTCACCTTTCCGCTGGGCCTGGCCTATGATGACCGCGATGATGTGCTGGACCCCCGGTCGGGCATTGGCGCAGAGCTGGAAATCCGGCCCGGTCTGACCTTCGGCGATACGCAAAGCCAGTATGTACGCGCCGCGCTGGGCGCACGCACCTATTTCCCGATCAGCGAGCGTATGCTGATTGCCGTAAGGGGGCGGGTTGGCGGCCTGTTTGGTGTCGATGCGCAATCGGTCCCGGCGGATTTGCGATTTTACGCAGGCGGCGGCGGATCGGTGCGCGGCTATGGCTATCAGGCCCTGTCTCCGCGCGTCATTGGCGTGAATACCGGCGAGCTGGAGCCGTTTGGCGGGCGTTCGCTGGTGGAAACCAGCGTCGAGGCCCGCTGGCGGTATTCGGAGCGGCTCGGCTTTGTCGGCTTTGTCGATGGCGGTGTCGCCAGCGCGACCATTGAGCCGGATTTTGACGACATGCGCTTCGGCATCGGGGCCGGGGTCCGCTATTATCCCGGCTTTGGTCCCTTGCGGGTGGATATCGCCGCGCCGCTGAACCGGCGTTCGGGCGATGCGCCGGTCCACATCTATATCAGTATCGGGCAGGCGTTCTGATGTCGGTGCTCTCCTCTTCGCGCATACGGCTGATCGCCCTGATCTTCGCCTGGACGTTCGGCATCATCACCCTGCTGAGCGTGGTGACGGCCGGCATTGCCGTCGTCACCCTGACCGGCCAGACAGGCCGTGATCTGGTGGTGAGACTAGCCGAAGGCCGGCAGGTGGCGGGCTATGGCAGGCTTTCCCTGTCCGGGCTTGAGGGCAATCTGTTTGACCGGCTGACCGCAAGGCGCATCACCCTGTCTGATGAGGACGGCGTCTGGCTGGAGCTGGAAGACGCCGTGTTTGAATGGACGCCTGCCTCGCTGCTGGCCAACAGGCTCGATATCGCGGAGCTGTCGGTACAGCGCGCCAATGTGTTGCGCCGTCCCGTGCGCGAGGAACAGCCGCCCGGCGGCGGGCTGCCCGATCTGGGCGTGAACCTTCAGCGTTTCGAGATCAACGCCCTGTCACTGGCCGAAGGCGTGGCCGGTCAACCGGCCATCATCGCGGTTCTTGGCCGCGCGCAAGGACAGGGCACGCGCTGGAATGCCCAGCTGGACGCAGACCGGATCGATAGCCCCGGAGACCGCGTGGCGCTGTCGCTTGTCACCGATGGTGACATCGCCTTGCGCGCCGATATTGATGCCGAGCCGGGCGGGCCGCTGGCCAGCCTGCTCCAGGCAGACGCGTACGGCGCGACCGCGCGCATCAGCGTGGATGGCACCGCGGACACGGGCGGCGGGGACATGGTATTGTTCATCGGCGACAGGCGTGCTGGCACCAGCACGCTGGCATGGTCCGGCGGGCTATTGAGCGCTGACGGCCAGTTCAGCGCGCGGGCCTGGGAGAATTTCGAGCAGATCGATGCCCTGATTGGCGGCGATATAGAGTTTGCCATCGAGATTCCGCTTGGCGAGGCAGGCGTGACCGCGCCGCAGCTCGACGCCATGTCAGGCGAAATCCGCGCGCCGCGCCTGTCATTGACCGCCGCGCGCCGGGCCGAGGGTGTCGCCTTGCAGGTGCGCGAGGCCGCTGGCCTGGTGAATGCACTATTGCCGGAGACCACGCAGCTTACCTCGCTCGCCGCAGAGGGGCTTCTCACACCGGCCAGCGGGGACAGTCCGCTCAGCTTTGAAGGCAGGATCGGCGCTGAAGGGATCACGCTTCCCATAGGCACTATCGCCCGCGCGACAGGGCCGGTGCGCGTGGAAGGCCCGCTGGACACGATCCGCGTCACATCCGCCCTGCAGACGCGCGGGAGCGTGCTGGAGCCTGACATTGTGCAGACGCTTGCCGGGGCAGAACCCTCGCTTCAGGCCGAGCTGGTGTGGAACAATGAAGCACGCCAGCTGGACATCATCTCCGCGCAGCTGGACGGCGCGGCCGGGCTTGTGCTGGCGGGTAGCGGCGAAGTGGACGCGGCGCGCGAGCGCATCGCGCTATCGGTGCGCTATGAGGGGCTGGCCATTGAACGCCTGACCGAACAATTATCGGGGCGGGCATCGGGAACAGCGGAAGTGACGCTGGGCTTTGACGGTTCGGGACAGCTGGCCGCTACAGGCCGTGCGCAGAATCTCGGACGCGATCTGGGTAGCCGCATTGGCGGTGAAGCACGCTTCAGCGCACGCGCGGAGCGGCACGCGGACGGCGCTCTGGCGCTGGAGGCGCTTGATATCGAGGCCCCCAATCTCGTTGCCGAGGCACAAGGCAATACTGACGAACAGGGCTGGGACATGGCCGGGCAGGCAGCGTGGTCAGGCGGGGCGCCGCTGGCTGCCATGGTGCTGGAAGGCACGGCCAGCCTGGCCTTCGAGGCAAGCGACCGGGACAACACGCTGCGCATACGCGCCGATATTGCCGCGCCGCGGGCGGGAGCCGGCCCGGTTGTGGTCAGCGATGCGCGGCTGCGTCTGGAAGGCGAAGGCCCGCCGGACGCCTTTGACGGTGCCTGGCGGCTGACCGGAAACGCAGGCACCGGCCCTGTGGATATTGGCGGGCGGGCATCACGCCGGGGCGAACGCGCCGACCTTTCCGGCATTGAAGGCCGGTTTGGCGGGTTCAACTTCACCGGGCGCCTGCAGGCCGAAGGCAGCCGGATGGGCGGGGCGCTGCGCGCGGTACCCGTCAACGGGTTCGGCTCTGCGGCCATCGCCTTCCGTCTGGCTGACGGCCAGATCCGAGCGCGCATCCGCGCCGAAGACATGGTGGGCGAGAACCTGACCTATCTGGACCGGCTGGAATTTGATGCGGACGGCCCGGTGGAGGATATCGCGTTCACGCTGGAGGCCGAAGGCGCCTATGGCGCACGCGCGCTTGTGTCAATGGAGGGGCGTGTTGTCACCGGCGATGCAGGCGGCACGCTCGGCTTCTCCCTGATCGGGCGCTATGGCGGTGTACGCATCGCCACACGTGAACCGGCCGATATCCGGTTCGGCCCGGACGGCACGCAGGCCCGGCTGGCATTCGGGCTGAACCGGGGAACGCTCGACGCGCTTCTGAGTACCGGCAGTGACGGCATGGAGATCACGCTGGATGCGCTGAATATCCCGGCCATGCTGCTCAGCCATCCTTCGGGCCGCGAGCCGGTGGGCGGCACGCTGTCAGGCAATGCAGCCCTGTTGCAGTCTGGTGGTGCCTGGACGGGTAATATACGGCTGGAGGCGGCGAATATCTCACCGCCTCCCGACCAGCAGCCCGAAGGCGCTGATATCACAATCGACGCCAGCCTCTCCCTGCTCCTGGATGCGGCTGGAGCGCGGCTGGAAGCGCGCGCGCGCGGCTCCAACCTGCAGGCGACGGCCGATGTGCAATTGCTGTCAGGGCCGGTGACCGGGCCGGACAGTCTCAGAGCGCCGGACACAGGGATACAGGGCCGGGCGAGCATTACCGGCGAGATCGGCACGCTGGCGGCTTTCCGGCTTGGTGAAGGCCAGAGCCTTTCGGGCAGCGCACGCCTGAACGCGGTGCTGGCGGGCAGTGTCGGCGCGCCCGATCTTGATGGCAGCCTTGTGCTGGAGGGCGGGCGCTTTGACGATCCGGCGACTGGCATTTCGGTGCGCGATCTGCGCCTGGATGCAAGGTTTGCCGAGGACGGTCTGGAGATCGATACATTGCGGGCGCGCAGCGCCGATGGCGGCGAGCTGACCGGCACGGGCAGTTTCAGCCTCGCCGGCGCCCGGCTGGACGGGCGCGCAGCGCTGAATTTCAGTGATTTCCTGATTATTGAACGCCCGGACCTGACGGCGGTTGGCGGCGGCAATGTAACCTTTGACGTCAGTGAAAGCCGTATCGAGATAGGCGGCGAGACACGGCTATCGCGCGCCGAGGTGCGTCCGCCCGAAGCCAGCCGTCCGGCCATCGCCCAGCTGGATGTCGTCCACATCAATGCCGCAGGCGCGCGTGAGGAAACGGCCGTGCACCGGCCCGGCCCGCAGATCGTTCTGAACTACCGCATTCATGCGCCGGGACGGATTTTCGTGCGCGGTCCGCAATTTGATTCTGAATGGTCAATGGATGTGACGGCGCGCGGGCCGGTCGATGATGTACAGCTAAGAGGCCGTGCCACGCTGCTGCGCGGGCGGGCCGATCTGCTGGGGCGGCCCTTCGAGATGCGCTCGGGCTCCATCGTCTTTGCAGGCGATCCGATGGAGGCGGCGATAAATCTGGTCGCTGCCCGTCAGGCGCGCGAGATAACGACCGAGATCCGCGTCGGCGGCGTCGTGCGCGCGCCGGAGATCACGCTGGCCTCCACCCCCAGCCTGCCACAGGACGAGATCGCGTCGCGCCTGCTGTTCGATCAGGGTGCCGGACAGCTGAGCGGTGTGCAGGCAGCCCAGCTTGCCGGCGCGGTTGCCAGCATGTCGATGGGCGGCGGGTTTGATCCGTTCGGTGCCTTGCGCAGCGGTCTGGGTCTGGACCAGCTCTCGGTGAGCACCACGCGTACCGGCGAAACGGTCGTCTCTGGCGGGCGCTATCTCACCGAAGATGTGTATCTGGAGCTGGAGTCAGGCGGCGGGTCTGCCGCCGCCACGACGCGCATTGAATGGGCGCTGACGCAGAACCTGACCCTGTTGTCACGCATCGCACCGGACGGCGATACCGGCGTCGCCCTGACCTGGCGGCGCGAATACGACTGAGGGGACATTGCGCCTAGGGCGCGCCGCGCGCGTTCCTGCCGGTATCCGGCGATCCGGCCAGGTGCGGCTCGGGTGCTTCCTGACCGGCCTGCGCCGGCGCCGAACCCATGATCTGCTGACGGATATCGGGCATGGACCCGGTGGCCACGAAAGGCAGGGCAATCGCCATCGCGACCGACACGGCAAGGCCGATCCCCGCCCGGCCAATATCGGTGGCGACATCAAACATGGCCTCGCCCTTGGAGCGCAGCGAGGCGACATAGGTGATCGCGATCTCACGGCCTGCCAGAAGGCCAAGGAATACCCAGGTCGTGCTCATCGGCACGTCGTTGAGCTCCTTGAAGTAGAGCAGGATGAAAGCGTAGATCAGGTCGACAAAAGTGGCCGAGCGCGGGTCCACCGTATTCGTCTTTGTAAGGACGATCTTCTGGATTTCACCGCCCCTCGAGGCGAAGATGATGCCGTGCAGGGCGACCATTAGCAGGGTCGCGAACACGACAAGGCCCAGCGAGAATGTCACCTGTACCGAACCGTCGGCGGCCACCATCGTCTCGCGCGGCAGGAAGATGAATATATTGGCCAGGTCCTGCATCAGCCATTGCGCCCACAGGAAGGCCGTCGAGCACCACTGGGCGATGAACCAGAAGGGCGAGATGGGCCGGCCGCGCGTGCGCGCCACCCAGCGCTCGAAAAAGCGCGCGATAATCAGAAACACCACGGCGCCGGCGGCGAACGCGACCAGATAGCCCATGAAGCTTTTCAGCAGCATTGAGCCGAGCACGCCTTCGGTTGCCGCGCCGCCGGAAAGCGTGAAAATCGTTAGTACAAGGAATGTGGTGGAAACCGGAATGCCAAACCGGGTCAGCACCAGCAGGACCAGAGGCGGCAGGACATGCCACCACTGAATGCCCATCTCCGGGAAGGGGATGCGGTTCAGCCGGCCAAAGGCGATATCGCCGTCATAGGCGAACCATCCATAGGCCATGACCGCGATGATGATCGAGGAGGCGAACGCCCAGAGCACAAGCCATGGGCGTTTGGCGTTTGAAGACAGGAAGGTGCCCAGCGTCTGGATGACGTCGTTGGCGACAATCGCATAAGACGCAAACAGGAATCCGACGAGCGCAAGAAGCGGCACGCCAAGAATGACCATATCCATGCAACAGAGCCTTTGCGGGATCAAACCTGCTCGGATCGCCGCATATATCAGTTCGTTCGTCAGTGCAAAGAAAAGCAGCTCCGGAAGGGGCTTTCGCGCTGATTCTTCACGAAAGTGTCACGAAGCCGGGCGCGCCGGAAAATCTTCGGGTGACCCCATTGCACAGGACAATGCGGCGCGCTAAATAGACAAAACCGTCCAGACGGTATAGATGCGCTGCACAATAAGCTCCCCCGGCCTCGTTGCACTGCAGCATACCGTCTGGATGGACCGGATTTACCGCCCTAACCGAGACACGCCCGTGGCAAAGACACAGACCAAGGAAGCCAGAAGCTCCGCCCGCGACGTCATTCTGGACGCCGCAGAGCGCGTGGTTGAACGCGATGGCGCCGGACGGCTGACCATTGACGCGGTGGTGCGTGAAAGCGGGTTTTCCAAGGGCGGTGTGCTCTACAACTTCCCCTCCAAGCTGGACCTTATCAAGGGCATGGTGGCGCGCATTGTCGATGCGGTGCATTGCGATGTGGAGCTGGCCCGCAAGGATGCGCGCGAGCAGGGCAACTCGGAGCTCTCCGCGCTGATCCGTACCGCCTGCGAGAAAGAACCGCGTAGCCAGAAATTCATGATGGGCCTGCTGGTCGCTGCCGCCGAGCATCCTGAATTGCTGGATCCGGTGCGCGGGCTGATGACGCAGATGCGCGACGATCTCCTCGCCAGCGCCGCCGACCCCGATCTTGCCCGTATCGTTTTCCTCGCGGTGGACGGGCTGCATTTTGCCGATTTGCTCGGCATGGACTTTCTAACCCCTGATGAACGGGCCCGCGTAGAGGCCCAGCTGGTCGAACTCATTTCGGAGTCCAAGCCATGAAGACGCTCTTTCTCCTCCCCACAGCCACAGTGCTGGCCGCCACACTGCTGGCGGCCTGCTCTGATGTTGCCGCCACGCCTGAAGAGACGCTGCGCACCGCGCGCATCGAGACCGTTGCCGCCCCGACCGGGCTGGCCCGGCGGGAGTTTGTCGGCCGGGTCGAGGCCCGCTACACGGTCGATCTGGCCTTCCAGGTGTCCGGGCGGCTGGCCGAATTTGCCATTGCCGAAGGCCAGATGGTTGAAGAAGGCACGCTGATCGCGCGCCTGGAAGACCAGGACTATGAGCGCGCGCTGCGCGAGGCACGCGTCCAGCTGCAGCAGGCACGCACCCATCTGGAGCGCCAGCAGACACTGCATGAGCGCGGGATCGCGTCTGATGCGGCGCTGGAAGACGCGCGCACCGCCTTCGAGCTGCGCTCGGTGGCGCTCGATACTATGCGTCAGAATCTGGCCTATGCGACGATCGAGGCGCCCTTTACCGGGCTTCTCAGCCGCCGTCTGGTGGACAATTTCACCACGCTGAGCGCCGGCCAGCCCGTCGCCCGCCTGCAGGATCTGTCCGAGCTGCGCGTGGCCATCGCCGTGCCTGAAAGCCTGATCGGGACGCTGGAAGCGCCCGGCAGCTATGCGATCAGCGCGCGCTTTCCCTTCCTGGCAGACCGCGACTTCCCGCTGGAATTCCGTGAACTGATCGCCGAGGCCGATGCGGCCTCACAGACCTATAAGGTGATGTTTGCGCTGCCTCCCGGCATACCGGGCAATATCCTGCCGGGCATGACGGTGAATGTCCGCGTTCAGCTGGATCAGGAAAACATGCCCGGCGGCGATGCGGTACGCATCCCGGTAACGGCGCTCTCGGCTCTGCCCGATGGCGGGTTCCAGGTCTGGGTGTTCAATCCGGACACCAGCGAGGTGGTGGCACGGCCCGTGCGCACAAGCGGCGTTGAGGGCAGCTCGGTGCTGGTGCTCGACGGCGTGCAGGCCGGCGAGCAGATCGTCACTGCCGGCGTGAGCGGGCTGAGCGAAGGCATGCGGGTGCGCCCCATGGTGCCTTCAGGAGCCGTCGCCCATAATGGCGCTGCGCGCTAGTCTGTAACCCGGCAGGATCAACACCATGACGGACACTACGCAGCCCGCGCCGGAAGAACCGGCGCGCACCGATGATGCATTCAACCTGGCGCGCATCTCGATCGAGAAACCGGTCATCAGCTGGCTGATCATCCTGGCCTGCCTGCTTGGCGGCCTGTGGGGGTTCAACACGGTCGGCCAGCTGGAAGACCCGGATTTCACCCTCAAGGACGCCATCATCTTCACCGCCTATCCCGGCGCGACGGCCGAGGAGGTGGAGGCGGAAGTGACCGAGCTTCTCGAAGCGGCCATCCAGCAGATGGGCCAGCTGGAGCGGGTGACATCGAAATCCATGCCGGGCATGTCGGAGATACAGGTTTCCATCCGCGACGATATTCTGGGTCATCAGCTGCCCCAGGTCTGGGATGAGCTGAGAAAGCGGGTGCGCGACGCGTCGGCGGGCCTGCCTCCAGGCGTCGCCGACCCGCAGGTGGTCGATGATTTTGCTGATGTGTACGGCATTCTCTATGCGGTAACCGCGCCGGGCTATTCAGACCGGGAATGGCGCGACATGGCGCGCAATCTGCGCCGCGAGCTGCTGGTCGTGCGCGGCGTCTCGCGCGTCGAGGTGGCCGGTCTTCCCGATGAGCGCATCTATATCGAGATCGCCCAGGAGCAGCTGGCCCGGCTGGGTCTGCCGTTTGACGCTGTCCTGCAGGCGGTGAGCAATGAGAATGCCGTTGTGCCGGCAGGCGAAACGCCCGCCGGTGACCGCCTGCTGCGTGTGACCGTGCCGCAGCGCGTGGACGGTATTGCAGCCCTTGAAAACATTCTTATCGCCCCGCGCGCCTCTGGCGGCGTATTGCGCCTGTCCGATATCGCGACCGTCAGCCGCGCGCCACTGGAGCGCGAAGGCTTCTATGCCTACCACAATGGCGAACGGGTGTTCACGCTGGGCATTGCCGCCCTGCCGGACGCCAATATCGTCGATGTCGGCCGCCGGGTGGAAGAGCGCCTGCGCCAGCTGGAAGCGGATCTGCCCGTCGGGGTCGAGCTTAGCCCGATCTACGAGCAGCATGTGGTGGTGGACCAGGCGATCCGCGGCTTTCTGGTAAATCTCGCCATGTCGCTGGGCATCGTGATCGTGATGCTGTGCGTGTTCATGGGCTGGCGGGCCGGAGTGACGGTGGGGGCAACCCTGCTGCTGACCGTGCTGGGCACGATCTTCTTCATGTCAGCCTTCGACATCACCATGCAGCGCATCTCGCTGGGCGCGCTCATCATCGCCATGGGCATGCTGGTGGATAACGCGATTGTCGTGACCGAGAGCATGCAGGTGGATGTGCAGCGCGGCGTGCGCCGCCAGATCGCCGCCGAGCGCGCGGTGAAGACCACGCAATTCCCGCTGCTGGGCGCGACCATTATCGGCATCATGGCCTTTTCCGGCATGGGCCTGTCGCAGGATTCCACCGGCGAATTCATGTTCTCCATGTTCGCCGTCATCGGCATATCGCTGGGACTGTCCTGGCTGCTGGCCATCACCGTCTCGCCGATGATCGCCTTTGCGCTGTTCAAGTCCGAGCGCGGCTCAAAACCCGACCCCTATGGCGGGCGCACCTATACAGTATACCGCGCCATCCTGACCGGCGCGCTGCGTCGGCGCTGGCTGACCCTGATGACGCTCGTCACCATCACGCTCGCCAGCTTCTGGGGGTTTGGCTTTGTGCGGGCCGCCTTCTTCCCGGACTCCGATACCCCGCTCTTTTACATCAATATCGAGCTTCCTCAGGGTACGGACATTCTTGCGACTGACCGGGCTGTGCGCCAGGCGGCCAGCTATGTGCTGGTTCAGCCCGAAACACAGGCCGTGACCACATTTGTCGGCCGGGGCGGGACGCGCTTCATGCTGACCTATTCCTCCGAGCAGCCCAATGCCGCCTATGGCCAGCTGGTGGTCCGCGCCCATTCCACCGACGTGATCCCGGCCCTGTCAGAGCGTATTGTCAGCCATATCAGGGAAACCCTGCCCGAAGCAGAGGTGCGCGGCGAGCGCATCGTGTTCGGTCCCCCGGCAGGCGCGCGGCTGGAGGCCCGCTTCTCCGGGCCGGACGCTGATGTGCTGCGGGCTCTGGGCGAGGAAGCGGTGACCCGGCTCGCCGATACCGGAACGCTCGCCGATGTGCGCCATAGCTGGCGCAACCGCGAACTGATGCTCGAACCGGTCATCTCTGCCGATCGCGCGCGCGCCACCGGCGTGACCCGCGAGGATATCGGCGAAGCCCTGCATTTTGCCACGGAAGGCACGCGCGTGGGCCTCTATCGCGAAGGCGATCTGCTGATCCCGATCATCGCGCGCGCGCCGCAGGCCGAGCGGGAAAACCCGTCCGCGCTGGAAGACCGGCTGATCTGGAGCCCGTCACAGAACACCTATGTGCCGATCACACAGGCCGTCGAACGCTTCGAGCTGGTGGCGCGTGACACGCTGATCCGGCGGCGCGACCGGGTGCGCACACTGACCGTACAGGCCAATCCGCCAGAGGGCGAAACCGCGGCTTCGGCGTTCGGGCGCTTTTCCGGCGTCATCAACTCGATCGATCTGCCACGCGGCTATTCCGTGCAGTGGGGCGGTGAGATCGAAGCCAATCAGGAAGCCAACGAGTTGCTTGGCCAGGTCCTGCCGATC
Organism: Glycocaulis abyssi; assembly: GCF_041429775.1. NCBI lineage: Bacteria > Pseudomonadati > Pseudomonadota > Alphaproteobacteria > Maricaulales > Maricaulaceae > Glycocaulis > Glycocaulis abyssi. The sequence goes on along the minus strand of NZ_CP163421.1, from coordinate 2,414,135 downwards.
AGCCTGATCGTGATGCTGGTCGTCAGCTTCCTCCTGTTCCAGAAAGTGCGCCAGCCGCTCATCATCTGGGCGATTGTGCCGATGAGCATATGCGGGGTTACGGCCGGTTTGCTGATAACCAACATCGCCTTCTCCTTCACCGCATTGCTGGGCTTCCTGTCGCTCTCTGGCATGCTGATCAAGAATGCCATCGTGCTGGTGGACGAGCTCGATCAGCGCGTGGCCGCCGGCATTGATCCGTTCGAGGCGGTGCGCGAAGGCTCGGTGAGCCGCCTGCGCCCGGTCTTCCTCGCCTCGGCGACGACTATTCTGGGCATGATGCCGCTGATTGCCGATGCCTTCTTCCAGGGCATGGCGGTCACCATCATTGGCGGACTGGCCTTTGCCACGGTGCTGACCCTGGTGGCAGCGCCTGTGCTCTACGCTCTGTTCTTCGGTATCCGCGCGCCAATACCAGCGCGCACGCTGAAAGGTTAACGTGTCATAAACGCAATCAGCGCGAGATGGCGGGCAAGCCGGAAGGATTCCCGCCATGCTGATTACCAGCCCCGACCGCATCGAGCCCCGCGCCGGCGAGCATGCCTATGCCTTGCGGCTGTCCCTGCCGCCCAACCGCGATCCTGCGCAGGACACCGCGCTGGCCGAGCATATTGACAGCTTTGTCAGGCTCTATCTGACGCGGTTTGATGCCAGATCGACCCGCGCCACCCGCACCGCGCCCTTGCGCTGGATGCTGGTTTCGGCCTCGCAGACAATGGCCGAGATGGAAAAGGTTCGCGCCGAGCTGGAGACAACACTTTTCGGTACCGGGCCGTCGCATTTGCGCGGTCAGGCCGTGCTGGTGGAGATCCCGGTCGAGGACGAGGACGAAGGCGAAGCCTATGTCCCCGCCCTTGCGCAGGGCACTACAGAGACGCAAGCGGCCAGCGCCGAAACTGATCCCCAAGGCGCGCCTGAAAGCGCAGGCACGCTGCAAGAGGAGCTGGCGGCCTTCCGCGCTGATATGCGCGAGATTGCCACCAGTCTGCACGGCGTGGACGTGAAGGACGCACTGGGCAGTTTCCGCTCGGAGCTGGATACGCTCGCGCAAAGACTGGAATCAGGCATTTCAGAAGCGGCAGGCCGGGTTGAAGGGGCCGCCGAGCGGATTGACCTTGCAACCGCCCGCCTGCCTGATGCCGACCGGCTGGAGCTGGCCCTGACGCGTAATGATGCGTCCGCCGCCCTTATCTCCAACGGTTTGCAGGAAAGCCTGAAACTGCTGCTCAAAGCGGTGGAGGGGCTGGAGCGCCAGAGCGCCGAGCCCAAATTGCTGGACACGCAAGGGCGCCACGCGGCCTGACCGCTCATTTTCTGCTTCAACATTACGGCGAAGTAATGTTAGCCTTCCCGGTGAATGGGGTCTGGGGAGGCAACCATGCGCATCGTCTTTGGTCTGGTAGCGGCGATACTGGTCTGTGCAGGCTGGATGATCTGTCCTGTCAGCCTGCGCGCGGAAGTGACCCGCACCGTCGGGCCAGACTCTGAGATCGTCGAGGAAATGCGCGCCGGGGCGGATGTCATCGCGGCGGCGCTGGCCATACGCGCGCCGGACCTAAGCGATGAAAACGGCGATGACCGGCGCCGGGGCTACTGAAGCGGACCCTCACACCGCGCTGTCATATTCGGTCGTGTCATCATCCTCATCATCGATCACCGGCTCATCGCTGGTTCGCGCCTTGGGCGGCCAGGGAATGATCGCGCTGGTGCGCGCGGCATAGTCGGCATAGCCCGGACGCGATGTCTTCATCCCCTTCTCCAGCAGCGGCACGCCTGACCAGCGCAACAGCGTGAAGGTGAGGAAGGCCGGGCCGATGAAGGACCAGAAGCCAAGCGCCGTTTCCGCCGCGATCAGCCAGATGCCCCACCAGGTGCATATCTCGCCAAAATAGTTGGGGTGGCGAGACCAGGCCCACAGGCCCTGATCCATGACCTTGCCCTTGCTCGCCGGGTTTTCCCTGAACACTGAAAGCTGCCAGTCTGCAACGGCCTCATAGGCGATACCAAACACCGCCAGCGCAAAGCCCAGCAGGGCGAGAATGCCAAATCCCACAGGCTCGGCGCTGATCTGGCCCAGCTGCACAGGCAGGCAGACGATGAACAGCAGAATTGCCTGCGGACCGAAGACAGCGAGCCCCGTCGCCTTGTCATAATCCCAGCCGCGCTTGTCCTGCAGGCGTCCAACCAGCGCCTTATAGCGTTGGTCCGGCCCCTCCCGGCCCCAGCGGTGGAAGAGGTGCAGACCGAGACGCATACCCCAGGCAATCGTCAGGCCCGCCAGGATCAGCTTGCGCTCCAGCCAGCCATCGCCCGCCATGATGAAGGTCGTCAGCGCCAGTATGACCATGCCGAACGCCCAGAAGGCATCGACAAAGCTGGGATCCTTGATCTTGCGGCTCCACAGCCACAGCCCCGCAAACACGGCGGCAATCACGAGAAAATTGATGATCAGGATAACGGCAAGAGGCATGGGCGTCCTCGCGGGCAGAGCTGGCTTTCAAAAGGAAACCTAGCGCGCACCGCGAGGAAGGGCGAGAGGGTGTTAGTGATTAATCGCGCACCAGCCAGCGCCAGCCCGCCATCCCGGCCAGCATGGCCACCGCGAAGACAAGGACCGGCATCGCACCGGTGCCGAGCGCGGTCAGTGCGGGTCCGGGGCAGAAGCCGACCAGCCCCCAGCCCACGCCGAACATGGCCGCCCCGCCGATCAGGCGGGCATCCAGCTTCGTCGCCGTCGGCACGTTGAACCGGTCGGCAAAAAACGGGGCCGGGCGTTTGAGGACGAAGCGGTAGCCGATAAAGACGGTACCGGCCGCGCCCGCCATGACGAAGGCGAGGCTGGGGTCCCACTGGCCCGCTATATCAAGGAAGTTCAGCACCTTGGCCGGGTTGACCATGCCGGAGACGATAAGACCCAGCCCGAAGACCAGGCCAGCCGCGAGGGCGGAAAGAACAGCTTTCATGGGTCTGGTCCTATACAAGATGTCTGGTGACAAAGACGGTGGCGAGCGCCGCCGCCATGAAGACGCCGGTCGCCACCAAAGATCGCGGCGAGAGCCGGGCCAGCCCGCATACGCCGTGACCGGACGTGCAGCCCGAACCGATCTGCGTGCCGGCGCCCACGATCAGCCCGGCGACGATCAGAAGCGGCCAGCTATCGGTGACGGCCACTTCCGGCATCGCCCCCGTCACCGCAAACCACAAGGCAGGCGCGGCGACCAGACCGGCCACAAAGGCCAGCCGCCAGAAGCGGTCCAGACCATTGAACGGTGCCGGGCCGAGCAGCCCGCCAACAATGCCGGCAATACCGGCGATACGGCCATTGAGCGCCATCAGCATCACCGCTGACAGCCCGATCAATACCCCGCCCGCGAGCGCGGAAAGGGGCGTGAAGGCGGTAGGTGTGTCCATTATTCCTGTTGTCCTGTTGCAGGGGCGGTGAGATTTCATCGCCAACACTTGTCATTTATCGAAAATGATATATATCAGATCACAACGCAAGCCCCGGCGTGATTTTTTCTCTGACAGGGGTATGGATAGGGAGCCAGGCCATGCAGGCAGGTCTTGATCTGGAAATGGTGCGCGCCCGCGCCGATGAGGTGGCGGGGCTGTTAAAGCTGCTCTCTCACCCCAACCGGCTGCTGGTGACGTGCGAGCTGGCCGATGGCGAGCTTTCTGTCTCGCAGATCGAGGCGCGCACCGGCGTGGCGCAGCCCAATCTCTCACGTGATCTGGCGCGGCTGCGAGCGGAAGGCATTGTCTCCACGCGCCGCCAGTCGAAGCAGATTTTCTATTCCCTCAAAGACCCCCGCATCCTGGCCGTGATGCGCGCCCTGTGTGACGCGTTCGCACCGGTGGCCGATGCGGCCAACGATTCAAGCAAGGAGTATGTGTGATGACCGGCATTCCTGACGTGAAAGCCTTTTTCGACGAGCCGACCAATACGGTCAGCTATGTCGTGTCCGACCCGGCCACGAAGAAGGCGGCGATTGTCGATTCGGTACTCGACTACGACCCGAAATCAGGGCGCACCTCGCGCGACAGCGCAGACGCCATCATCGCCTATGTGAAGGAACAGGGTTTTGAGGTGCAATGGCTGCTGGAAACCCATGTCCATGCCGATCATCTCTCCGCTGCGCCCTATCTGAAAGAGAAGGTGGGCGGGACTCTCGCCATCGGCTCGCATATCCGCACGGTGCAGGACGTGTTCGGCAAGGTGTTCAATGCCGGGACCGAGTTCCAGCGCGACGGGTCCCAGTTCGACCGGCTGGTCGAGGATGGCGACACATTCAAGCTGGGCGAAATTGATGTGCTCGCCCTGCACACGCCCGGCCATACGCCCGCCTGCATGACCTATGTGATCGGCGATGCGGCCTTTGTCGGCGATACGCTGTTCATGCCGGACTATGGTACGGCGCGCTGTGACTTCCCCGGCGGCAGTGCCTCCACGCTCTACCGCTCGATCCAGAAAATCTACGCCCTGCCGGATGAGACACGCATGTTCCTGTGCCATGACTACAAGGCACCGGGGCGCGACACGTTTGAATGGGAGACGAGCGTGGGCGAGCAGAAACGCGCCAACATTCACGTCCATGAAGGGGTGTCGGAAGCGCAGTTCGTGAAAATGCGCACTGAGCGCGATGCGACGCTGGCCATGCCGACCCTGATCCTGCCGAGCGTGCAGGTGAACATGCGCGCCGGTCACATGCCGCCAGCCGAGGATAACGGCATGACCTATCTCAAAATTCCGGTAGACGCACTTTAAAGGATCATTCTGTCACCCCCGCTTTGTGCGCGGGACCCATGCCTGCAGCGACCCAGCTGGCGTCAAGTTGTCAGGCATGGGTGGCCCGGACCTCGCCTGCGCTTGGCCGGGCCATGACAATGATTGATTTTTCCAGCCTGACCCACCCCTTCCAAGGACACTCCCATGCCCCATAAACCCCTCACGCCCACGATTTCGGTTGCCGGCCAGCTGAGCGCAGACGAGATCCGTGCGCTCGCGGCTGAAGGCTATTCGACGGTGATCTGCAACCGGCCCGATGGTGAGGAGCCGGGCCAGCCGCCTCTGAGCGAGTTGCAGGCCGCGGCACGGGAGGCGGGCATCGCCTTTCATCATATCCCCGTCTCCGGCGGGCAGTTCCCCGAAAGCGCGATTTCGGCCTTTGGCGAGGTTCTGGACAGCGCAGACGGCAAGGTGATGGCCTATTGCCGCTCCGGCACCCGCTCCACCTGCCTGTGGGCGCTCTCGCAGGCGCGTACCGCAGAACCGGCGAGCCTCATCGAGGCGGGCGCGCGCGCCGGGTATGATCTTGCCCCGCTTGCCCCGGCGCTCGCCGCGCGCCATGGCAACAATGCGTAAGGACCATCGCAGGTGAAGCTCTCCCGCTATCTGCCCATTCTGGAATGGGGCCGGGAATACCGGCGCGAAACGCTTGTCAGCGATCTGATGGCGGCGGTGATCGTCACCATCATGTTGATCCCGCAATCGCTGGCCTATGCCATGCTGGCCGGACTGCCGCCCGAAACCGGGCTTTACGCCTCCATGGCACCGCTGGTGCTCTACGCGATCTTCGGGACAGGCCGCACGCTCGCCGTCGGGCCGGTGGCGGTGATCTCGCTGATGACGGCGGTCGCCGTGGGCCGCGTCGCCGATGAAGGCTCCATGGGCTATATCACCGCCGCACTTACCCTCGCCGTGCTCTCCGGCGTAATCCTTGTCGCCATGGGCCTGTTCCGGCTGGGCTTTATCGCCAACTTCCTCTCCCACCCGGTGATTTCCGGTTTCATCACGGCCGCCGGCCTGCTGATCGCCGCCGGGCAGATGCGCCATATTCTCGGCACCGGGGCGGGCGGGCATACGGGCGTCGAGATTGCCGCCAGCCTCGTCACGACCATTGGCGAGGCTAATCTGTGGACGCTCGCCGTGGCGATACCCGCCCTTGCCTTCCTCGCATGGGCGAGGAAAGGCGCCGCTGACCTGCTCTGGCGGCTCGGCCTGCCGAAATTCTATGCCAACCTGATCGGGCGCGCCGCGCCCCTGCTGGCGGTCGCGGCATCCATCGCGGCGGTGAAGATTTTCGATCTCTCCGCACACGGTGTGGCGACGGTGGGTGATATTCCGGCCGGCTTGCCGCCTTTCACCCTGCCGTCCGTTGATCCAGCATTGATCTCCGCCCTCATCGGCCCGGCGCTGCTTCTGTCAGCGGTGGGTTTTGTGGAATCGGTGTCGGTCGCGCAGACGCTGGCCGCCAAGCGCCGCCAGCGCATCGATCCTGATCAGGAGCTCATCGGGCTCGGCGCGGCCAATATCGGTGCTGGTTTCTCCGGCGGCTTCCCGGTGACGGGAGGCTTTGCCCGCTCGGTGGTCAATTTCGATGCCGGAGCGGCCACACCCGCCGCAGGCGCGTTTACCGCCATCGGGATCGGGCTTGCCAGCCTGTTCCTGACGCCCTGGCTTGCCGATCTGCCCGTTGCCGTGCTGGCGGCCACGATCATCGTGGCCGTACTCTCGCTGGCGGATTTCCCGATCATCCGGCGGACCTGGCGCTATTCAAAAAGCGATGGCGCGGCCATGACCGGCACCATACTCGCCACGCTGCTGGTGGGGGTGGAGGCGGGCATACTCACCGGCGTCGTGCTCTCCATCGGCCTGCATCTCTACAAGACCAGCCGCCCGCATACGGCCATTGTCGGCCTGGTTCCCGGCACCGAGCATTTCCGCAATGTGGACCGCCACGCCGTAACGCTATCGCCAAGGTTGATAACGCTGCGCGTGGATGAAAGCCTGTATTTTCCCAATGCCCGCTATCTGGAAGATCGCGTGCTGGAGCTCGTTGCCGCACAGCCCGAGGCAAAGCATTTCGTGCTGATGTGCCCGGCGGTGAACGCGATTGATGCCAGCGCGCTGGAAAGTCTTGAGGTCATCAACCAGCGCCTGAAGGAGGGCGGGCTCTCCTTCAACCTCTCCGAGGTGAAAGGCCCGGTCATGGACCGGCTCAAACGCTCCGGCTTCCTCAATCACCTCACCGGCAAGGTGTATTTGAGCCAGTACGAGGCGTTCATGGAGCTGGGGGGTTAGGGTTCTTTTCCCTGATCCTTCGAGACGCTCACTGCGTTCGCCCTCAGGATGAGGGAAAAGTACGCCTAAGCCCTCATCCTGAGGGGCTTCGTCAGAAGCCGTCTCGAAGGACGAGGGCTTCCAGGCCGCATAGCGGCCTGAAAAGCGCGACTGCGCGCCCGCGACTTTTCGCGGAACATCGCAACGCGGATGCGTTGCGCAACCAAAAGAGGCATGGATCACCCGCATCCCCGCCTGCGCGGGCATGACGAGAGAAGATGGCCTAAGCATCCACCTCAGCTTCGAGGGCGAACTCCTGGATGAACTCGCGACGCGGCTCCACCACATCACCCATCAGCTTGGCGAAGAGATCGTCGGCGGTATCGGCTTCCTTCACCGACACACGAAGCAGGGAGCGCGCATCGGGATCGAGCGTGGTTTCCCAGAGCTGGCCGGGATTCATCTCGCCCAGACCCTTATAGCGCTGGATCTTCATGCCCTTGGCCCCGGCGCGGATCACCGTGTCCATCAGCTGCCAGGCGCCATGGATCACTGTCTCCTCGCCCTTGCGGGTAAAGAGAAGCGGGCCGGTATAGTCCTCGGCAATGGCGGCTGCACGCTCTGACAGGCGGCGCGCATCGGGGCTGGCCAGGATCGTATCATCGAGCACCACGGCCTCGGTCACGCCGCGCACTTCGCGCTTGAGCACCAGTCCGCCTTCAGGCGGCACCAGCCCCATCCAGCCATCCTCGCCCTCGTCTGCGGCGCGGTTGAGGCGCACGGCGACCTTTTCGGCCAGCTCCTGCGTCACTTCCGGGTTGAGCGCCCCGTCCAGCGCGGCCGCTTCCAGCGCGAAGGCAGGCGCGCGGGCGGTCAGGCGGGCGGTGGCCAGCACCACGCCTCTGGCCGCTTTCACGCGTTCGGCCAGGTCGGCGCCAGTGACGATCTCGCCTGTGCCGAGCTTCAGGCTGGCTTCAGCGGAGCCTTCCTCGATGAGGGAGGCGTCCATCTCGGCCTGATCGGTCATATAGCGTTCAGAGCGCCCGCGCGTGACCTTGTAGAGCGGCGGCTGGGCGATATAGAGATGGCCGCGCTCGATCAGCTCTGGCATCTGCCGGTAGAAAAAGGTGAGCAGCAGCGTGCGGATATGCGCGCCGTCCACGTCGGCGTCGGTCATAATGATGACCTTGTGGTAGCGCAGCTTGTCATAGTCGATCTGGTCGCGGCCAATGCCGGTGCCAAGAGCGGTGATAAGCGTGCCCACCTGATCGGAGGAGAGCATCTTGTCAAAGCGCGCGCGCTCCACATTGAGGATTTTACCGCGCAGCGGCAGCACAGCCTGATTCTCCCGGTTGCGGCCCTGCTTGGCCGAACCGCCGGCGGAATCACCCTCGACGATGAAGATTTCAGACTTGGAGGGGTCTTTTTCCTGACAGTCGGCGAGCTTGCCGGGCAGGGAAGTGATATCGAGCGCACTCTTGCGCCGGGTCAGCTCGCGCGCCTTGCGTGCGGCCTCGCGGGCGGCTGCCGCCTCGATGATTTTGGAGACAATGCCCTTGGCCTCGGCCGGGTGTTCCTCAAACCATTCGGAAAGCTGTTCAAACACCGCGCCCTCAACGGCCGGGCGCACTTCGGAGGAGACCAGCTTGTCCTTGGTCTGGCTGGAAAATTTCGGGTCCGGCACCTTCACCGAGAGCACGCAGGTCAGCCCCTCGCGCGCATCATCGCCCGTGATCGCCACCTTGGCTTTCGAGGCCAGGCCGGAGCTCGCCGCATAATTATTGATGATGCGCGTCAGCGCGCCGCGGAAACCCGCCAGGTGCGTGCCGCCATCCCTTTGCGGGATGTTGTTGGTGAAGCACAGCATGTTCTCGTGATAGCTGTCATTCCACTGCAGCGCGGCCTCCACCGTCACCCCGTCACGATCACCCAGGATCACGATCGGCTCGGGGAAGATCGGGGATTTGGCGCGGTCGAGATGCTTCACGAAGGCGGCCACCCCGCCATCATATTGCAGGACTTCCTCAAAGGCTTCCGCCTCGCGCTCATCACGCAGGACAATGCGTACGCCCGAATTGAGGAAGGCGAGCTCCCTTAAGCGGTGATGCAGGCGCGCGCGCTCGAATACGATCTCGGAGAAGGTCTTGTCGGAGGGCAGGAAGCGCACCTCGGTGCCGGTGAGCGGCTTGCCATTGGGACGCAGCGGCGCCTCGCCGATGACTTTCAGATCCTCGCCATCCTTCGGCTCGCCATGGACAAAGCGCATATAATGCGTCTTGCCATCGCGCCAGATGGTGAGATCCAGCCATTCGGAAAGCGCATTCACCACTGACACGCCCACCCCGTGCAGGCCGCCGGAAACCTTGTAGGAATTCTGGTCGAACTTACCGCCGGCATGGAGCTGGGTCATAATGACCTGAGCGGCCGAGACGCCCTCGCCCTCATGGATGGCGGTCGGCACGCCGCGCCCGTCATCGGAAACGCTCGCCGAACCGTCCGCATGCAGGGTTACCCGCACCTCGGTACAGTGGCCCGCCAGCGCCTCGTCAATGGCGTTGTCGACCACCTCATAGACCATGTGGTGCAGGCCCGAACCGTCATCGGTATCCCCGATATACATGCCCGGACGTTTGCGAACGGCATCGAGCCCTTTGAGGACTTTGATGCTGTCCGCGCCATATTCCTGATTCGTGTTCTCGCTCATGGGTTTTTTCTAGCTGATAGCAAGCCATACCGCCACGCTTGCCATGACAAAAGCCGTGGCAAGGTCAGCGCGCGATTTCACACCCTTCGCCACCAGCCAGCCCCGCGCCCGCTCTGCCAGCGTCACATGGACCGCCGTGGTGAGCATGAAAAGCGCCAGCATCATCGCCACCATCACCGCGTAATCGGTCATGCGCACGGTCGATAGATCAAAGAAGGCAGGAAGGAAGGCGAGATAGAAGAGGATCGCCTTGGGGTTGGTCAGCGGCATGGCGACACCTGCAAGATAGGTCGCGCCATAACCTGCCGTGCGCTTGAGGCCGGAGGTGACGGGGGCAGGCGGTTTTGGCCACAGGCCGGAGCGCAGACTGCCCCAGGCCATCCACAACAGGATTGCGACGCCAATCGCCTTGCCGATCCAGACATAGGGCCCTGCCCGCTCTGCCAGCGCGGCAAGCCCCGTCACCGCCACCGTCAGCCAGACAATGTCACCGGTAATGATGCCGCTGCCATAGAGCCAGCCATGTACCGGCCCCGCATCAATCGTGCGCGCGACCATGGCGGCATTGCCCGGCCCCGGCGTGAAGAACAGGATGAAGAGCGCGCCGCCAAACGCGGCCAGCGAGGCAAGGGTCATGGCGTGTGGATTAGCGCCGCAGCCGGGCATCGCAAAGCGCGCGCGGCAGTGGTGGCGAGAGCCTAAAGGACGCAGGCTACAGAGTTATCGGGGAGGTGGATGGAATCGATATCGGTGAGCGCGCCACGTGATATCCTTCCAGAGACGCCCACATGCTGTCCGTCAACTCGGTCGATACAGGATGATGGTATATCGGCTTGAATGGCGATCATGAACCGGCACCTCGGAGTATCGCAAAGATAATTGCCGAACTCACCTTTCATGAAGTGCCCCTCCAGCAGCGCTATCGAGACGTTCCGCGGTGATCCGTGCTCAGTGTAATGGCGCTCGACATTCGTGATGTAGATATCCTGGCCGCAACCCACGATCGCCGAGGCGAACATCAGCGCAAACAATCCCGTTCTCATTGCCATCGAAGAAACCTCCACACAGCGTTTCGCCATCAGTTTGCGACTATCGACCCGCGCCGGGGCGTCGGCAAGCTCCTGCGTCTCGGCGGGCCGGGCAACACCCGCCACACCCCGCCTGATTGCCCCGATCACGAAGCGGGCCTAGTTTGCGCCCTCAATATTCCCTCGCCCGCTTCCCAAGGACGCTTCCCATGGCCACGACACGCCCCGTTACCAAAGACTCCCATGTCTATCTGGTGGACGGGTCGGGCTATATCTTCCGCGCCTATCACGCCCTGCCGCCGCTCACGCGCTCTGACGGCACGCCGGTCGGTGCGGTGCAGGGCTTCTGCAACATGCTGTGGAAGCTGCTGGAGGATTTGAAGGGCGAGGACCAGCCGACGCATCTGGCCGTGATTTTCGATCATTCGGCCAAGACCTTCCGCAATGATCTTTATCCCGAATACAAGGCGCACCGGCCCGAACCGCCCGAGGACCTTCGGCCCCAGTTCGCCATCATCCGCGATGCCACCAAGGCGTTTGACCTGCCGTGCATCGAGATGGACGGGTTTGAGGCCGATGACCTGATTGCCACCTATGCCCGCCAGGCCGCCGAGAAGGGCGCGCGCGTCACCATCGCCTCCTCCGACAAGGATCTGATGCAGCTGGTCAATGATCAGGTGACGCTCTTGGACCCGATGAAGGTGCGCCGGATTGGCGATGCGGAGGTACGCGAGAAGTTCGGCGTTGGCCCGGAGCGCGTCATCGACGTGCAGGCGCTTGCTGGTGACAGCGTGGACAATGTGCCGGGCGTGCCGGGCATCGGCATCAAGACGGCGGCTGAACTCATCAACACCTATGGCGATCTTGAAACCCTGCTGGCGCGGGCAGAAGAGATCAAGCAGCCTGCACGGCGCACCAAGCTGATCGAGAATGCGGAGAATGCCCGCATCTCCAAGCTGCTGGTGACGCTGAAAGACGATATCGAAACCCCTGATGCGCTGGAGGATTTCGGCGCGGCGGACCCGGACGGCGAAAAGCTGATCGCGTTTTTGCGCTCCATGGAGTTCCGCACCATCACACGGCGGGTGGAGGAGGCGCTGGGGGCAGGGCCCGCCGACGAGACAGGCGATGCGACCGCGCCGATTGACCGCTCCGGCTATGCCTGCGTGCAGACGGTGGACGCCCTTCAAAGCTGGATCGCAAAAGCAAAGCGCATGCGCGTCATCGCGGTTGATACCGAGACCGACGCCCTGTCGGCAACGGCGGCCGGGCTTGTCGGTATTTCCATCGCGGTGAAGCCGGGCGAAGCCTGCTATATCCCGCTTGCCCATCTGGGCGGGGATCTTGCCGATGGCGGGGGGCGGCCTGAGCAGATCGAGATGGCGCAGGCCATCGGCCTTCTAAAGCCGCTGCTGGAAGACCCCGCCGTCCTGAAAGTCGGTCAGAACATCAAATATGATCTCGCCGTGCTGGCCCGTCAGGGGATCATCATGGCCCCGATCGATGACACCATGCTGATCTCCTATGTGCAGGAGGCGGGCCTGCACGGGCATGGCATGGACGAGCTTTCCGAGCTGCATCTCGGCCACAAGCCGGTCGCCTTCAAGGAGGTGGCTGGCACAGGCAAGAACCAGAAGCATTTTGGCGAGATCGACCTTAAACGCGCCACCGAATACGCCGCCGAGGACGCCGACATCACGCTGCGCCTCCATGAGCTTTTAAAGCCGGGTCTCGCCGGCAAGGGCCTTGCCACCGTCTACGAGACGCTGGAGCGGCCCATGCCCGCCGTGCTGGCGAAGATGGAGCTCAATGGCATCAAGGTCGATGTCGCCCAGCTCTCAAGGCTTTCATCGGAGTTTGCCCAGCGCATGGCGCAGGCGGAGGAAGAAGCGTTCGAGGCCGCAGGCACGCATTTCAATCTGGGCAGTCCGAAACAGATTGGCGATATCATTTTTGGCGATATGGGCCTGCCCGGCGGGAAAAAGACCAAGACGGGCGCGTGGTCGACCGATGCGAGCGTGCTCGAAGAGCTCGCCAATGAGGGTCATGCTTTGCCGCGCGCGCTCTTGACCTGGCGGCAGTTTGCCAAGCTGAAATCGACCTATTCGGACGCGCTGAAAGCCGCGATCAATCCGGATACCGGGCGGGTGCATACGTCCTTTTCATTGGCGGCGACGACGACCGGGCGGCTGTCCAGCTCTGATCCGAACCTGCAGAACATCCCGATCCGTACCGAGGAAGGCCGCCTGATCCGCGAAGCCTTCGTGGCCGAGAAGGGTCATGTGCTGGTCGCGGCCGACTATTCCCAGATCGAGCTGCGCCTGCTGGCCCACATTGCGGGCGTCGATGCCCTGAAAGACGCCTTCAAGGCAGGCCATGACATTCACGCCATGACGGCGTCTGAAATGTTCGGTGTGCCGCTGGACCAGATGGACGGCGCGACGCGGCGCAAGGCGAAGGCCATCAATTTCGGCATTATTTACGGGATTTCCGCCTTCGGCCTTGCCAATAATCTGGGGATCAAGCGCGATGAGGCGAAAGCCTATATCGAAAGCTATTTTGAAAAATTCCCCGGCATCGCCGCCTATATGGACGCGATGAAGGAGACCGCGCGCGAGCAGGGCTATATCGAGACCGTGTTCGGCCGGCGCTGCCACTTCCCCGGCATTCGCGACAAGAACCCGGCCATGCGCCAGTTTGCCGAGCGTCAGGCCATCAACGCGCCCATTCAGGGCTCAGCCGCTGATATCATCCGCCGCGCCATGGCGCGCATGGACGCGGCGATTGAGCAGGCGGGCCTGAAGGCGCGCATGCTGTTGCAGGTGCATGACGAGCTAGTCTTTGAATGCCCTGAAGACGAGGCGGAGACGCTGATCCCGCTGGTGCAGGAAGTGATGGGCAAGGCGGCCCTGCCTGCGGTCGATCTGTCGGTGCCGCTGGTGGTGGAGGCCAAGGCCGCCCTCACCTGGGGACAGGCGCACTAGGGTCACTTCAACCCCAGCACATCCTCAATACCGTAAAGGCCGGGCGCCTGCCCGGTCAGCCATTTGCCGGCTTCCAGCGCGCCGCGCGCGAAGATGAAGCGGTCATTGGCGCGGTGGCGGATTTCCAGCTCCTCGAACGCGCCCAGGAACAGCGCCGAATGCTCGCCAATCGCGCCGCCGCCGCGAATGGCAGAAAATCCAATCGCGCCGACGGGGCGCGCGGCGCCCTGACGCGGCCGGTCAAAAATCGCCTGGGTTTCGAAATCAAGCCCGCGCGCCTCGGCCGCCGCCTCGCCAATGGCCAATGCCGTGCCGGAGGGTGCATCGGCCTTGCGGCGATGATGGGCCTCGACGATTTCCAGATCAAACTGCTCAGGCGGCAATAGCCGGGCTGCCTCACTGGCGAGCCAGCGCGTGACCGCAGCGCCCAGCGAGAAATTGCGCGCATAGAGCACCGGCACTGATTGCGAGGCGGCGTTGAGCATCGCCATCTCGTCCTGGCCAAGCCCGGTAACGCCGCACACGAAAGGCGGGCCGCCGCGCTCTGTGATCTGCCGGGCAAAGGCGGCGCTGGCCTGCGGTCCGGAGACATCAATCACCAGATCGGCCGCGTCCGCCGCATCGCGCATGGAGACGCTGGTTTCGATGCCGGTCAGGGCGGTACCCGCCAGCTCGCCCAGATCGGCCCCCAGCATCACCGAATCGTGGCGGACAACGCCCGCCACCAGCTCCATATCGGGCCGGCGCGTGATCTCGGCCATGATGAGGCGGCCAAGCCGCCCCGACGCGCCGAGAACCGCAATCTTGAGAATTTTGCCCGGTGGCGTGCTCACTGCTTTCACTCCCGCCCGTAATCAGACCTGATATTGCAGACCCATTCGGTTAGCAGGGCGTGAATGACGGTGAATCAGGCGCTGGGGCGCGCTTCATCATCGCCGCGCACATCATCCCAGAAGCGCTTGACCTTCTTGAAGAAACCGTCGCTGTCGGGATTGCAGCCATCGCCGGAAAGCTCGCAGAATTCACGCAAGAGCTCTTTCTGGCGCTCGCACAGCTTTTGCGGGGTCTCGACAAACAGCTCGACAAACATGTCGCCGCGCGCGCCGCCGCCTTTGAGGCGCGCCATGCCCTTGCCCTTCAGGCGCATGCGCCGGCCGGTCTGGGAGCCCGCAGGAATATGCATTTCGGCGCGCCCGCCTTCGATGGTGGGGGCCATTATCTCGCCGCCCAGCGCCGCCGTCACCATGGGCACGGTCGCGCGGCAATAGAGATTGGGTCCGTCGCGCTCGAAAATGTCGTGCGGCCTGACGGAGATGAAAATATAGAGATCGCCCGGCGGGCCGCCGCGCCCGCCCGCCTCGCCTTCACCGGCAAGGCGGATACGCATGCCGTCCTCCACGCCCGGCGGCACCTGCACCTGCAGCTCGCGGTTCTTGCGCACCCGGCCCACGCCGTCGCATTCCCGGCAGGGCGTTTCGACATACTGGCCACGCCCGCCACAGGTCGGGCAGGTCTGCTCCATGGTGAAGAAGCCTTGTGTGCGGCGGATGCGCCCCGCGCCGTTACAGGTTTCGCAGGTGATGATCTTGGAGCCGGGTTCCGCGCCCGATCCCTCGCAATGGCCGCAGGAAACGGTGGTAGGGACGCGTATCTTGGCATCCTTGCCGTTGAACGCCTCTTCCAGCGTGATTTCCATGTCATAGCGCAGATCAGAGCCGCGCGCCGGGCCGGAACGCCGGCGTCCGCCGCCGCGCCCGGCAAAGGCATCACCAAAGACCTGCTCGAATATGTCGGCAAAATCGGCTGCGCCGCCAAATCCGCCCGGCCCGAACGGGCCGCCCGCGCCAGCCCCGCCATTCTGGAAGGCGGCATGGCCCATCCGGTCATAGGCGGCGCGCTTGTCGGCGTCCGACAGGATGGCGTAAGCCTCGCCTACTTCCTTGAACTTGGCTTCGGCCTCCGCATCGCCCGGATTGCGGTCGGGGTGATACTGCATGGCGAGCTTGCGGTAGGCGCTTTTGATCGCGCCCGCATCGGCGGTGCGTTCAACACCCAGGATTTCGTAATAGTCTCGCTTGGACATGGTCCGCCGGTCTGAATGCTTGCTGGTATCAGGCAAAAGCCCCGGCCCACCTTCAGGGAGCCGGGGCTGTCAGCATCTGCACGCCGTTATCAGGCGCTCTTCTTCTTGTCGTCGCCGTCCACTTCGGTGAACTCGGCATCGACCACATCATCCCCGTCCGGGGTGTTGTCGTCCGAACCGCCTTCATCACCGCCAGCCGCCTGCTGCTGGGCGTACATGGCCTCGCCCAGCTTCATGGCCGCCTGCAGGACAGCTTGCGTCTTCTGCTGGATGGCTTCGACATCCTCGCCATCCTTGACCTCTTTCAGCTCGGAAATGGCGGTCTCGATGGAGGATTTGTCTTCCGCCGAGACCTTGTCGCCAAACTCTTCGAGCTGCTTTTCGGTCTGGTGGACCAGCGCCTCGGCATTATTGCGGGCCTCGGCCAGCGCGCGGCGCTTCTTGTCGGCCTCGGCATTGGCCTCGGCATCCTTCACCATTTTTTCGATGTCAGCGTCGGACAGACCGCCAGACGCCTGGATGCGGATGGCCTGCTCCTTGCCGGTCGCCTGATCCTTCGCGGAGACATTCACAATGCCATTGGCATCGATATCGAACGTCACCTCGATCTGCGGCATGCCGCGCGGGGCAGGGGGAATGCCGACCAGATCAAACTGGCCCAAGAGCTTGTTATCAGCGGCCATTTCCCGCTCACCCTGGAAGCAGCGGATCGTCACCGCCGTCTGATTGTCATCAGCGGTGGAGAAGGTCTGGCTCTTCTTGGTCGGGATGGTGGTGTTGCGGTCGATGAGGCGGGTGAACACGCCGCCCAGCGTCTCGATGCCCAGCGAAAGCGGGGTCACGTCGAGCAGCAGCACGTCTTTCACATCGCCCTGCAGCACGCCGGCCTGAATGGCCGCGCCCATGGCAACAACTTCATCGGGGTTCACGCCGCGATGGGGTTCCTTGCCGAAGAAGGTTTTCACCGCCTCCTGCACCTTCGGCATGCGCGTCATGCCGCCCACCAGAACGATCTCGTCGATCTGGCCGGTGGAGATGCCGGCATCCTTCAGCGCCGCCTTGCACGGCTCGATCGTGCGCTTGATGAGGTCTTCAACGAGCGCTTCCAGCTTGGCGCGGGACAGTTTGAGATTGAGGTGTTTCGGGCCGGAGGCGTCCGCCGTGATGAAGGGCAAATTGACCTCATAGGCAGAGGCGCTGGAGAGCTCCTTCTTGGCCTTTTCAGCCTCTTCCTTCAGGCGCTGGAGGGCCAGCTTGTCCTTGCGAAGGTCGATGCCGTTTTCCTTTTTGAACTCGTCGGCAAGGTAATCGACAATGCGCATGTCGAAATCTTCACCGCCCAGGAAAGTGTCGCCATTGGTGGCCTTCACCTCGAACACGCCGTCACCGATCTCCAGGATCGAGATGTCGAACGTGCCGCCGCCAAGGTCGTAAACGGCAATGGTTTTGGACTCGCCCGATTTGTCGAGGCCATAGGCGAGCGCGGCTGCGGTCGGCTCGTTGATGATGCGCAGCACTTCAAGCCCGGCGATCTTGCCGGCGTCCTTGGTGGCCTGACGCTGGGCGTCGTTGAAGTAGGCGGGAACCGTGATGACGGCCTTTTCCACCTTCTCGCCGAGATAGCTTTCCGCCGTCTCTTTCATTTTCTGCAGGATGAAGGCGGAGATTTCGGCCGGCGCGTATTTCTTGTCGCGCCCTTCCACCCAGGCATCGCCATTATCACCGGGGACGATTCTGTAGGGCACCATGTCGGCGTCCTTCTTGACCGTCGGGTCGTTCATGTTGCGGCCGATAAGGCGCTTGATGGCGAAGAAGGTCTGCTCGGGATTGGTCACGGCCTGACGGCGCGCGGGCTGACCGATCAGGCGCTCGCCATCTTCGGTGAACGCCACAACAGACGGCGTGGTGCGCGCGCCTTCGGTGTTCTCGATAACGCGGGCCTGCCCGCCTTCCATGACCGCCACACACGAATTGGTGGTGCCAAGGTCGATGCCGATAACTTTGCTCATAGTCTCATTCTCTCCACTTTGTGGCAGGGCGGGGTGCGCGGTCCGTAAACCTTAAAAAGCGTTTGCGGCGGCTCGCCGGTCATCCGCCCCCCGTGCAGGTTGGTGTTTCTGGTCGTGCTTTAACCCTTCGAGGCGGTCAGGAAAAACCCCTCTTGATACGGGGCGATTTAGGGAGGCGGGAGCGAAGCCGCAAGGGTGTGTTACGCCTTATTTGCGGCCGCTTTCCACCAGCGCCAGGCCGCAGCGCCGCCGATAACAGCAAAAGCGGGCACACAAACCGGCATGGTCGCACGCGCTACAGGTTCGGGCAGGAAGAGAATATCGCGCGCCCAGCCCTCCTCGATTCCGGAAAGCTCGCGCGCCCAAGTCTGCAATATGCATTCGCCATTGATCAGAATGCCGATGAAGATGAGCACAGGAAAGCCGAGCGCCCACGGTACAAAGCGTTCAAAGCGCCCGGTCAGCACATAGGCGGCAAGCCCGATCACCATGGTGACCGCCACCACCCAGACAATGGTGTGGACCAGCTGCAGGATGAACAGCGCCATATGTCCCCTCGTCCCCCTTCTTGCCTGCCATCCATACTGGCCCGGCTTCCGGCGCGATCCAAATCCTGATTGAGTGTGTGGCAGGAAACGAGCTGCGCCCAGCCGTCAGGAGGCTGACATGAACACGATCCCCCTACGCACCGGACTTGTCGCCCTGATGGCGCTCGCCCTGACCGCCTGCATCATTGAGCGCGAGCATGTGCTGGCGCCCGATACGCAAGGTCTGGTGGTGGATGGCGATACGCTTGCGCCAGTACAGGGCGCGCAGGTGCGTTTCGAGGCGCTGAACGGAAGCCTTGCGTCGGTGGCAGATGAAGAAGGCCGCTTCTTCCTCGACGGGCATAGCGAAATGCGCCGTGTCATGCCGATGGTTGGAGGCGTCCATCGCGACGCCTCGCGCGTGCAGGCGAGCGCCAACGGATATGAGACGGGCTATTCAAGCGCGGCCTTCATCAACGGGCTGGGCCCGGCACAGGCCGAATATCCGGTGATTATCATGCTGGTCCGGCAAGGCGCGGACGAACCTGATCTGGCCGGTCTGATGGCGGACTGTCTTGAAACGCCTGAGCAGCGCCACGCAGTACATATCGCGGCCCGTCTTGCCGAGCTGGACCCGCAAGGCCTTCCCGCGTGGCTGGACACCGAGGCGGCGCTGGGACTGGAAGAGCATATCAGCATCGTCCTGCGTTCGAGCCTTCTTCTGGACTGTGAGCAGACACAGGCCGCGCACGAGACCCTGCAGGGCAAGCTGACGGCCTTTCGCGCCATCGCCGGGATCGGGGGTTAGGCGGTGACGGGAACTGGCCGGGCCGCCGGGCCGGACGGATTTATCCTCCTGCCGGGCTATTTCGACCGGGCCGCACAGGAAAGCCTGCTGGCCGATGTACTGGCGGGCATCGACGCTGCCCCGCTCTACCAGCCTTCCATGCCGCGTACAGGCGCACCCTTAAGCGTGCAGATGAGTAATTTTGGTCCGCTGGGCTGGATCGCGGACCGCAAGGGCTATCGCTATGAGCCTGTGCATCCCGTCACCGGCAGGTCCTGGCCGCCTTTGCCGCAAGCGCTTCTGGAGCTGTGGAACGCTGTATCAGGCTGGCCGCAGCCGCCCCAGGCATGCCTTGTCAATATCTACGGCCCCGACGCCCGGATGGGCCTGCATATCGACGCCGATGAGGATGCGCGTAATGCGCCGGTTGTCTCGATCAGCCTCGGCGACCGGGCGCGCTTCCGGCTGGGCGGGCCTGAACGCAAAAGCCCTACGCGGTCGATGGTGCTGTCTTCGGGCGATGTTGTGGTGCTGGGCGGAGCCTCGCGGCGCTTCTACCATGGCGTGGACCGGATTTATCCCGGCACCAGCACGCTCCTGCCCGAACCCTTTGCTCCGGGCCGGATCAATCTGACCCTGCGCCGGGTAAACTGAAGCGCGTGCAAAAATTCCGCCAGCGGAACCGGCTTCGTTCATCGCGCGTATAGCTTTGGCCTGATCTAGTGTCAGAAGGCGGCACCATGAGGGTTTGAGCCGCCGGCAAACAATGGAGGCATCCAATGCGGAAGCTCATGATTATTGCCCTGGCTGCGCCTGCCGTCATTCTGGCCGGCTGCGCCACCAACAACACGATGACCCATGCCGCAGGCGGCGCGGCCGCCGGTGCGCTGGCCGGTGCCGTGATCGGCAACAATACCGGCAGCGGGGATGCCCGTCAGGGTGCCATTATCGGCGCCGTGGTCGGCGGCGCTGCCGGTGCTTATGCCGGTTGCCGCGAAGATGGCGGCTGCCGCTGGAACCAGAATAACCAGAACCACTCCCAGCTCTATTACGACCAGCGTGCGGGCCGGTATTACTATATCGACCAGCGTACCGGTCAGACCTTCTGGCAGAATGGCGAGTATCGCGGCTAGATCCCCTGCTGGCAGCGTGATCCGCTGACCCCTTGCGGATCGGCCATTGAGAGAAGCCCCGGACCCCCTTTGGCCGGGGCTTTTTTCTTGACCGCGCGCGGAACCTCACCGCACACCAAGCCGTTAATTGTGCACAAGGCATCCATGGGAGAGTGATTTTATGTTCCGCAAAATTCTCGTAGCCGCCACGCTTAGCGTGCCGCTTATCGCAACCGCCTGTGCCACGACGCCAGCTGCGCGCGGCGGCGCCACGGGCGCTGCCGTTGGCGCCGTAGGCGGCGCGGTAATCGGCAATCAGGTCGGTAGTGGCCATCCGCGCACCGGGGCTGCCATTGGCGCTGTGGGCGGCGCAGTTGCCGGGGCGGCCATTGCCTGCCAGCAGCAGGGCGGGTGCAGCCACAATCCCAATAATCCGCGCCACTCCCAGCTCTATTACGACCAGCACAATGACCGTTACTGGTACGAGGATCACCAGACCGGCAATACGTACTGGCAAAACGGCGAGCCGCGCACGCGCGTGCCGCGCCGCTAGACGGCCGGGCATGCATAGGAAAAGGGCGGCTCTGACGAGCCGCCCTTTTTTTGCTTTTCACACCCTTGGACGGTCAGGCTTCCACGTCCAGCCCGCTGCCGGGCTTCTGACCCGGCTGTGCAGGTTCGGACGCCGCTGTGTTGCCCGCTGGTGCGGCCCCGTCGGCAGGCCCGGCTGACACCACCACCATCGCCGCGCGCAGCGTGCGCTCGCCAATGACGTAGCCGGGCTGCATCACATGGGCGATGCGGCCCTTGGGCTGGTCTGCGGGTATTTGTGCGGCGGCCTGATGCAGGTTGGGATCGAGCGGGTCACCCGGTTGCGGGTCAACACGTTTCACGCCATGGCGCTCCAGCGTGCTCATCAGGCGGCGCTGTGTCATCTCCACGCCTTCAACCAGCGGCTTGACGTTTTCAGGCAGGCTGGCACGCACATCGTCGCCCAGAAGGCCCAGAGCCCGCTCCAGATTGTCAGCGATATCGAGCATGTCGCGGGCAAAGCCGGTGACGGCATATTCGCGCGTTTCCTTTACCTCGCGGGCGGCGCGCTTGCGGGTATTGTCCGCATCGGCCACGGCGCGCAGCAGACGGTCACGCAGATCATCCAGCTGAGCCTGCAGCGCCTCCAGCCCGTCTTCAGCCGTTGCGGTTTCCACCGCAGCTTCGGCCGTCTCTTCCAGCTCTGCATCATCGTGAGCGCCGGTCTGGCCGTTCTTGCTGTCATCACTCATGTCAAAGCGTCCTGTTGTCATTCTTAAGGCGTCGGGTTGACCGACACATAGGGAGGCTAGCTGCGTCCGTCGAGAAGCCGGCCCACAAGCTGGGCGGTATAATCCACAAGCGGGATGACGCGGGCATAGTTCAGCCGGGTCGGACCGATCACCCCCAGCGCACCCAGAATACGCTGATCGCGATTGCGATAGGGGGCGACAATCACGCTGGACCCGGAGAGCGAGAAGAGCGGGTTCTCCGAACCAATAAAGAGCCGTACGCCCTGCGCGCCGCGCGCTTCATCCAGGAGGGCCAGCAGGTCTTCCTTGCGCTCGATATCGTCAAACAGCAGGCGGATGCGTTCGAGATCCTCGCTGGCCTCGACCGATTCCAGCAGCTTTGCCTGACCGCGCACGATCAGCGAGCGGTTTTCCGACCCGCTCCAGTCGGCAAGCCCCGCCTCGACCAGGCTGGCCGCGGTTTCGTCCAGCTGGGCGCGCTTTTCGGCGATCTCGCTCTGGATGGCCGACAGCGCCTCGGCCAGCGTGCGGCCCCGAAGCCGGGATGAGAGGTAGTTGCCTGCCTCCACCAGCGCCGCAGGCGGCAAGCCGGCGGGCGCGGTCATCAGCCGGTTTTCCACCGCGCCTGATTCCGACACCAGCACGGCGAGGATCTCTACCGGCGAGAGCGGGACAAATTCCACATGGCGCAGCGGCACGTCCTGTTTTTGCGAAGCCACAAGGCCCGCCCCGCCGGCCAGGCCGGACAGAAGCGAGGAGGCTTCGGCCAGCACGTCTTCAGGCCGCTTACCCGCCGCGCCGACGCGGGCATCGATCTCGCGGCGCTCTTCCTCTGCCACTTCACCAATCTGCAGCAGGCCGTCGACGAAGAGGCGCAGCCCTGCATGGGTCGGCATGCGCCCGGCCGATGTATGCGGCGCAGACAGAAGCCCGGCGCCAGCGAGATCGGCCATGGTGTTGCGGATGGAGGCAGGCGAGAGGTTCAGCGCGGAGCGCTTTGAAAGGGTACGCGACCCCACAGGCTCGCCGGTATCAAGATATGCCTCGACCAGCTCGCGGAAAATATCGCGCGAGCGCGCGTCCAGTTCGGCCAGGGAGGAGGTAAGGGGCGAAGTCCGCTCTGTCATGATGACAATCAGTTAAGCGAGCCGCGTGCGCGCTGCAATGGTCTCGTGGTTCATGCCCGCCGCCGGACCGGCCCGCTTTCATCCGGGCAGCATTCGGGCTAGGTCGGGCAGAAGAGATCAATCCGGAGAGAGACTATGCGCCCAGATAACCGCCCTGCCGACGCCCTGCGCGCGGTCCATTTCGAGCTGGGTGCCGCGCCCTATGCTGAAGGCTCCTGCCTGGCGGTGTTCGGCAATACGCGCGTCTTGTGCGCCGCTAGCGTGGAAGAGACCACGCCGCCCTGGCTACGCGGACGCGGACAGGGCTGGGTGACGGCGGAGTACGCCATGCTGCCGCGCGCCACCCATCAACGGACGCGCCGCGAGGTGACCAGCGGCAAACCGTCGGGGCGGACACAGGAAATCCAGCGCCTGATCGGGCGCTCCTTGCGGGCGGTTGTCGATCTCAAAGCGCTTGGCGAACGCCAGATCATCATCGATTGCGATGTGCTGCAGGCCGATGGCGGCACGCGCACGGCGGCCATTACCGGCGCATGGATCGCCCTGAAATCAGCCTGTCTCTATCTGATGGAGGAGGGTCTGCTGAAGGCCGATCCGGTGACCGGGCAGGTGGCGGCGGTGTCTGCCGGTATCATCAAGGGCGAAGCGCGCCTCGATCTTGAGTATGAGGAAGACAGTACGGCGGACGCGGACGCCAATTTCGTCCTGACGGCGAATGGCGGGGTTGTCGAAATACAGGCGACGGCTGAAACTGATCCGATGAAGCCGGAAGAGTTCGACGCCCTGTTTGCGCTGGCCCGCAAGGGGATTGGCGAGCTGGCCGCGCTTCAGACGGCTGCCCTGCAGACACGCCGCTAGACAGAAGCGCGGGCAGGCAAGGCGCAGGGCAGACAGGGAGAGACGCCATGAATGATCGCCGCAATGACACCCGCGCGCCCGTGCCCCGCGACAAAACGAACGATCATACGCATGACGCGGCGCGCATGCGGCGGGAGTTTCTGACCGCGCGCACCGGCCTGCCGCTTGACCATGTCGGGTCATACTCGTTTGACCCCGGTGTGACCGCCGGGAATATCGAGAACTTTATCGGCGCGGCCCAGGTGCCGATAGGACTTGCAGGCCCCTTGCGGATCAATGGCGAGCACGTGAGCGAGGATGTCTATGTGCCGCTGGCGACCACCGAAGGCACGCTGGTGGCGAGCTATAACCGGGGGATGCGTATCCTGACCGAGGCGGGTGGGGTAAAGACCACCATCCATGAGCGCTTCATGCAGCGCGCGCCTGTCTTTCATTTCAATGATGCACGCGGCGCACGATCGTTCGCGCAGTGGATCGACGGAAATCCGGACGGTATCCGCGCCGCCGCCGAAACCACATCGTCAGTGGCCAAACTCTCCCATATCGAGCGCTACTCGGTGGGGCCGATGCTCCATTTGCGTTTCAACTATGAGACAGGCGACGCGGCAGGCCAGAATATGTGCGGCAAGGCCACGCTGGCGGCGTGCGAATGGATAGCCGCCAATCATCCCGGCGGCGCGCGCTATACCCTCTCTGGCGCGATGGATACCGACAAGAAGCACTCCCAGCTCAACGTGCTGCATTCGCGCGGCGCGCGGGTGATCGCGGAAGCCTGGATCCCCAGCTCTCTGCTCAAGGAGCGCGCGGGCGTCGATGCAGCCACGCTCTTCCGTGCCCGGCTCAACTCCTTTGCCGGATCGGTGATGGCGGGCAGCGCCAATAACGGCATGCATGCGGCCAACGGGCTGGCGGCCCTGTTCATCGCGTGCGGGCAGGACGCGGCCAATATCGCCGAATCCCATACCGCGATAACCTTTGTGCGTCTGGAGGATGATGGGGAGACCTATTACTGGTCGATCACCCTGCCGGCCCTGATCGTGGCGACATTTGGCGGCGGTACGCAGCTGCCCACACAAGGCGAGTGCCTGGATATTCTGGGTTGCCGGGGCAAGGGCAAGGTCGGGCGCTTTATCGAGATATGCGCGGCAACCGTGCTGGCGGGGGAGATATCGCTGGCGAGCGCGGTCGTGGCGGGGGACTGGGTGGAGAGCCACGACCGGCTCGGCCGCAATCGCTGATCTGGCGAGGGGTACAGATCAGCCGATCAGTTGAAGAGTTCCAGCTGGCGTGCCTCGCGGGCGAAGGGGGTGATGCTCGCCGGACCGGCATTCAGCTTGCGGGGTTTGAGTGCGGGCCGTGCGACCGGCACGCTCTCGGGTGCTTCAGCCAGCTCCAGATGCAGGGCAGACGCCTTGGCGCGGATCGCGCCTTCGGGCCGGCCGAGCTTTAGCGAAATGCGCTGCAGCGGCACGCCACGCCGGACCAGATCGCGCAGTTCACGCTCATCCTCATAACGCCAGCGCTTGCCCGCATTGCGGGCATAACCGCCGCCGCTCGCTTTCAATCTCGATGCATAATTCATGGCACCGCTCCTGCTCTGAATTAAGAACATAAGCGGAACATTAACCAAAGTCAAGGGATTGTGGATAAATTCCTACCAGCTTCCGGTGTTTTCCATGCTGGCCCAGGGCTCTTTCGCGGGCAGGCTTTCGCCCTCCTGCAGCAGCTCGACCGAGATATTGTCCGGTGAACGCACAAAGGCCATGTGGCCGTCACGCGGCGGGCGGTGAATTGTATAGCCCATACCCTGCAGGCGCGCGCATAGGGCGTATATATCCTTCACCCGGTAGGCCAGATGGCCGAAATTGCGCCCGCCGGTATAGGTTTCCGGGTCCCAGTTATGGGTAAGCTCGATGCAGGGCAGGCCCGCAGGCAGGGAGCCTGTCTCCGGTACCCCGCCCGCGGCGGCAATATCGTCCGGCGAGCACAGGAAAATCAGGGTGAAGCGGCCCTTCTCGCTGTCCATGCGCCGGACTTCTTTCAGGCCCAGCCCTTCGCAATAGAAGCGCAAGCTCGCATCCACATCGCTGATGCGCACCATGGTGTGGAGGTATCTCATCATACGGGCCTTTCGATCTGCTGCGTGCCCAGCCTAATCGCTGCTGCCGCCATCACCAGCGCTGTCGCTGCTATCGGCGTCTACGTCTGCGTCAGGGCGCACCCGGCGCGCCCATTTGGGCCGTCTGCGCCAGCCTGTGTCTTCCGGGATCGGTTCGCCGCGCGCATTGGCAAGGGCGTGGGTGAAGGGTTCGGGCGCGCGGGTATGATGCAGGCGGGCCAGGACGAAGGCGGGCAGCGCGCCAAAAGCCACAACACCGAAAAACACCGTGAACATGAAGACATAGCCGCCGCGCCCGGCCCAGTCATGCGCGCCGGAGGCCAGCCATATCTGGTCATAGGCGGCGGGGATGAGGATCAGCGCAACCGGGCTGAGAGCGATAGCGATCACGCAGCCAGCCGCCAGATAGAAAGCCCAGCGCGGCGCAAAACTTCTCACATAAAGGCGGATGAACTCAGCCTCGCTGACACCGCGCACGGTGGCGGGCTTGGTGCTTGTGCGGTCGGCATATTCCTCGGCCGCATCAGCGCGCAGCGCCCTTAGGCGCAGCAGGCCATAACCCAGGCACGCAAGGATGAAGACCGCGAAGACGGCAAGGAGAAGCTGGAGCGAGAAATCATACATGCCACGCTATCTAGCGCGTCGCGGCCTCGTAGGCGAGCATGGCGCGCTTACGCTCCAGACCCCAGTGATAACCGTTCAGACGCCCATCGCTGGCCAGCACGCGGTGGCAGGGGATAAGCCAGCTGACCGGGTTCGCGCCTACGGCTGCACCAACAGCGCGGCTAGCCCTGGCGGTGCAGACCTCGCGGGCGATATCGCCATAGCTGACCGTCTCGCCGGGCGGAATGGCCAGAAGGGCGCGCCAGACCTGCCGCCGCCAGGGCGTGCCATAGAGTACGAGCGGGACGGGCCGTGTGCCGCCTTCACCAAATATCGCTTGCGCATAATGATCGGCGGCGGCGTGATCGACGGTGAAGCCCGCCGCCGGAAAACGCGATTTCAGATCGGCTTCAGCCTCCGCCTCGTTTCCTTCATCGGCAAAGGCGAGTGCAGACAGGCCACGCGGCGCAATGAGAAACACGCCAGTGCCAAAGGGCGTCGGAGCGTGGCCGATGGCAAATTCCAACCCCATCCCGGCGCTGCGGGCGTTGCCGGGTGTGACGGCTTCTTCGGCGATGAAGACATCATGCAGGCGCGACGGGCCGGAGAGGCCGGTTTCCAGCGCGGCCTCCAGCACGCTCGCCCCTTCACGCATCAGGCGGCGCGCGCTGGCATGGGTAAGGGCGGCGATCATGCGTTTGGGGCTCGCCCCGATCCAGCGGGTAAAGACGCGCTGGAAATGATGCGGGGAGAGGCCGGCGGCTTTAGCAATGCGTTCCAGCGAGGGTTGTTCCTCCCAATGGGCGGCGATGAAATCCAGCGCGGCATTGATGCGCGGATAATCGCTCGCGCGCAGGGCAAGGGCGGGCAGGGTTTCTGAAGGGGTGGCAAGATCGGTCATGGGAGCAAGAGTGCCGCTGGCGCTTACGCTGCGCCACCCGTTTCTTGCGCCAGAGCCGCAGGGCGGGTGCGTGCCTTTTCCAAGGCTTCGCCAATCGCGCTCGCAAGATCGCGCCGTTCGCGCGGGGAAAGGACCGAGCCGACCAGTATATGCTTGCCCATGGCGGTGAGGCGCGGCTGCACCTCCGGCTCGTCCTCATGGTCGACGACAAGCCGGGTCCAGGCAGAGGGCAGGCGGTAAAGCGTTTCATAGCCTGTGGGCCAGCGGCGCATGACATGGATGGCGTCTGGCGTGATATGGATACGCTCCAGACGCCGCCCGTCGCGGTAGTTCAGCCGGAAGGCGAGCCAGACGATCAGCACGTCCAGCCCGAAAAAGCCCAGCACCGGCCAGGCCCCGATCATCAGAAAGGCCAGACCTGCGGTGAAGCTGATAACGGCAATGGCGATCATCAACGCGATGAATGCCGGACCGCCAAGCGAGCGGTTGGGCCGCACATGGGCATCCAGCAACACATCCTCGCGCGCGTCCAGATGGTCCAGACGCAGCGGACGGCCATGGGCCTCGATCGGCCAGTTCTCTATTGCCGTGCGGCGCTTCATGGCCCGCAAGATAGAGCAAGGGCACGCTCCGGGCGAGGCGAGCGGGTGCGGCGAATGGTACTTTGCAAGCCTTTCACGTTGTGCAAGCTGACACGCAGATGAACGTAAACGCCGTATCTGGGCCGCAATTTGCCTTTAGCCATAGGGTCATAGTGATTGTCCCCGGCACGAAGGAAAGGGACCAAAAATGCTGACCACGCTTGCCACCGCCCTTGCAGCGCTGTCCACCGGCTGGAGCGGCAATGAGGCTCACGCCGCGTTCGATGTGAACGCCGATACCGGCCTTGCCATCGTGCAGGAAACGCAAGAGGCGCAGGAGGTTGAAACCCTGCCGCCGGCTGAGGCTGTCGAACAGTCAGGCCGCGGCGAAGCGGTCGAGCGCGCCCGCGCGCTGGAAATCTTTGCCGCCGTTGAGACCCTGCAGGCGCGCTTCCGTCAAGTGAACCCGGACGGTTCGGTCAGCGAGGGCGATATCGCCCTGTCGCGCCCCGGTCGCGTGCGCTTTGCCTATGATGCACCCTCGCCCTTGCTGATCGTGGCTGATGGCTCGACGGTGGCGATTGCCGATAGCGCGCTGGAAACAATTGACCGTGCGCCGATCCGCTCCACGCCCCTGCGCTGGCTGCTGGCCCCGGCTTCGGAACTGGAATCCTCCGGCGCGATTGTGGAGGTCGGCCGCTATGACAATCAGCTCTATGTGACGCTGGAAGATCCGCAAGGCGAGGCGGAGGGCCGGGTGACGCTCGCCTTTGGCGATGATGATCCGGCGGCCCCTGCGGGTGAGGTGGCGCTTCTGGGCTGGTATGCGGTGGACGGGATGGGCTCGCTCACGCAGGTGACGCTCGATGAGGTGCGCCTTGGTCAGCGCGCCGATCCGCGCCTGTTCGTGCTGGATGATGACATGTTCTCGTCGCGGCGGAGGGGGCGGCGGTAGGGCGTGGGACGTGGAGGCAAGCTGGCCAAACCAGGTTACTCAAACCGATTGAAAAATTTGCCCGCCAGTCGAGTTAGCGTGTATCCGACGATGCAGAGCAAATAACCTATCGCCAAAATCCAGACATCCAACACACTTTCTATGTAATTTTTGTTGGAAACATAATCATAGCTGGCAAATACAGTTGCTAGAAAGAACAAGATCGAAACAAAAATAAAGGTTCTCGCTACAAATTTGAATATTAGCGAATTTTTACTTCTCGCGTCCATACGAAAACTCCCATGCGTGCCGCCAATTGTGCGGCGCTTCGTCTGAAACCCCACACGCGCAGCGATCCGGGGCCTGCTTCCTGAGAGGCTTTTCCTGCAACAGGTCCCGGATGGCCCTTCGGGCCTCCGGGATTTCAAGAAAGTATAGTCACTGAAACCCTACTCCGTCCCATCATCATCCTCATCGCCAGGTTCGTCGGTGAACTGCAGCAAATCGCCGGGCTGGCAGTCGAGCTCGCGGCACAGCGCTTCCAGCGTGGAAAAGCGCACAGCCTTGGCCTTGCCGGTCTTCAGGATGGAGAGATTGGCCATGGTGATGCCGACGCGGTCACACAGCTCTGTCAGCGACATGCGCCGTTCCAGCAGCATACGGTCGAGGGTGACGCGGATTGCCATATCAGCGCCCCCTAGATCGTCAGCTTCTGCTCGTCGCGCAGGCGCGTTCCCTCACGGAACACTTCTGACAGGACGAGAAGAGCGATAACGGCGATCCAGGCGCCAATGTTCAGGCCAAATTCGGGCTGGACGCTGACCCCGCTTTCCACCGGGCGGCCAAACACGGTGAAGATCAGCGCGATAATGCCGTGCGCGCCATAGCGGATGATCTGGTAGATGGCGATGGCAATCGCGATGGCGCGCAGATGGCCGGCATTTTCCGGCACAAAGGGATCACCTTCAATGAGGGTGACAACGATACGGCGCAGCCGGTCTGTGATGAAGAGAATCGCAATGATCGCGGCCACGCCAAGCGGGAGCGCGATCACGATATCCAGCTGGAGGAAGCGGACAAAGGCGTCTGGCAGGTCCGGGCCCATGCCCGTCACGCTGAAGACGCCAAAAACCATAAGCGAGAGGGTGACGAGGCTGGCCAGGACCAGAAGGCCCCACAGCACGATAATCGCCACATCGAGAAATATTTTCAGAAGGGATGTCAGAAATCCCGGACTTAATGCACGCATCCCTGCCCCTTCTGTGACGTCACACCGGGCGCGATGCTGCCTCCAAGGGGGGAGAGGTCAGACGCACCCGGTGCCGTCATGCTGCCTCACGGCGCCGCCTTATGCGACAATCGGTGACAGCGCCGCAGCCATGCCCGCTACGACCGCAGCGACCAGAACCACATTCATGATAGCCGCAAACGGAATACGGCGGGTGTTGTTTTCGAGCCTGACCATCTTTGTCTCCTTCGAGGTCCAGTGTTATCGATCAACCTTCGGCCTTTGCTCCGGTCATGTATTCCGCCGGGGCTTTTGCCGTGAGGCAGTGGGGTGTTCCCCTTGCCTCGAAAACACATCTAGCAAGGCTCTCATCGCTTTGCAACAAAAAAATATCGAAAAACGATATGAATTTTTCGAAAGGCGATATGCGTAAATGGATGTAGTAACCATAAAACGCCTTTTCCGGGAGGCTCCGCTGTGGGTGCTGGCGAGCCATAATGCGGGCAAGATCAAGGAGATAGCCGATCTTGTCGCCCCCTTCTCGATCAAGGTCAAAGGGGCTGGCGAGATGGGTCTGGAGGAGCCGGAAGAGACTGAAAAAACTTTTTCCGGCAATGCGCTTTTGAAGGCGAGGGCCGCTGCCAAAGCCTCCGGAGCGGTCGCGCTGGCCGATGATTCCGGTCTGGAAGTGACGGCCCTTGGCGGGGAGCCGGGGGTTTATTCCGCCCGCTGGGCCGGGCCGGAAAAGGATTTCCGCCTCGCCATGGAGACGGTGGAGGCAAAACTCGCCGCCTCTGGCAGCACGGACCGTTCGGCGCGCTTTGTCTGCGTGCTGGCGCTGGTCGACCCAGATGGGACCGGACTTGTCTTTGAAGGCGAGGTGAAGGGCGATCTTGTCTGGCCGCCGCGCGGGGATCAGGGCTTTGGCTATGACCCGGTGTTTGTCGCCAGAGGCGAAACCCGCACCTTTGCCGAGATGGGCACTGCGGAGAAAAAGGCGCTCAGCCACCGCGCCGATGCCTTCAGGAAGCTGACAGACACGGTGTTTGGCGCGTGAGCGCGCCCGCGCCCGCTCCGCTGGGCCTTTATATCCACTGGCCCTATTGCGTGCGCATCTGCCCGTATTGCGATTTCAATGTCTACAAGGCCAAAGGTGCAGACAGCGCAGCGCTGGTGGATGCGCTAATAACCGATATGGCCCGCTGGCGCGCGGTAACGGGGCCGCGCACCCTCACAAGTGTCCATTTTGGCGGCGGCACGCCCTCCCTGATGGAGGCGGGTGATATTGCCCGCGTGCTGGAAGCGGCAGAGGCCCTGTGGGGGCTGGAGCCGGAGGCCGAGCTGGGACTGGAAGCCAATCCGGCCGAGCGCGCGCGTCTGAATGATATTGTTGCTGCCGGGATCAACCGGCTGTCGGTCGGCGTGCAATCGCTCGATGATGCCGCCCTGGCGCGTCTGGGGCGCGACCATGATGCGCGCGCAGGTCTCGATGCGCTGGAGATCGCACGCTCTCTCGTTGCGCGCGTATCGGCTGATCTCATCTATGCCCGCCATGGCCAGAGCCTTGCGGACTGGGAGGATGAGCTCTCCACCGTGCTGGCGCTGGGCGTCGATCATCTCTCGGCCTATCAGCTGACCATAGAGGACGGCACGGCGTTTGCCCGGCAGGTTAAGCGCGGCGCGCTGGTGCCGCCGGAAGAAGAGCTGGCCGCAGACATGTTCGAGCTGACGCAAGGATTGACCAGCGCAGCCGGGCTGGAGCCTTACGAGATTTCCAATCATGCACGGGGTGAGGACCATCGCTCGCGCCATAACCGGCTCTACTGGACAGGCGGGGACTGGATCGGTATCGGCCCCGGCGCGCATGGCCGTATCGGGTCACACGCGGGCGGCGGGCGCATGGCCCATGGCGCGCCCTTGCGCCCGGCAGACTATATCGCCGCCAGCCGGGAACCGATCAACCATCTGGAACGCCTCACCGCGCTGGAAGAGGCGCAGGAGCGCGTGCTGATGGCTTTGCGTATTGTTGAGGGGCTGGACCGGGCCCGCCTGAAGGCGCTGACCGGACACGATATCGATGAAGAAGCCGCCGCCTCCCTACTGGCTGACGGGCTCATCGCCATGGACACGTCAAGCGTGCGCCTGACCGCGCAAGGACGCCTCTATGCCGACCGGGTGGCGAACATGCTGGCACCCTGAAAAAGATCAGGATTCGCCCGGTTCCACATCCACGGCCATGCTATCCGGGCCAAAACGTACCGGGGCGGGGTCGAGCACCTCGAACTGCCCGCGGCGGATGGTGTAGAGCGCAAGGCCGCGCTCCACCGTGCCGTCGGCGCGCAGGCGGAACAGGCCGTCCACGCCCAGAAATCCGTTCGGATCCTCAATTACGGCCCGGTCAATCCCGCCCTCGCTTGCCGCCATGACAACCGCCAGCGAGGCCGCATCATAACCCAGCCCGGCAAGGCGGGAGGGCTGTTCGCTGAAAGCAATCTCATAGGCAGTCTCGAACCGGGCACGCATTTCGGCGTCCGGACCGGCAAACCAGCCATTGGCCAAAGCCGGTTCGCGGGCGCTGTCAGGATTGCGCCACAGGCCGGTGCCGACAAACTTCACCAGCAGCGGATCGATATCGGCAAACAGCATGGACGGGGCGAGCATGCGCAGATCATCGCCGCCTGCGGGGAGCATCACCACCTGGAACGCGCCGCTATCAGTGGGCCGCCAGTCTTCACCCGTCATGGCAAGGGCGCGCCCGACCTCCAGACTGCCAATGCCGGCGCGGGCCAGCCGCCGGGCTGCCTGGCTCATGGAGTCCACGCCGCCCGAATAGACTTCCTCGGCCGTCACCGTGCCGCCAAACTCGGCGGCGGCGGAGCGGTAAGCCTGGCTGACCAGCTGCCCATAAGGGGTGGCCGGGGCCACGATGGCAAAACGGTCTGCGCCCAGAGCGGCGGTGTAGGACACCACCCGGCGCACCTCTTCCTCTGGCGGGAAGCTCAAGAGATAGACGCCGCCACCGGCAACGCTGGTGTCCGTGGAAAAGGAGATGACGGGGATGTTGGACCGGCGCGCCGGGCCGGAGACTGCGCGCACT
Organism: Glycocaulis abyssi; assembly: GCF_041429775.1. Lineage (NCBI taxonomy): Bacteria > Pseudomonadati > Pseudomonadota > Alphaproteobacteria > Maricaulales > Maricaulaceae > Glycocaulis > Glycocaulis abyssi. Next base: position 2,381,071 of record NZ_CP163421.1, on the reverse strand, counting down.
TCGGCGGCGAGCAGCGGGCCGATAATCATGTCAGCGCCATCGGCGATGGCCGCTTCGGCAGCGGCCTCCGCGCCGCGGGCCGTGCCTTCAGTATCCTTTGGCAGCAGAACGACATTCTCGATGCCGCGCTCAAACAGGGCCAGCTCGGCGGCGCGCAGCAAATGGCCGGCCTCTGAGCGCAAGGCAGCCGACGCGCCGGAGAAGGGCAGCAATACGCCGACGCGCACAAGATCCATCCCTTCCAGATGCGGCGGGGTGAAGGCCAGACGTTCCGGGCTCATCTCCACACCCAGCACGGCCGGTTCAGGCGGCGCGCCTACGACCGGCGATGCGGGTCCCGGCGTGACACCGGGGCCGCCGGTGGTTGCCCCGCAAGCCGACAGGAAAAGCGCCGCACCCGCCATACAGGCGGTCACACGCCAAAGGCCAGCTATTGGCACCAGCGCGCGGGTGGGCAAGATTGCTCTCATCATGGCTTGCGTCCTCAAAACCGTCTCCCCCGCCTTGTGCCGGCCCGGCCGGAACGGAGGCTACCGGCGCGGCCGGTCAGGGGCAACTATGCACCTGCCGAAATCCGTCTGCGAGAGGCGGGCATGACCCGGCATGCGCGCCAGCGGGCCGAACGGCGGGGACGGCGCGGGGAGCGGGCCGCCAGCATCCTGCTCATCCTGAAAGGCTGGCGCATTCTGGGCCGGCGGGTGAAGACGCCGCTCGGCGAGATCGATCTCATCGCGCGCAAGGGCCGCACGCTCGCCTTCATCGAGGTGAAATGGCGAAACCGGCGCGAGGCCGCGCGTGAAGCCTTTCATCCACGCCAGCAGGTGCGCCTGATGCGGGCCGCCGCCCTGTGGCGCGCGCGGCGCACCGGGCTGGACAGGCTGGCGACGCGTTTTGACCTGATCTGCGTGGCGCCCGGACGATGGCCGGAACACCTCAAAGGCGTGGCCAGCGCTGATTACGGTCCGGAAAACCATTTGATTTAGCAGGGGTTTGGTAAAAAGTTAATATGACGTCTTGACGTTTCCGGCAGTTTTGTTCTTTTCTTGTTCCGGTTTTATGCCGCTCTGTTCATGCGCTCTGTGGATAAATGGTAAATCCCGATGGGCAGAGTTTAGTTCGTTCAGTGAATCCATTTTTGGAGGCAGTGATGAGCGCCTACACCCATTCTGCCTCGTTTGAGGGTGCCGATGCACGCCTCGTCGATGTTCAGGTGCAGATTGCCGGCGGCACACCGGCCTTCAGCGTGGTCGGGCTGGCCGACAAGGCGGTGGCCGAAAGCCGCGAACGCGTGCGGGCCGCCTTTGCCGCCATTGGCCTGTCGCTGCCCGGCCAGCGCCTGATCGTCAATCTGGCGCCCGCTGACAGGCCGAAGGAAGGCGCCCATTTCGATCTGCCGATCGCCATTGGCATACTGATCGCGATGGGCGTGCTGCCCCCCGAGGCGGGGTCTGAATATCTGGCGATGGGGGAGCTGGGCCTTGACGGTTCGATTTCGCCCGCGCCGGGCGCGCTGCCAGCCGCCATGCTAGCCGTGGAGCAGGAAACCGGCTTTATCTGCGCGAAGGATAGCGGGCCGGAAGCGGCCTGGGCGGGGGGCGAGCTGGCCATTCTTGCCCCGGCTTCGCTCATCCAGCTGATCAATCATTTCAAGGGCGGACAGGCGCTGGCCCGGCCCCAGCCAGGGGATCTGGTGGAGGGGCCGCGCTTTAAAGACATGCGCGATGTGCGCGGACAGGAGACCGCCAAGCGCGCGCTGGAAATCGCCATGGCGGGCGGCCACAACATCCTCTTCATCGGGCCGCCGGGTTCTGGCAAGTCCATGCTGGCCGAGCGCGCGCCGGGCCTTCTGCCGCCCCTGTCAGCCAAGGAATTGCTTGAAATTTCAACTGTGCAGTCGGTGGCTGGACTGCTGGAACGCGGGGAGCTGAGCCGGGCGCGGCCTTTCCGGGCGCCGCACCATTCCGCCTCTATGGCCGCCATGGTCGGCGGCGGCACGCGCGTGCGCCCCGGCGAGGCGTCGCTCGCCCATAATGGCGTGCTCTTCCTTGACGAATTGCCGGAATTTCACCCGCAAGTGCTCGATTCCCTGCGCCAGCCGCTGGAGACAGGCGAGATTGCCGTGGCGCGCGCCAATGCCCGCATCACGTTTCCGGCCCGGTTTCAGCTGGTCGCGGCGATGAATCCCTGCCGCTGCGGCTGGGCGGGCGCAGACGGGCGCGCTTGCGCGCGCGGTAAAAATTGCGCGGAAAGCTATCAGGCGCGCATTTCCGGCCCGATGATGGATCGTATCGATCTGCAGATCGAGGTGCCGCCGGTGACGCCCGCAGACCTCGCCCTGCCGCCCGCGCAGGAAGGCACAGCCGAGATCGCCGCGCGCGTGGCAAGGGCGCGCGAGGTGCAGGAGGCGCGCGGCGCGCTCAATGCGCGGCTGTCGGGCGAGGCGCTGGACCGGATAGCCGAGCCCGATGGCGCCGGGCGCGAGCTATTGTCGCGCGCCGCAGGGGCCATGGGGCTGACCGCGCGCAGCTATCACCGCGTGCTGCGCACCGCGCGCACCATCGCCGATCTGGACGGTGTGGAGGGTGTACGCCGCATCCATGTCGCAGAGGCGCTAAGCGCCAGGCGGACCACGCGCCCGGCCGGTACGCCCGCAGGCTGGCCGGCGCTTGCAGACGGGGGCGAAAAATCACTCCCGCATTCGACGCTTCGTTAACCTGACCGGCATTAGCGTCGCACCATGACCCATGCCCTGCCGCCCTCCTCTCCGGACTCTTCTCCGGCCCCGTCCCTGGCCGCCTCACCGGACGGCGCGCCTGCCGAAGAAGGCGCGGGGCCCGTCATGGCCGCGCCCGCGGCCTTGCGCGGCGTGTTTGATGCCATTGGCGAGCTGGTCATCGTGCGTGACCGGGACGGGCGCCTGAGCGATGTGAACGGCGCGTTCCTGCGGGCCTTTGGCGGAACGCGCGAAGACTGGACAGGGCGCTGGTTCGCGGTCGCTCCCGCTTTTGGCGAGAGCGCGTCCCACCGGCGCTATGATGTGGCGATGCGCACCCGCACCGGGCCGGTCTGGATCGAGTGGTCGGAGACCCTCACCGCCGACGGATCGATCATCGCGGTCGGCCGCGACGTGACCGAGCAGCGCAGTCAGGTCCAGCGTGAGAGCGAGGCCGCGCGCGGCAAGGGCGTGTTTTTTGCCGCCGTCACCCATGAATTGCGCACGCCCCTGTCGGGCGCGCTGGGCACGGCCCGCCTGCTGGAAGATACCGGGCTGAAGCCCGATCAGGCGGCCTATGTGGCGGCCCTCAAAGCCAGCGCCAGTCATGCGCTGAAACTCATTGACGACATTCTCGACCTTTCCCGGCTGGAGGCCGGCAAGCTGGAACTCCGCCCCGAAGCCATGGATCCGTCAAGGCTGGTTGAAGAGGTGTGCGAGCTGTTGTCGGAGAAGGCCGCCGAAAAGGGGCTGGCGCTCGCCCACGCGCAAGGGCCGGGTGTACCCGCCCAGATCAGGGCCGATCCGGCGCGGCTGAAGCAGATACTCTATAATCTGGCCGGCAATGCCGTGAAATTCACCCGCGAGGGCGGGGTGCTGGTCACGCTGGAGGCCGAAAATAATAGTCTGCGCCTGTCGATCCGGGATACCGGCCCCGGTATCACCCCGTCCGATCAGGCCCGGCTGTTTGAACAGTTCGAGCGCGGCGCGGCCGAGCGCGATAATAGCGCGCCGGGAGCGGGGCTGGGCCTTGCCATGGTCAAGCGTCTGGCCGAAGCCATGGACGGCGAAGTGGGCGTACGCTCTCAACCCGGCGAGGGCGCCCTGTTCTGGTTCACCTTCCAGCCGGAGGTGCTGCAGCGTGCGCCGGTGCACCGGCCGCTGGCGGGACGGCGCGTCCTGATCGCGACACCGTGTTCCATCGAATCCGATGCCCTTGTCCTGCACGCCGAGACGCTGGGCGCATGGGCCGAGCATTGTGGCAATCAGGGTCAGCTTGTGGCGCGGGCGCAGGCGGTGCGCCCCGACATCGTCATTCTTGACGATAGCTGGACCGAGGATGCCTCGGCGCTGGCCGCGAGCGGCTGTGCCGGGCGGATTCTCGCTCTTGCCCGGCCGCGCACCAAGGCGCGCTATACCGGCAAGGACCGTCCGGCGGGGATTGATGGCTGGCTGGTGGCGCCGGTGCGGGCAAGCTCGCTGGCCCGGTTTGCGCTGGGTAAGAGTTCAGGCGATGAAAAACGCGAGAGCGAGGTGCGCGGCCCGGTACTTGCCGGATACCGCATTCTACTGGCCGAGGATGATCCGGTGAACGCGCTTATTGCACGCACGCTTCTGACCCGGCTGGGCGCGAGTGTCGTCATGGCGGCGACCGGGCGCGAAGCGGTGCTGGAAGCCTCGCAAGGCGGGCTGGATGCGGCGCTGCTGGATTTGCGCATGCCGGAGCTGGACGGGCGCGACGCTGCGGCCCAGATCCGCGCCTTGCCGGGCGAGCCGGGCTCAGTCCCGCTCGTTGCGCTGACGGCCAATGCGACCGAGTCTGACCGCGATGCGTGCCTTGCTGCCGGCATGGACGCCTTCCTTGCCAAGCCGGTTGACCCTGACGAGCTGGCGAGCGTCCTCTCCGGCTTGTGCGGCGGGCAAATCCGCGCAAGGCTGAGCGCCTAGACAGAGCTGCCCGGAGCGCGCTTTCCATGACCGATATCAGTGCCGAGCGCCAGAGCGAGCGCCGCAGCCTTCTGGGCTCGGTGGTGGCGCTGGGCTGGCGGCGCTCGGCCGTCATGCTGCTTCTGGGCTTCGCTGCCGGGCTCCCCATTCTGCTGGTCTTCTCAACGCTGTCGGCCTGGCTGCGCCTTGAAGGCGTATCACGCACCGAGATCGGGTTTTTTGCCTGGGCGGGCATGGCCTACACGTTCAAATTCATGTGGTCCCCACTGGTTGACCGGCTGCCCCTGCCCGTCCTTGACCGGCTGCTCGGACGGCGGCGCTCATGGATATTGCTGGCGCAGGCGGTCGTGATCGGCGCGATATTGCTCGCCTCGACTGCGACGCCCTCCACCGGGCTTTTCGTGATTGCGCTGGCGACCGTGATGATCGCCTTTGGCTCGGCGACACAGGACATTGCGCTGGATGCCTGGCGGATTGATGTCGCCGACGATGAGTATCAGGCCCTGCTGGTGGCGATTTATCAGTGGGGCTACCGCTTTGGCATGATCGCCGCGGGCGCAGGCGCGCTGGTGATGGCCGATTTTGGCGGGTTTTCCTTTGCCTACACCGTGCTCGCCGCCCTCATGCTGATCGGCGTGGCGGGCGTGTTCCTGGCCCCGGAGCCCGCGCGTCCCAAAGCGCTGGGCGGCGGCACCGAAGCCATCGAAGGCGCGGTGAAGGGCAATCCGCTGGGCGAGGCGGCGGCCTGGCTCTACTCGGCTGTGGTCGCGCCCTTTGTTGATTTCATCGTGCGCTATCGCTGGATCGCGCTGCTTATCCTCACCCTGATCGGTGCCTATAGGCTCAATGATTTCGTACTCGGCTTCATGGCCTATCCCTTCTATGTGGATATGGGCTATACGCTGTCTGAAATCGGCGCTGTATCAAAGGTTTACGGCGTATTTGCGATGCTGGCGGGCGCCATGCTGGCCGGTGTCGCCGCCACGCGCTGGGGTGTTTATCCGGTGCTGATGGTCGGCGCGATCATCAGCGCTGTCTCGGCGCTGGCCTTCACCTGGCTGGCGCTCGTCCAGCCGACCGGTGAGATCACGCTGGTCAATGGCGCGGAACTGACCCCCTGGCCGCAGGAAAAGAACCCCTCCATCCTCTACCTGACACTCGCCATTACGGCAGAAAACGTCGCTGGTGGCTGGGCGGGAACCGCGCTCATCGCCTATATGTCGAGCCTGACCAACCGGGCCTTCTCGGCCACGCAATACGCGCTCTTCAGCTCGTTCTACGCCCTGCCGGGCAAGCTTTTTGGCGGATTTTCCGGTATTATGGTGGACTCTCTTGGCTATGCCAATTTCTTCACCACCACCGCGCTTATCGGCGCGCCGGCGGTATTGCTGGTGTGGATCGTAATGCGCTGGCGGGCCGCGCGCGAGGTCGCCGCCCACAAGCCCCAGATCAGCTAGTTTCGCTACGCTAGAAGCGTAAGATCAATAAGGTCGTCAAAGTCATCAGACCACAATTTGCGTGGTCTAAAGCCCTTGCTCTTCCCATAATGATTAATCAGATGGCCCCTAACAAAATCCCATCGACTTTCCGGAGTGGAAATTTTGCTCATCACGTTCGCTGAGCCCAACTGTGCACAGGCTTGTACCAGAACCTCAAATGACGCCATAGAACACCGTATTGGGCGTAATCGGCGAAAAAAGTCCTCGCACCATAGTTCCTCAGGTATTTTACTTTTAACAGCGCCTTCAAACTCCCGGACACGAGCTTGGGATACCAGATGCCACTCGTCTGGCGAAACAATAATCAAGAATATATTATCTTTGTGTAAGACAATTTCACCGAAGTCACCTCTGCATGCCCTATAAGCTGCCTTATACCCTTGCGCGAAAAAACCAGCGAATTTATCGATCTGGCCATCAACGGCATTTTCATCGCTTAAATCAAATTTTGCAACGTGTGTTGGCCTGTTAAATTTACATTCAATAAATATAGAGCAAGATTCTGTGTTAATAATTGCATCAGATGTATGGATTGTTCCAACGCCCTTTTTTACCATTGATATTTCTGGAGAAACATCCCAACTCTTACAGCCGCCCGTTTTTATTGTTTCAATAACATAGTTTTCAAAAGCCGCCCCAAGCGCAACTCCGAAGTCCGACTCCGATGCAAGGTCGAAGTAAATTCCCTCCGTAAAGCGTCTAATGATCAGGCTCGGAGAAAAACCGATTAACTGACGATACTCCGGAAAACATATTATTGGTGTTGATAAAAACAAACTTTTGTTGTATGGAAACATTTGTTTTTCTGACAACGTATCTTTAATTCTTTTTCTAGCATCTTGTATTTCTATAACAGATCTATTCATTAGATTTGAAAATATTTGATGATCTAATTTTGGGGATTATCCCCTTGACACAAGTATGAAGTCTGGTAGGTTATTGCCAACAGGAGACGGCAATGACCAACGCACTCACAGTCCGCGAATTTTTTAAGCGCTTCCCCGATGATGAGACGTGCCTCACGCACATCATGGACGTGCGCTATGGCATGAAACACACCTGCCGGAAGTGCGGCACGGAAAGCACTTTCCACCGTATGAGCGACCGCCGCGCCTTCGCGTGTGCCGCTTGTGGCGATCATGTGTATCCGACCGCTGGAACGATCTTTCAGGACACCCGCACGCCGCTCCAACTCTGGTTTTATGCCATCTACCTTTTCACTACTACGCGCCATGGCGTGAGCGGTAAGGAACTGGAGCGCCAGCTTGGCGTGACCTACAAGACGGCATGGCGCATGGGCCAGCAAATCCGCAAGCTCATGGGTTCCGTTGACAACTTCGAGCTTCTGCAAGGCCACGTCGAAATGGACGAGGCGTATGTAGGTGGCAAGCGCTCTGGCAAGCGTGGACGCGGTGCCGAGGGCAAGACGATTGTCATGGGCCTGAAAGAGCGTGGTGGTGCCATGCGGGCCGTTGTGATCCCGAACGTCAAGAAGGAGACGCTTCGCGGTGTGGTAATGCAGCAGGTGGCCAAAGGCGCTACCGTGTCCACCGATGAGCTGATGAGCTACGGCTTACTCAGCGATGACGGCTACAAGCATGGCCGTGTGAAGCACTCTGCGAAAGACTGGGCGCACTACGACTACCGGACTGGCGAGACGCACCACACGAACCATGTGGAAAGCTTCTGGCGTCTGTTCAAAAAGTCGATTGCGGGAACGCACATTCATATCAGCCAGAAGCACGCCAAGCGCTATCTGGACGAGTTCACTTTCCGCTCGAACCACCGCGCGATGGGGAACGCGATGTTTGATCTTCTGATTGCAGCGGTTTAGCGGCGCGGCGCAACAAGGCATGGGTGTCCGCCTCACTGCCCGGCCCTATGCCGTCAGCCTCGGCCTGCAAGACGAAATCGCCTAAGCAATTCAACTCTATAGCCTTTTTCAGGGTCAGCCGATCAGAAGCCATAAGCATCTAAAATCCTTGACAAAAGCGGTCGCAGGAGGCAGATTGCCCCCTGCGATCCGACGAGCCAAGGATAGCACAGCTAGAGCCTAAGCCCTAGTCACGCTAACAAGGCGGGTTGCCACATGGGATACTCCTTTTCTCCGTGGACGTTCGGGCTTGGGGGTTGAACAAATGACGAGACCTGCAAGTCTCGTCAGCGAAATCAGATGAGGTCGTTATCATCCTCATCCGAAGTTGGTGCGGAAGTGGAGGGATTCGAACCCTCGGGGCCAGGTTCACCTGGAAAGTTAGCTGGCCCGCCCGATTTTGAGTCAGGAGCAATCGACCGCTCTGCCACACTTCCGACATTAGAAGGCTCCGCTACAGCGGAGCCTTCGTTGTTTGTAATGCCAATCGCGTCCAGTCCTGCGTTCGTGATACGGAACTGCCCCGCGCCAACACGTTCAAACAGCCCCGAGTTGACCGAGTTCATCATCTGGGTGCGAAGGGCTGGACTAGCGACCTCATGCCCCGCCAGCACTGCGGCAAGCGACAGATCATCGTATGAATAAGGCGGCGTGCACGTCTCATAAGCCGTGCGAAATATAGCCTTCCATTTCTGTATCAGCCCGCGCTTGCGCGGCGCTTTGTGAGCGGGCCGCTTCTTTTCCGAAGCGATCGGTGCCGTTTCCACTGGCACTACGCCAACCGCAGCAAGAACCTTATTGTATGAGGCTATCTCAGCATCGATCAGCTCAAGCTGGCGCTTTTCGCGCTCCAGCCTATCGAGGCATTGGCGTTTGCGCTTCGTGCTTTCCTCAAGCAGGCGCCGGACAGAATCATGTAGGAGCGTCATTGTGCCCTTAAACCATACGCGCCTCGTTTCGTCAACAACGAGCCACACCGGAGCAAACCTAACGCCGTTAACGAATCGTTAACCCAACAGACCTATGGAACCTTTCGGAACTTGTCTCAGGGGGATAATCCCCCTAATTTTAATTTTTCATCAGTTTTTATCCGATTTTTAGCAATTGAATTCTCAATAAATAGTGATACCAGTGCAAAGCTGTGCCTAAATACGCTGTCTACATTATACCCAATTTTTCTTTCGAAAATTTTTGACAAACTTTGGTGCGAGTAAATTTTCCTGTACGACATCATATAGTTTATATCGTAGCTCTCTTGCCACGGAATTTGTGTGTCTAGCATTCTTGTTAAATAATGGAGGGGAGCGCCTGCTCGCAAGTCTCTCGGCTCTGAGGGAGGGCTGAATATTCGACGGCATAAGGTACCGGCGCGCGCCATATTGTTCCATGTTAGCAGAGATTGATTCGAAAAGTATGTACCTTCCAGAATAAGAAGCTGCACTATGGCTTCAAGTTCCCAAGGGAACGGGTACGGGGTTCGATCAATGCCTGAACCTCGGGGCTGCGGATACCCACGCAAATGCTTCGATATTGGGCCAAGATGCTCATAGTATCTGAACAGGCAACCAATCGCCCACAGTGAATTTTGGATATGCATTCCCTTCAGGAAGCTTCGGAGTTCTGAGAGGTCGCTGGAAATGACAGCAGTCACTTTTGCCTAGTCCCGCTCCGCTGAGAGGTCATGCGCGGCCAGTGCGGCGAGGGTGAGGATGTCGGCCACGCCCGCGCCGAGGCGCGCGATCTGCACCGGCTTTTCCAGCCCGACCAGCATCGGCCCCAGCACGGTGGCCCCACCCGCAGCGCGCAAAAGCTTGGTGGAGATGGAGGCGGAATGAATGGCCGGCATGATGAGCACATTGGCCGGACCGGTGAGGCGCGAGAACGGGTAGAGCCGCGTATGGTCAGGGTCGAGCGCCACATCGGCATTCATCTCGCCCTCATATTCAAAATCGGGGCTGCGCGCATCGAGCAGACGGACAGCCTCCTGGATTTTCTCCGAGCGTTCCCCGGCCGGGTTACCGAAAGTGGAGTAGGAGAGCAGCGCCACGCGCGGCTCCACCCCGAAACGGCGCGCGGCAGCAGCGGCCTCACACGCCATGTCGGCCATGGCCTGCGCACTTGGAAATTCGGTGACATTGGTGTCGGCGATGAAGAGCGTGCGCCCGCGTGACAGCACCAGCGACATGCCCATCACGCGTTCGCCGGGCTTGGGGTCCAGCGCCATCTGCACATCGGCCAGCGCCTGCGCATAGTTGCGCGTGGTGCCGGTCACCAGGCCGTGGGCATCGCCCAGCGCCACCATGCAGGCGGCAAACACGTTGCGGTCATTATTGACCATGCGCTGCACGTCGCGTTTGAGATAGCCGCGCCTTTGCAGGCGGGCGAACAGCCAGTCTGCATAGACGGCATTGTTTTCGGAGAGGCGCGCATTGAGGATTTCAATGGAGTCTTCAGGCACGCCGACAAGGCGCATATTGGCCTTGGTGGTTTCCTCCCGGCCAACCAGCACCGCCTTGCCGAGCCCTTGCGTCTGAAAGGCGTGGGCGGCGCGGATGACCGTCGGCTCCTCGCCTTCGGCAAAGACGATTGTCTTGCGGTCGGCGGCGCGCACTTCCTCGTGCAAAGCCTGCAAAATGGCCGCTGTGGGATCGAGCCGCTGGGCGAGGGTCGCCTTGTAGGCTTCCATATCGGCAATGGGGCGGCGGGCAACGCCTGAATCCATCGCGGCCTGTGCCACGTAAGGGGGGACATGGCTGATCAGGCGCGGGTCGAACGGGGCCGGGATGATATAATCCTTGCCGAAGCTGGGGCGTGAGCCGTGATAGGCGGCGGCCACCTCGTCTGGCACATCCTCGCGCGCGAGCTCTGCCAGCGCGCGGGCAGCGGCCACTTTCATCTCTTCATTGATGGTGCGCGCGCGGACATCCAGCGCGCCGCGGAAGATGTAAGGAAAGCCCAGCACGTTATTGACCTGATTGGGATAATCAGAGCGGCCGGTTGCCATGATCGCGTCTGAACGCGCCTCGCGCACCTCTTCGGGCGTGATCTCCGGATCAGGATTGGCCATGGCGAAGATGATCGGATCAGCGGCCATGGATTTTATCATCGCCTTGTTGACGGCGCCCTTCACCGACAGGCCGATAAAGCAGTCCGCTCCGTCCAGCGCCTCTTCCAGAGTGCGCTTGCCGGTCTCGGCGGCATGGGCCGATTTCCACTGGTTCATGCCGTTCGAACGGCCCTTGTAGATGACGCCCTTGGTGTCGCACAGGATCGCGTTGTCATGGGCGACGCCCATGGATTTGATCAGCTCCAGCACCGCGATACCGGCGGCTCCCGCGCCGTTCACGACGACTTTGAGATCCTTGATGTCGCGCCCTGACAGCTCGCAGGCATTGATGATGCCGGCAGCGGAAATGATCGCCGTGCCGTGCTGGTCGTCATGGAAGACGGGGATATCGAGCAGTTCGCGCAGGCGCTCCTCGATGATGAAGCAGTCCGGCCCCCTGATGTCTTCCAGATTGATCCCGCCAAACGTATTGCCGAAGCGGCGTACGCATTCGATGAAGGCTTCGGGATCGTTTTCCTCCACCTCGATATCGATGGCGTCGATATCGGCAAAGCGCTTGAACAGCACCGCCTTGCCTTCCATGACCGGCTTGGAGGCGGCAGGCCCCAGATCACCCAGGCCCAGAATGGCCGTGCCATTGGAGATGACGGCGACGAAATTGCCCTTGGAGGTATAGTCGTAGACCGCCTCCGGGTTGGCGTGGATCGCCTTTACCGGCGCGGCAACGCCAGGGGAGTAGGCCAGCGAGAGATCGCGCTGGGTGGCCATGGGCTTGGTCGCGCGCAGGGCGATTTTTCCGGCAGGCGCCTGGCGGTGAAAGGCCAGAGCTTCTTCATCGTCCACGCGCGGCTTGCGGTCAGTCATAAGCGGTCCGTCCGGCAACAGGGGAAATCAGTCTTGGTTCAAGCCTAGACGCTCCCGCACCAGAAGCGAAAGCCTGTTTAGCCAGCGCAAAAACGTGTCCCTCTGGCCTGCCCCCTTGCAGGGCGGGGACGGAAAGTTAATTTGCCGCCATGAGCCCGGACGCCAGCGCCCCATCCGACATCGCGACCCGCACCTTTCCCAGCACGGAAGGGGCAACGCCGATGATGGCGCAATTTCTCAGCCTTCGCGCGCAAGTGCCGGCCGAAGCGCTGCTATTCTACCGGATGGGCGATTTCTACGAGCTCTTCTTTGACGATGCGGTACGCGCCGCCGCCGCGCTCGACATCACGCTGACCAGGCGCGGGGAGCATCAGGGCGAGCCCATCGCCATGTGCGGGGTGCCGGTCCACAACGCGCAAATCTATCTTTCCCGCCTGATCCGGGCGGGCTTCAAGGTCGCCATTGGCGAGCAGGTGGAAGACCCTGCAGAAGCCAAGAAACGCGGATCGAAATCGGTGGTGGAGCGGGCGATTACCCGCATCGTCACGCCGGGCACTTTGAGCGAGGATGATCTTCTCGATGCACGCAAGTCCAACCGGCTTGCGGCGCTGGCGCGCGGACCGGCCGGGGACATGGCGCTCGCCTTTGCCGATATTTCCGATGGCAGTTTCGGCTCCATACGGCTGGAGCCGGGCGATATGGAGGCCGAGCTTGCCGCGCTTCAACCGGCCGAATTGCTGGTGCTGGATGATGATGCGCGCACACTGGCGCCCATCCTGCCCGGCACCACGATCACGGCGCGGCCAAAGGCGAAGTTCGAAGCCGGGTCCGCCGAGCGGCGTCTGAATGCGCATTTCGGCACGCTGAGCCTTGACGGGTTTGGTGATTTCTCCCGCACGGAGCTTGGCGCGCTGGGCTGTCTTCTCGATTATCTGGAGCTGTCGCAGGCCGGGGCTGCGCCGAAACTGGCTCCGCCGCGCCATTATGAGGCCGGAGGCTGGCTCGCCATCGATCCGGCGGCGCGGGCAAGCCTGGAGATCGACCGGACCTTGCAGGGCCAGCGCAAGGGTTCGCTGCTGGATGCCATAGACCGCACGGTTACCGCGCCGGGCGCGCGCCTGCTGGCCGAGCAGCTTTCACGGCCTTCCGCCCACAGGGCGGAAATCGAGGCGCGCCTTGATGCGGTGGCGTTTCTGCACGAGCAGGCGGGCTTGCGCGAGTCCTTGCGCGACAGCCTGAAAAGCGCGGGCGATCCGGCGCGCGCCCTGTCACGCCTGTGTCTGGAGCGCGGGGGGCCACGCGATCTTCTGGCGCTGGCGCGCGCGCTGAAAGAGGGCGAGCGCATCAATGCGGCCTTTGCCCGCCTTCGCCATGATGCCTTGCCAGCGGCCATTCAGGGCGCGCTCGACGCGCTATCGCTCGCAGCCCGGCCGGAGCTGGCAAACCTGGTTGAAGAGCTGGCCCGCGCACTGGTGGACGAGCCACCCCTGCTGACGCGCGATGGCGGGTTCGTGGCAGAAGGGTGGGACCCGGCGCTCGATGAGCTGCGCACGCTCAAAGACCAGTCGCGCCGCGTGGTGGCGGGCCTGCAGAAAACCTATGCCGACCAGACCGGGATCACCGGGCTGAAGGTCAAGCACAATAATGTGCTGGGCTATTTCATCGAGGTCAGCGCGCGTCATGGCGAGGCGATGATGGGGGTGGAACCCTTCATTCACCGCCAGACCATGGCCAATGCGGTGCGGTTCTCGACCACCGAGCTTGGCGAGCTGGAATCGAAAATCGCCTCTGCCGCCTCGCGCGCCATCGCTCTGGAGCTGGAGATTTTCGCGCGCTTCTGCGCGCAAGTGGAAGGTCTTGCTGGTCCCGTACGTGCGGCAGGCGAGGCACTGGCCGCGCTGGATGTGTGGGCCGCCGCGGCGCACTGGGCCGTCGAGACGGGCGCGTGCAGACCGCAGATCAGTGATGGCACAGACCTCTTTATCGAGGCGGGCCGTCATCCGGTGGTGGAACAGGCCCTGACCCGGAGCGGCGAGGCGCGCTTTACGCCCAATGACTGCCAGCTGGACGCAGACGCCAAGGCGGCCAGCCGCCTGCTTCTGGTGACCGGGCCGAACATGGCCGGTAAATCCACCTTCCTGCGCCAGTGCGCGATCATCGTCATCATGGCGCAGGCGGGGCTGTTCGTACCCGCACGAACGGTCAGGCTGGGACTGGTGGACCGATTGTTCTCGCGCGTCGGCGCAGCCGATGATCTGGCGCGCGGTCGCTCCACCTTCATGGCGGAAATGATCGAGACGGCAGCCATACTCAATCAGGCAACGCCAAAAAGTCTGGTCATACTGGACGAGATCGGGCGCGGCACCTCCACCTGGGACGGGCTTTCCATTGCGTGGGCCACAGTGGAGCATCTGCATGCGGTCAATCGCTGCCGCGCGCTGTTTGCTACGCACTACCACGAGCTGACACGCCTCGCCGACGAGCTGGACGGGACGGGTAATGTGTCGCTGAAAGCCCGCGAATGGAAGGGCGAGCTGGTCTTCCTGCATGAGGTGGGCCGTGGCCCTGCCGACCGTTCGTACGGGGTGGAAGTGGCCAAGCGCGCCGGTCTGCCCGATGCGGCGGTGCGCCGGGCGCAATCCATCCTCGCCAAGCTGGAATCTGATGGCAGTCCGGCAGCGGCGCTGGCCGAACTGCCGCTGTTTTCCGCCCAGCCAGTACAGGCCCCGCCAAAGCCCTCCAAAGCGCTGGAGCGCCTCAGATCCATTGATCCCGATGCGCTGACCCCGCGCGAGGCGCTGGAGGCACTCTACGCGCTCAAAAACCTCACGAACGAGGACTGAACGCCAGACTGGCGATACCCCGCATTGCAGAGAGGAGACCGGCATGGTCTGGGCACTGAGCATTGACCGCAGCGACATTACCAAGGCCAGCCTGGTGGAGGAGGCCCAGCGCCCCTTGCAGGCCGGAGAAGCCCGGCTTGCCGTCAGCCGCTTTGCGCTGACGGCCAATAATATCACCTATGCGGCCTTCGGTGAGGCGATGGGCTATTGGCGCTTCTTTCCAGGCGCAGACGGGCGCGGACGCCTGCCGGTCTGGGGCTTTGCACAAGTGACCGAGAGCCGCTGCGATGCGCTGAACGCCGGTGAGCGCGTCTATGGCTACCTGCCTGCTGCCAGTGAGCTGATCGTCACGCCCGGCAAGATCCGCCCCGACAGCTTCTTCGATGCCGCACCCCACCGCGCCGAGCTGCCGCCGGTCTATAACCGCTATGAGCGCTGCGCGGCCGCTGCGGGGTATGACGCGGCGCGCGAAGCCGCGCAGATGGTGCTGCAGCCTTTGTTTCTCACCTCCTTCCTCATCGACGCGTATTTGCGCGATACCGGCTTTTCCGGTGCGGCGCGCATTGTGCTGACCAGCGCGTCGAGCAAGACGGCGCTGGCGCTCGCCTTCCTGTTGAAGCGCAACAAACCCGAAGCCTTGCGTATCGAGGCGCTGACCTCGGCGCGCAACGCCGCCTTCGTGCACGCCAGCGGGCTTTATGATGATGTCATCGCCTATGAGGATATCGGGCGGATGGACCCGGAACCAGCCCGGCTGATCGTCGATTTTGCCGGTTCGGCCGAGGTGAACCAGGCGCTGCACACCCGTTTTGGCGAGAATCTGAACGCCAATATCCGCGTCGGCGGCGCCCATTGGGATGACAGCACGCCCGCTTCCGGCCTGCCCGGCCCCCGGCCCGTTTTCTTCTTTGCCCCCGACCATGCCCGTGACCGGATTGCCGAATGGGGACCGGACGGGTTTGCCATGCGTCAGGGCGAGGCGTGGTCCAGCTTTGTTGCTGCGGCCGACAATCTTCTGGCGTGGCGCAGCCTTTACGGGCCGCAAGAAGCACTCTCCGCCTATCAGGCGCTGGTGCGCGGCGATGTGTCCGCCAGCGAAGCGCTCATTGTCGAGGCGGGCGCGCGCTAGCGGGCCACCTCGAAGCGCGCTTCGGCCCCGGCCACGCCAGCCGGGCAGACGACTTCCAGCGTATAGCGCGCCGTCATCTCGCCATATCCGGTGCTCATCCAGCCCTGCATGGGCTGGCGGCTGCCATGATGCAGGCGTGTGCTGCAGGCCGGGTCGGTATGGATATCGAGGGACGGACGGGAGGCGCCAAGGTCTGCGCGCAACTCGCCAGCCCCGGCGGTCTGTGACACATCGATGCCCGGCGCGAAGTGGAACCACTGACTGAAGCCGCCGCGATGCTCCACACGGTCACGGACCACGAGGCTTTCGCCGGGGCGGTAGTATATCTCGCGGGCATGGCGGGCCGCCGGGCCGGGCGGATCGTATGCGCCTGACAGGATAATGGCTCCGTCTTCCTGCCGGGGTTCGCTCGTACAGGCACCGGGAAAGGGCGCGCCACCATCAGGCTGATGGGGTTCGCGGCCACCAAAACTGACCGTGTTGTGCGCCGCGCGCGAGAGCACGAAGGCGCGGCTATCATCAGGCGTGTAACCGTACTTGCCGCTATCGGCGAGGATCAGCCCGTCAAACGCCCACCACTCAAAGCTGAGCTCATCAGGGTGTTTGTGGATGGTGGAATGCCAGCCACAGGTGAAGAACAGGGAATGTGGCTCGTGCGCGCCGCGCACCGAGCGGGCGATGACATAGCCCGCCTGATCGAAATGGCGCAGCAGGATGCAGTTGTCACCATCTTCATCCAGACAGGTGTCGGGCGTTGCGGGCAGGCGCGCATGATCGCTCTCGCGCAGTGTGCGCTCGCTATCGCCAAGGCCGGGCTGGCGTCCGTCAGCATGCAGGAGGAAGGGTGCAGCCGCGCGGGCGCGGGCCAGACCGGCGTCAAAACGCGTGTTCGCATACCAGCCGGTAGAGGCCACGCGCTCGAATACCGTCATCGCAAACCAGTGATAGTCCGGCGAGTGCTCGGCATGCACGCCATCTTCAAGAAACTGGCCAGCGAACAGTTCGTCCATGCGCCGCACCGCAAGCGCTTCGCCTTGTACGCAATCAGGCAACTCGGCCAGCGTCTGGCAAAGAGCCATCAGGCCGTGCGCGGCGAAAATGCCGTGATTATCGTCAGGAATGAAGCCGGGGCGGGTAAGTATCTCCCCGTGGGCGCGCGCCAGCTGGAGAAGATCGCCCCAGGCATCGTTACCGAGCCCGGCACGCCCAGCGCGTGCTTCGCGGATCAGATAGGCCAGCATTGAGGCCCGCAATCCTGTCGCCATGTCCTGCCAGCTCAAAGGCGCCGAGCGGTCTACATGCCAGGCTTTCCAGTCGCGCG
The DNA here is from genome assembly GCF_041429775.1 of Glycocaulis abyssi. NCBI lineage: Bacteria > Pseudomonadati > Pseudomonadota > Alphaproteobacteria > Maricaulales > Maricaulaceae > Glycocaulis > Glycocaulis abyssi. The sequence goes on along the minus strand of NZ_CP163421.1, from coordinate 2,363,815 downwards.
CGATGTCGACGGCCCGGTCAAAATACGCCTGATCGTGTTGACGCGCATACTCGCCAGCCAGCGGGTTCAGCATGCGCCAGGCATGCAGCTGGAACTGCCAGTTGAGATCGCCAAACGGATCGGCGCTCCAGTCGAGGGGAAGCGTGTAATGCCATTCAGGCAGATCGCTGCGCGGCCGGAACACAAAATCCATTGCGCGTGCGCGCGCTGCCCTGTTCGAGGCGATCATCAGGGCCGCCGGATCAAGCGCCGGCGCGCCGGACTGATCTCCGGGGCTGGCCGGAAACGCTATATCAGCCTGCAAGAACGGGGGAGCGGGCTCATGGGAGGGCATACCGCACCCCGTGGCCACAAGCAGGATGCCAGCCAGTATTAAACGCCTGCGCATTCCCGCCATCTCCCCGCACACCGATCAGCAAACCCGCTAGCCGCCGATTGCGCCCCAGTCTGCCGCAATGCGAGGGTGTGATACAGCTTGTCTTTTGAAACAGCTCACACAAATCGATGGCTGACGGCGGCCTTCGAAAAGCGTAAGACGCTCCCCATGCGTCTTTCTGCCCTTCCTGCTTCGCTTGACGGCCTGCGCTTGCGCGCGGAGCTGGCCGCTGCCACCCGTGAGGGCTGGGAACAGGCAGCAGCGCGTCAGGCCGGCATTGGCCGGCTCAAAAAATTCATCGCCGCCGGGCGCGCCCATGCCGCGAGCAAGCTGGCGGGCAAGGGCGGCGGGCTGGAGGCGGCACGCGCGCTGTCCGGTGTGATGAATGCCGCCATCCGCGCCCTGTTTGATTCGGTTGCCACCGATTTCGACGAGGCGGGTGCGACCGCGCCGGGCCTTGCCGTGTGTGCGCTGGGCGGCTGGGGGGCGGGCGAGCTGGCCCCGCAATCGGATATCGATCTGCTTTTCCTCACCGGCACGCCGCCGCGCGAAGGGGCCGAGGCCATCGTGGAGCGCATGCTCTACGTGCTGTGGGATTGCGGGCTCAACATTGGCGGGGGCGCGATCCGTACCGTGGACGAGGCGCTGGCGCTGGCTGGCGATGACGTTTCGGAGCGTACCGCGCTTCTCGATCTGCGCTGGGTGTCAGGCGATGAGCGGCTGGTGAGCACGCTGCGCCTCAAATTTGACCGCGCCCACCGCACCCGCGAATCCATTGCGCCCTTCATCGCGGCCAAGCTTTCCGAACGCGATACGCGCGTCGACCGGCAGGGCGATAGCCGCTATGCGGTCGAGCCTAATATCAAGGACGGCAAGGGCGCCTTGCGCGATCTGCAGACCCTGCGCTGGCTGGCGCAGGTGCTCTACGGCAATGACGCGATGGAGCGCTGGGTGGCGAGCGGATTGCTGACCGTTCAGGACGTGGAGCGCTATCTGCGCGCGGAAGACTTCTACTGGGCGGTGCGCTTTCACCTGCATACGCTCAATGGCCGCAAGGATGACCGGCTGACCTTCGATACCCAGCCGGAAATCTCCGCGCTGATGGGCTATGCCGACAGCGAGGACACGCTGGGCGTCGAAGACTTCATGCGCGACTATTTCAAGCGCGCCATTGATGTCGGCGCGCTGACGCGCCTTGTCTGCGCCAAGCTGGAAGCTGATGAGCTGAAAGACCCGCCATCGGGCATTGGCCGTTTCATGCCGGCCGATGGCGTCCAGAAGGGCGATGACGCCCTTGCAGAGGCCGGTTTCGTAGTCCGGTCGGGCAGGCTTGCTTTCGCTGATCCCTCGCGGGTGGAGGAAGACCCGGTCCTGATGCTGACCCTGTTCGAGCTGGCCGCTGCGCGCCATCTCGACCTGCACCCGGATGCGGTGGCGCTGGTTTCGCGTTCATTGCGGCTGGTGGATGACGGCTTGCGCCGCGATGAACGCGCCGCGCGCAGCTTCTTTGCCATATTGCTGGAATCCGACGATCCGCGCATCACCTTGCGGGCAATGACCGAGGCGGGCCTTCTGGGCGCCTATATTCCTGAATTTGGCGATATCGTCGCGCGCACCCAGTTCAACATGTATCACCGCTTCACGGTCGATGAGCACACGCTAAACGCGCTGGGCCTGCTGCGCGAGATCGAGCAAGGCAAGCTGATTGCCGACCACCCGCTGGCAACCCGCATTTTCCCGGAGATCACCCATCGGCGCGCCCTGCATCTGGCCGTGCTGCTGCACGATACCGGCAAGGGCAATGGCGATCAGTGCATTGAAGGGGCAGAGCGTGCGCGCAGCGCCTGCGAAAGGCTGGGCATCGAGGAAGCCGAAACCGAGCTGGTGGCCTGGCTGATCGCCAATCATCTCGAAATGAGCGATGCCGCGCAGCGCCGTGACCTCTCTGATCCGCGCACCGTGCTCGATTTTGCCGGACGCGTCGCGAATATGGAGCGGCTGCGCCTTCTGACCGTGCTGACGGTGGTCGATATCCGCGCCGTGGGTCCCGGCGTATGGAATGGCTGGAAGGCCCAGCTGATCCGCGATCTCTACGAGGCCACAGCCGCCGTGCTGGCAGGCGGCGAGCGCGCTGGTGAGGAGGAGGCGCGCGCCCGGCTGCATGCGCGCGCAGACCGCGCCCGTACCCTGTTCCGCGCTGATATGGAGCGGATAGACCCAGAGTTTGGCGAGCGCTGGATTGCCAGCCTTGATGACAGCTACTGGCTGTCCTTCGCCGAGAGCGACCGGCTGCGCCACGCCGCCTTTGTACGCGCGGCTGAAAGCCGGGGCCGCGATGTGGCGTGCGGGGTGCGCGTGGACAGGCGCCGTTCGGCCGCCGAGGTGCTGATACTGGCGCCGGACCGGGACGGGCTGTTTGCCGATATTGCCGGCGCACTGGCGCTCGCGGGCGCAAACGTGGTCGGCGCGCAGGTTGCCACCACGAGCTGGGGCGCGGCCTTTGACGTGTTTTACGTGCAGGAACAGGGCGGCAAGCCTTATGGCTGGTCAGACCTGTCCGCGCTCGACCGGCTGCGGGCCCGCGTGGAAGAGGCCGCGCGCGGCGGTCTGGGCGGCGAGATCGTGATCCCGGCCCGGCGCGTGGCCCGGCGCGAGGCGGCTTTCACCGTCAGCCCCTATGTGAAGCTGGAAGGTCAGGCGGCCGACGGCGCGCTGGTCATCGAGGCGTCGGGGCGCGACCGCCCCGGCCTGCTACACGATCTGGCGCGTGCGATTACGGATCTGGGCTGTTCCATTCAGGCTGCGCGCATTGACGGCTATGGCGAACGGGCGGTCGATGTCTTCTACGTCACCCAGCAGGGCCGCAAGATTGCCGATCCGGAGACTGAAAAAGCGCTCGCCAGCGCCCTGATGAACGTACTTGGCTCCGGCGAGGCAGGCGCCAGCGGGGCGCCGTCACGCCTGCGCGCCGAAGCGAGCGCGGGACGCTGACACGATGCGGCTCTTACGCAATCTGGGGGTTATCAGCATCCTCACCCTGGTCAGCCGGATAGCCGGTCTGGCCCGCGAGATTCTCACCGCTGCACGGCTGGGTGCCGGGCCGGTGGCCGACACCTTCTTCCAGGCCATGACCATCCCCAACACCTTTCGGCGGGTGCTTGCCGAAGGGGCGTTCAATGCGGCCTTCGTGCCGCTTTATGCGCGCCAGCTGGAGGAGAAGGACCGCGCAGAAGCCGACCGGTTTGCCTCTGAAGCCCTGTCCTTCATGGCGACGTTTACGACCCTTCTCGTTGTCGCTTTTCAGGTGTTTGCGCCATGGCTTGCCTATATCTTCTTTCCCGGCCGGATAGGCGATCCCGATGGCATGATGCTGGCCGTCCTGCTGTTGCAGATCATGATGCCCTACCTGCTGGCCATGGTGGTGACCGCGCTGATCTCCGGCGGGTTGAACAGTAATGGCCGGTTTGCCGCGGCAGCCGGTGCGCCGGTCCTGCTCAATGTCGCCATGATCGGCGTTTTGCTGTTCGATCTGGGCCCGCCCGAAGAGCTGGTCATCTGGCTGGCCGCATCGGTGACAGCTTCAGGCGTGATGCAGGTGGCGCTATTATGGACGGTGGCCATGCGGGCCGGACTGCACTTGCGCCTGCTACCGCCCAAGCTGACCGCGCGCGTAAAGCGCCTCATTGCGCTAGGCATTCCCGGCGCGCTGGCGGCCAGCGCCATGCAGGTCAATATCGTTGTCACCTCGTCCATCGCCACGCTGGAGGAAGGCGCGCGGTCCTGGCTGAACTATGCCGAACGCCTCTACCAGCTGCCTCTGGGCATGATCGGCATTGCGATGGGCATAGCCCTGCTGCCCAATCTGACCCGCCGCTTCCGCTCCGGTGATGAGAAGGGCGGGCATTTTGCCATGAACCGGGCGATTGAAATCGCGCTGGCGCTGACCCTGCCGGCCTCCTTTGCCTTTCTGGCCATCCCGGAGCTGATTACAGCCGGGCTTTACCAGCGCGGCGAGTTTACTCAGCTGGACACGTCCAACACCGCGATCGTGCTGGCCATTGCCGGGCTGGGCCTGCCCGCTTTCGTTCTGGTGAAAGTGCTGGCGCCGGGCTTCTTTGCCCGCGAGGACACCAAAACCCCGATGCGCTTTGCGCTGGCCGCCGTGGCGGTGAATTTCGTGCTTGCCCTCACCCTGTTCTTTGGCGGGCTGGGCTTTGTCGGCCTGGCCATCGCGTCGAGCCTGGCCGGATGGGTGAATGCGGGCCTGCTGGCGATCACGCTGCGCGCGCGCGGGCTATTACGCGTTGATACCCGCCTGATGGGTGCACTGCCGCGCCTCCTGCTGGCCTCGCTCATCATGGCAGGCACGGTCTGGCTATTGGCTGGCCTGGTACCCGGCCTGGTGGCGACGGCGCTGCCCTTGCCGGGGCTGAGCTGGCAGAACCTTACCAGCCTCGGCCTTGTCGTTTTCGCCGGGCTGGCCGTGTTCGGCGGTGCCGGGCTGGCGCTGGGGGCGATAAAGCCCTCTGAACTCGCCGAGGCGCTAAAGCCACAGCGGACCAGCAAAACCCTGCCCGCCAGCGATAGCCGCGATTAACGCCGCGCCTGCGCCTTGAGCCTGACCGTCAGCGCCGCTAAACCGGCGCCTCCTGCAGGTTTGTCTGCGGTACTTCCTGCCTCCTTCATTCGAGCACATGCCCATGAGCGACACCCCCACCGAGTACAAAGGCCCTGAGCGTATCCTGTCGGGCATGCAGCCGACCGGCGCGCTGCATCTTGGCAATTATCTGGGGGCGCTGAAGAACTGGGTGGCGCTGCAGGAGCGCGGCGTGCCCTGCTTCTACTGCGTGGTGGACATGCACGCCATGACCATGCCGCACGATCCGGCCGCCCTGCCCGATGCTGTGCGCAACGTGGCAGCCGCCTATCTCGCCGCAGGCGTCGACCCGTCGCGCAGCGCCGTCTTTGCCCAGTCGTCTGTGCGTGAACACGCAGAGCTTGCCTGGATCTTCAATTGTGTGGCCCGGCTTGGCTGGCTGGAGCGCATGACGCAGTTCAAGGACAAGGCGGGCAAGGACGCCGAGCGCGCGAGCGTCGGCCTGTTCACCTATCCGGTCCTGCAGGCCGCTGACATCCTCGTCTACAAGGCAACCCATGTGCCCGTCGGCGAGGACCAGAAGCAGCATCTGGAGCTGTCGCGCGACATCGCCGCGCGCTTCAACCGCGACTTTGGCAAGGGCGAGGCCGTGTTTCCGCTGCCGGAACCCGTCATCATGCCCGATGGCGCGCGCATCATGTCGCTCAAGGACGGCAGTGCGAAGATGTCGAAATCCGATCCGAGCGACAATTCCCGCATCAATCTGGCTGACGATGCCGACGCGATTGCGCGCAAGATCAGGAAGGCCAAGACCGATCCGGAAGCCCTGCCCGCCAGCACCAAGGAGCTGGAAGGCCGCCCGGAAGCGAAGAATCTCGTCGGCATCTATGCGGCGCTGACCGGCACCAGCAGCCAGGCCGTGCTGGACGAGTTTGGCGGTCAGGGCTTTGGCGTGTTCAAGCCGCGCCTGGCCGAAGTGGCGGTAGAGTTCCTCAGCCCCATTTCAGACACTTATGCGCGCCTTCTGTCTGACCGCGCCGAGATCGACCGCATCCTCGCCGCAGGGGCCGAAAAGGCCCGTGCGGTGGCCGAGCCGGTGATCGCCGAGGCGCGTGATCTTGTGGGCTATTGGCGCGGCTGATCGCCGCGAGGGCCACGAAATTTTCCTGCAGGGCTTGCCTGCCGGGCCGGCGCGCGACACCTATATGGACGATGCGCGCATTGGTCCTCGCGGGCGCGGCCAGACCCGTCAGCGCGCAAGGCCCTGCCGTCCTGTACCGTTTCGCGCCAGCCCTCTGGAGATATTGAAATGACGCTTATCCGTACCCCTGCCTCTCCCGCCACGGCCACCCGGCTGGGCGCTGTCTCGCTGGCTGCACTGCTGCTGGCAGCCTGCGGTGACGCGGCTGCTCCGGGGAGCGTAGATGAGGCGCCCGAAACCACCCCCGCCGCTCACGAGGCCGAGCCTGCCAGCGATATACAGGATGCAGCGCCGGAAGTGGCCGCGCCCACGCTTCTCTCTGGCTGGGTGCGCACCCCGCCTGCGGGCCGCGATGTCACGGCAGGCTATGTCTCCTTGCGCGCAGGCGCAGAGGATGACCAGCTGGTCGGTGCGAGCTCGCCGATTGCCGCCCGCGTGGAACTCCACACGATGGAGGATGATGGCGAGGTGATGCGCATGCGCCAGGTGGAAGCCATTGACCTGCCTGCCGGCGAAACGGTCAGCCTTGCTCCGGGCGGCGATCATATGATGATTTTCGGCGTCGATACCGCGAGCCTTGATGGCGAAATGGAAATGACGCTGGAGTTTGCCAGCGGGGCCACCAGCACGGTGCGCCTGCCGCTTAGCTTCACCGCGCCGGAAGCCGATGCCGGGCCCGCTGATCCGCATGCCGGCATGGACCACTCTGGCATGGATCATGGCGACGCCCACCAGCGCGGCGATTATCACGAGCCCGCACCCGAAGAAGACGCAGGCGAGTAGACACGCCAGCTGAACGCAGAACGCCGCCGGAGACGATCCGGCGGCGTTTTTTGTGTTGAGAACATAAAAAGAACATGTAACTGTGTTGGATATTGTCATCCTGACACAAATCAGCCTAGCGGTGTTACATGAACCAGACCGAATTTTCTGCTTTGCGCCACTCGCTCGGTATGCCGGTCAACGAGATTGCGGCCTTGCTGGGCGTTTCGTCTGCCACAGCTTACCGGTACGAGCGCGGCGAAAGCCTGCCAAGGCAAGGGGAACTAACCCTGCTCAGGAGCATCGCATCTGCTGGAAAGGCGAAGCAATCAAAGCCCTCTGACCGGTTCCGCTTCATCGACCTGTTTGCCGGCATTGGCGGCTTGCGCCTTGGTTTTGAGTCCATAGGCGGGCACTGCGTCTTCACCAGCGAGTGGGACCGGTTCGCCATGCAAACTTACAAGGCCAACTTTCAGGATGACCCGTTCACCCACCAGTATGCGGGTGATATCCGGCCCTATAGTGCCGATCCGTCATTGATCCCGGCACACGACTTGTTGCTGGCCGGCTTCCCATGCCAACCCTTCTCCATTGCGGGCGTATCCAAGAAGAACGCACTGGGCCGGGCGCACGGCTTTGAGTGCGAAGAGCAGGGAAACCTGTTCTTCGATGTCCTCAACATTCTCAAACACCACCGGCCTGCCGCTTTCGTGCTGGAGAATGTCAAGAATCTGGAACGTCACGACAAGGGCCGGACATTTGCCATAATAAAGGATCGGCTCGAGAACGAGTTGGGCTATCACATCGACTGGCGTGTGGTTTCGGCCCGGCCATGGGTGCCGCAGAAGCGCGAACGCATCTTCATTGTGGGTTTCCGGGAAGACACCGGCTTCAAGTTCGATGATTTCGGGAAGCAAATTCCGCCAGAAGCCGAATGGCCTGTGCTGGGCGATATTCTCCAGTCCCACAATGAAGTGGACCCGAAATATACCCTCACCGAACATCTTTGGGGCTATCTGCAAGGCTACAAGGAAAAGCATGCCAGCCAAGGCAACGGGTTTGGCTTCGGTCTCTGCGGCCCTCAGGATGTCGCGCGCACTCTCTCGGCCCGCTACTACAAGGACGGTTCGGAAATCCTGATCGAGCAGCCCGTCGGGCGCCCGCGACGGCTTACGCCAACCGAATGCGCCCGGCTGATGGGTTTTGAGCGTGGGGAGCGGGAATGGAAGATTCCTGTTTCGGACACGCAAGCTTATCGCCAGTTCGGCAACTCTGTTGTGGTACCTGCCGTGGAAGCTGTAGCGCGGCATGTCGAGCCATTTCTGGAGCGCGCGCTTGGCCTGAATATGGAGCAGGCACCGCGTTCCGGCACTGATGGCTGATATCGTCTCTCGCGAAAAACGCAGCCAGATGATGGCTGGTATCAAGGGCAGGGATACCCGGCCCGAAATGCTGGTCCGGCGCGCGCTGCATGCACGCGGATACCGTTTCCGGCTTCACCGCAAGGATCTACCGGGGAAGCCAGATATCGTCCTGCCCAAATACCGGGTTGCCATCTTCGTGCATGGCTGCTTCTGGCACGGCCATGACTGCCATCTGTTCAAATGGCCCAAGACACGGGAAGAATTCTGGCGGGAGAAGATCGGGCGGAACCGGGAGCGGGACGCGGAGGCTATAGTCGCCCTTCAGTTGGACGGTTGGCGAACCTTCGTCTGCTGGGAATGCGCTCTACGACAACAAGGCAATCTTTCCAACCAGTTGGCTGTGCTGGAAGACTTTTTTCAATCAAAACGGTCTAACGGAGAAATCGGTTCTCGTTGTGCCAGTTAAGCGCCTCGTCGACGGGGTGCCATGTTTTCGATTTAGGCAGCAACAGTGACGAATTGGCCAGCTTGGTCAATAGCTTGTTCCGCTCCTGATCAAGTTTTGAGGACACTAGGACCTTCCGTTCTTTCGAAACCGTCCAGAGACCGTTATCAAATGCCCAATGTAGGTCTTTTCTAAGACAAATTCCGTTCCCCAGCACATCTGCGCCGCCGGCCTCAACCGGAATGATGTGCGCAGCATCACAACTGGATGCCCCGGAGGGTGAAAATATTGCTTCGCCGGTCACGGAGCAAAGTCCGCCATAAGCCTTAATGACCGCGCCTCTGAACGCATACGATCTAACTGGTCGCCGGGCGGACGTATCGCGTTGTTCACGTTCCACGAACAGTGGCTGGGGGCGTTCGCTGGTCAATAGCTGGTTTTCAGCTTCATCGATCTCTTCGTTGGCGGTCGGGGCTTGTTCGGGGTGCAAAACGCCAAATTTCCGGCCAGCAATAGCGTGAGCCAATTCGTCGGTCAGTTCCTCCGACCGGATGAGCGTGAGTTGGTAATAGTACTCATCGTCCAAGCTACGCTTGAAGATCGCAACATCTCCTCCCTTGGCCTGGTTTCGCCAATCAGAGAACCCTCCGGTAAGTCTGCGTTCTGGACTACGTTCACCGCCCCACGTCTGAAATTGATATCGGCTTTGCACGATAGCCAGACGTTGAGGGCCTACCCAAAGTTCAAGCGTAACATTCGCGTCAAGTGTGGGAGTTTCAGCAGAAGTCTCTCCCGTCAGGCGCGGAAAGTATTGTTCAAGTGCCTTGGGGACAACAAGACCTCCTTGGTGGCCACTTGCGGCACCAGTATCGTTATTGGCCAGAATCTTGAATACGGGTGCGTCAAAGTCTGCCATACGTCCCCCTAATCCCCGTCCATTTTCAGCGCGGCAATAAAGGCTTCCTGCGGGATTTCGACGCGGCCGAACTGGCGCATCTTCTTCTTGCCGGCTTTCTGCTTGTCCAGCAGCTTGCGCTTGCGGCTGGCATCGCCGCCATAGCATTTCGCCGTCACGTCCTTGCGCAGGGCGGAGAGGGTTTCGCGCGCGATCACGCGCCCGCCAATGGCCGCCTGGATCGGGATTTTGAACATGTGCCGGGGGATCAGGTCTTTGAGCTTCTCGCACATGCCCCGGCCACGCATCTCGGCGCGCGCGCGGTGCACGATCATGGAGAGCGCGTCGACCGGCTCCTCATTGACGAGGATCGACATTTTCACGAGGTCGCCTTCGCGGTGCTCGATGAACTGGTAGTCAAAGCTGGCATAGCCCTTGGTGACGCTTTTCAGCCGGTCATAGAAATCAAACACCACCTCGTTCAAGGGCAGCTCATAGACCAGCATGGCGCGGCTGCCCGCATAGGTGAGCTCTTTCTGGATACCGCGCCGATCTTCACACAGTTTCAGCACACCGCCCAGATACTCGTCGGGTACCAGAATGGTCGCCTTGATCCACGGCTCTGAAATCGTGTCGATACGCACGGGGTCCGGCATATCGGCGGGGTTATGCAGATCAATCACCTCGCCATCGGTCATCTTGATCTTGTAGATCACGGACGGGGCGGTGGTGATGAGGTCTACATCATATTCGCGCTCCAGCCGCTCGCGGATGACCTCCAGATGCAGGAGCCCCAGGAAGCCGCAGCGGAAACCGAAGCCCAGCGCCGCGCTGGTCTCCATCTCGAAGCTGAACGAGGCGTCGTTGAGCGCCAGACGCTCCACCGCGTCGCGCAAATCCTCGAAATCATTGGCATCGACGGGGAAGAGCCCGCAGAACACCACCGGAATGGCAGGCTTGAAGCCTGGCAGCATGGAGGAGGTGGGGCGCTTTTCCTCGGTGATGGTGTCACCGACGCGCGCATCGCGCACCTGCTTGATCGAGGCGTTGAGAAAGCCGATTTCGCCCGGACCCAGCGAATCCACATTCACCTTGGTGGGCCGGAACACACCCACCCCGTCCACATTGTAGTTCGCGCCCGTACCCATCAGGCGCACGCGCATGCCTTTTTTCAGCGTGCCTTCATGGATGCGTACAAGGCAGATCACGCCGAGATAGGCATCATACCAGCTATCCACGAGCAGGGCCTTGAGCGGCGCATCGGGATCGCCGGCTGCAGGCGCCGGCAGGCGGTGCACGATGGCTTCGAGAACCTCCTCAATGCCCAGCCCGGTCTTGGCGGAGATTTCCAGCGCGTCATGCGCCTCAATGCCGATCACATCCTCGATCTGGGCGCGCACCCGGTCGGGTTCGGCGGCCGGCAGGTCGATCTTGTTGAGCACCGGCACGATTTCCAGATCGACCTCGATCGCGGCATAGACATTGGCGAGTGTCTGGGCTTCCACGCCTTGCGCGGCGTCCACGACCAGCAGCGCGCCCTCGCACGCCGAAAGCGAGCGCGAGACTTCGTAGGCGAAGTCCACATGGCCGGGCGTGTCGATCAGGTTCAGGACGTATTTCTCGCCATTGCGGGCGGTGTAATCCAGGCGCACGGTCTGCGCCTTGATGGTGATGCCGCGCTCGCGCTCCAGCTCCATATTGTCGAGCACCTGCTCCTTCATCTCACGGTCGGTCAGCCCGCCGGTGAACTGGATCAGCCGGTCAGCGAGCGTCGATTTGCCGTGGTCGATATGGGCCACGATGGAGAAATTGCGGATATTGGCGGGATTGGTGCTCATGGGCGGGGAAGTAGCACCGCAAGGGCCTTGCGCCAAGCGCATTGCGCGGCACGGCATGCGGGACTTTAAATCGTCACGATTTGCGGCTTATCTGTTACCGGGATCGGGTGTGACAGGGGGCGAGAGTCCGCCCGACAAGGATATCCATGAATATTTCGCGCCTGGTGTATGTCAGCACGGCCCATCCGGACCTTATGCTGACCGATATTGATGCCATTGTGGACACGGCGCGTGCCCGCAACGAAGCAGAAGACATAACCGGACTTCTGATATTTAACGGCTTCAATTTCATGCAATTGCTCGAAGGCCCGCCTGACAGCGTGGAGCGGGTATTTGGCTCCATATGCAAGGACACCCGCCATAGCGGCGTCGTGCGTGTCCTGTCTGGCAGCGCCGGGGAGAGGGTGTTTGGCGGCTGGGCCATGGCCTATGCGCGCACGGCATCAGGGGATGGTGCGGGCGCGTTCGCCCTGACAACGGATTCGCTCAAAGCCCATCTGCCCGAAAACCTGTCGCCGGAACTGCATATGCTGTTTGTCAGCTTCAACACCATGTCCAGCTTCCAGATGGCGCCGCCTGCAGGCGAGGATATCCAGCCCGCCCAGTAGGGAACGAACTGGCGCACTCGCGCATTCTTCGGGGAAGCCTGCCCGGTCCGCCCTGTCCTTAATTGCGCCTTAACCAAGGCGCAGCATGGATGGACGGAAGGGGGCTGACAGGTGGTGGGCCGGTCCCGGCCCTGCCCGTCTTTCGCGGAGATTACCATGATGCGCCTTACCTCGATTTCCAGCCGTGATGCCCGGCTTGCGGCCATTGCCGCTGCTTTTGGCATGGTCATGGCTGCCTGCGCCTCGGCTCCGGCCAATACCGCGCAAAGCCAACCCGCCCAGCCTGCCGCTGAGCCGGACGCGCAAGTCCAGTCCGAGCGCGAAACCTATACCAGCACCGAGATCGTTGAGGCCGTGTCGGACTTCTTCGGCGTCACGGCTGAAGCCGCCGGTGTTCTGGTGGAGCGCATCTTCTCCGATCTGGGCGAGCCGGTCGGCTATATCATCGGTGAAGAGGCGTCCGGCGCGGTCGGTGTCGGCCTGCGTTATGGCCAGGGCGATATGGTCCTGCGCGGCGAGACCGGCACCCAGCGGGTGTACTGGCAGGGGCCGTCGGTCGGGTTTGATGCCGGCGGCAATGCCAGCCGGGTCTTTACCCTCGTCTATAATCTCGACCAGCCTGACCGGATCTATCAGCGCTTTCCGGGTGTCGAAGGCACGGCCTATTTCGTGGCCGGGATGGGCGTGAACTATCAGCGCGCCGACTATATCACGCTGGCCCCGATCCGCTCTGGCGTCGGTTTCCGCGCCGGTGCGAATGTGGGCTATCTGGCCTATTCGCGCCGCCGTAATATCCTGCCCTTCTAGGCATATCGCCATCCCCCGCCCAAGGGCGGGGGATTTGCGTGCCCGAGCAGGCCATCAGCCTCTCAGCCTTGCGCCCTGCTTTTCAGCCGCCGCGATGATGCGCTTTGATACCGCATCAATCTCGGCATCAGTCAGCGTCTTGTCGGTTGGCTGAAGGGTAATTTCCACCGCCAGCGAGACATGGCCCTCCGGCACGCCCTTGCCCGCATAGCGGTCAAACAGCGCCACATCCGAGATAAGCTGCTTGTCAGCTCCGGCCAGCGCCCGCATGAGATCGCCCGCTGGCACGCTCTCCGGCGTCAGGAAGGCAAAGTCGCGCCGTACCGCCATCAGATCGGAGACCTGCAAGGCGGGACGCGATTTCAGTCCCTTCGCCTTCGAGGCCGGGATGGCATCGAGGAATGCCTCAACGGCCAGCACCCGGCCCTCCACGCCGAGGGTTTTCAGGACACCGGGATGGATCTCGCCAAACTCGGCGAGGATATTTTTCGGACCCAGGCGCAGGACGCCGGACCGGCCGGGATGCCACCAGGAGCGCGCTTCGGGCGCGGCCTGCAGATTGGCAACCGGCGCACCGGCCGCCTCGAGAACGGCCAGCGCATCGGCCTTGGCGTCGAACACGTCCGGCTTGCTGGCGCTTTTCCAGTCACGGACGGTTTCGGCCTGGCGAACCAGCGACACCACGGTGCGCTGCCCGGTGGGGCTATCATCCAGATAGATCGGCCCGGCCTCGAAATAGCGCGGATCGGCCAGCCCCTTGTCGAGGCTTTTCTGCAAGGACAGGAGGAGATGGATCAGCGCGGTGGGGCGCATCACATCCAGCTCCGAGGAAATCGGATTGGCGAGCTTGAGCCCCGTCCCGTGCCCACCGAAAAGTGCGGCCTGATCCTCCCGGCAGAACGACCAGGTGACAGCTTCCTGATAACCCCGGTTGGCCGCAGCCCGGCGCGCCGCACGCACGCGGTTCTGCATCGGCGTGGCAGGCGCTTCAAACCGCCCGGCAGGACGCTTCAGGCTGGTTGCGGGCAGGCGGTCATAACCTTCGATACGGGCCACTTCCTCGATCAGGTCTGCGCCCTGGGTACAGTCACGCCGCCAGCTCGGCACGGTCACTGTCCATACCGGGCCTGCCCGATCCACGCCAAAGCCCAGAGCGGTGAGGATATTGGCGATGCGGTCATGCGACATGTCGAGACCGGTAAGACGGCCCACGCGCACAGGATCGAACTGAATCGGTGCCGGATCAGCCGGAATTTCGCCCGCCACATAAATTTCAGACGCCTCACCGCCGCACAGCTCCAGGATCAGGCGGGTGGCGAGCTCCAGACCGGGGAGGACGGAACCGGTATCCACGCCGCGCTCAAAACGATAGCGCGCATCGGAGATGATGCCCGTCTCACGACCGGTCGTGCGGATTATGGATGGCTCAAACCAGGCGCTTTCGATGAAGACGTCAACGGTAGTGCCAGAGCAGCCGGAGTACTCGCCGCCCATAACGCCGCCAAGGCCGAGAGCCCTAGTATCATCGGCGATAACGCAATGGTGGGGGCGGAGGACGTACTTTCCGCCGTCGAGCGCATCCAGGTATTCCGGACGCTCAGTTCCGGGCATCACCTCACCATCCTTTGTGAGATTGAAGACACCACCACGTCTAGCACGAATGGTCGTTCCGATCTTGGAGAGATCATAGACATGCAAAGGACGCGCGCGCTCATGCGAGATGAGATTGGTGATATCAGCGAGCGTATTGATCGGGCGAAGACCTATCGCTTTGAGGCGCTTTTGCAGCCATTCCGGGGACGGACCATTCTTTACGCCCCGAACCACCCGGCCGGCGAACACCGGGCAGGCTTCCGGCCATGCGGTCTCGATTTTTACCGGGCAGGGGAAGGAACCCTTCACCGGCGCAACAGTCTCGTCCTTGAACGTACCGACACCGGCAGCGGCAAGATCGCGGGCAATGCCGTGCACGCCCAGCCAGTCAGGCCGGTTGGGCGTGACTTCAAAGTCGATGACAGGATCATTGAGGCCCAAAGCCTCGGCCGCCGGTGTGCCGACGGCCCAGTCGCCTGTCAGGTCGGCAATGCCGTCATGGTCTTCGCCCGCTTCCAGCTCCTTGGTGGAGCAGAGCATGCCGTGGCTTTCCACGCCGCGAATCTTGCGCGGCTTGGCATCGAGCGCGAAGTCGAGGCCCGGAATATACGCGCCCAGCGGCGCATAGATCGCCGTCATGCCGGCGCGCGCATTGGGCGCGCCGCAGACGATCTGCTTGACGCCATCGACCGTTTCCACAGTGCAGACGCGCAGCTTGTCCGCATCCGGGTGCGGCTGGGCATCTTTCACGTGCGCGACCGTGAACGCGGCCAGCCTGTCAGCCGGGTTGTCGATGTGCTCGATCTCGAGGCCCGCCATCGTCATCGCATCGGCGATTTCGGTAAGCGTTTTGTCGGTCTCAAGATGTTCCTTGAGCCAGGAGAGGGTGAATTTCATGACGGTCAGGTCCGGTGCACGTGAGAGCTTGAAAGGCTGCTGTCGGAGAGATGATTGGTAATGGCGTCAGGCGTCCTGCGCTGGCTGAGACTGGAGCGGACGGCACAGGCTGGAGCCATCAGAACATCGGAGCAGGCCATGTCGGTAAGGTCGGTCACCCTAACACCTCGGCGGGCTCCAGAAACGCAAATCGCTCCCCCTGTGGGTCACAAACAAGCAAGTCAAACGCTTGGCAGAGCTCTCTGATTTCCGCCACGTTCTCCATGAAAGCCTTCTCACCGCCTCCGACGCCAGTGTGAGCTTCAATGAAAATTGGGCGCTCTTCATCCAGCTCCGGATCAAGGACAGGTTCTTCGGCCAGATCGAAAAGGACGTAGTTGTCCCCGCGGTCGCGGACCGCCTGGCGGCTATTTGGAGATTCGTAGCCGGAACGACCACGAAACCAGTTCAAGATCGCCTCGCGGTCATAGGTGCCGTTCGGCTCTCGCGGGCCAAGGATGTAGTCGATCGACATAATGCAGTCTCCTAGCTCAGTCCGGTCGCGAGGTTCGCCTGCAATAGCGGCGAGAAGCCATAATGGGAAAGCCAGCGCGGGTCCGGCTCGAAGAAGGGGCGCAGATCGCTCATCCCGTATTTCAGCATGGCAAGACGGTCGACGCCCATGCCGAAGGCGAAGCCCTGATAGACATCCGGGTCCAGCCCGCAGGCGCGAATCACGTTGGGATGCACCATGCCACAGCCCAGAATCTCCAGCCATTTATCGCCGGAGCCCACCTTGACCGCATCGCCCACGCGCTCATAGCGCACATCCATCTCCGCGCTCGGCTCGGTGAAGGGGAAGTGGTGGGGGCGAAAACGCACCTCCACCTCGTCGGTCTCGAAAAAGGCCGCGATGAAGTCGATCAGGCACCCTTTGAGGTGGCCCATATGGGTATCCTTGTCGATCACAAGGCCCTCGACCTGATGGAACATGGGCGTGTGGGTCTGATCCCAGTCACAGCGATAGACCCGGCCCGGCGCGATGATGCGCACAGGCGGCTGCGAATTCATCAGCGTGCGGATCTGCACCGGCGAGGTGTGGGTGCGCAGGAGCTTGGCCGTCCCGTCCTCGCCCCTCTCCATGAAGAAGGTGTCGTGGGTGTCACGCGCGGGGTGGTCAGCCGGGAAGTTGAGCGCGGTGAAATTATGAAAATCATCTTCCACGTCCGGGCCTTCGGCGACGGCAAAGCCCATATCGGCAAAGATCACGGCAAGCTCTTCCATCACCTGGCTCACCGGATGCAGCGTGCCTTTGGGCGCGCGCGGGGCGGGCAGGGTGATGTCGACGCGCTCGGTGCTCAGCGCGGCGTTGAGCGCTTCGGCCTCAAGAGCGGCCTTCTTTGCCTCGATCGCGGCGTTGAGCCGGTCCTTGACGCCGTTCAGCGCCGGGCCGAAGACTTTGCGCTCCTCCGGGCTCATACCGCCCAGATCGCGCATTTTCAGGCTGACCTCGCCCTTCTTGCCGAGCGCGGCCACCCGCACCTCATCCAGCGCAGGCATGTTACCGGCCGCGTCCAGCGCCGCCATGTAGCGCGCTTCCAGCGCGGCAAGATCGTCAATCGTCGTCATCGCTCGTTCCGTTTTTCCGGTGAGGCCCGTTACAGCCTTCAAAGAGTCAGGCGGGTCTTAGACCCTTTTGACGGGAAGGTTCAAATCCTGGCTTCAAGCGGACAGAAAAAAGCCCGCCTGCGGGGCTCGCAGGCGGGCTTTTTTGATCCGTAAAGGGGCTGGTTGCCAGCCCGGACCTGCCACTTACGCCTTGAGAGCCGAACGCGCCTGGTCAGCCAGGGCGGTGAAGGCTTCGGGCTCACGAGTGGCGATATCGGAGAGAACCTTGCGGTCGAGCTCGATACCGGCCTTCTTGAGCCCGTTCATAAACGTGGCATAGGTGAGATCGTTCAGACGGGCAGCGGCATTGATGCGCTGGATCCAGAGTGAACGGAAATTACGCTTCTTGACGCGGCGGTCGCGATAGGCGTACTGACCGGCTTTTTCGACAGCCTGGTTGGCAGCACGGAACGTGTTCTTGCGGCGGCCATAATAGCCTTTGGCAGCCTTTATCACCTTGCGGTGACGAGCGTGGGAAGCGGGTCCTGCGGAAACGCGAGCCATGATATCAGTCCTTCAAACGTTGGGTATACGTACCGGCCAGCGCGTTAGCGGCTGTAGGGCAGGTAGTGTTGTTTCACGATCTTCGCGTCGGGCGCCGCCAGAGTGTCGGTGCCGCGCTTCTGGCGGATCTGCTTGGGCGTCCGCTTGATCATGCCGTGACGTTTGCCGGACTGGGCGGCCA
Organism: Glycocaulis abyssi; assembly: GCF_041429775.1. Taxonomy (NCBI): domain Bacteria; kingdom Pseudomonadati; phylum Pseudomonadota; class Alphaproteobacteria; order Maricaulales; family Maricaulaceae; genus Glycocaulis; species Glycocaulis abyssi. The sequence continues at coordinate 2,346,100 of NZ_CP163421.1, read as the reverse complement.
GCACCTTGCCGGTCGCCGTTACCTTGAAGCGCTTCTTGGCGCCGCTTTTGGTCTTCATCTTCGACATTTCGGTCTCCTGATATGGGTGCCGGGCGCAAAGCGCGGCGAGCCGTTAAACGGCCAGCAGGCATGTCGTGGGCCTGACTGACCGGACTAAAGAGCGCGTGGTTATACGCAAGAAGGCGTGAAACGCAAGCGTCTCACGCCTTCCGGCACACCTGTGCTCATTCCTAGCGCGGGGCTTCACCTTCCGCCACGTACAGCGTGGCCGGTGCTTCCTGCGCACCGTATGTGCCCGCATAGACGTAATACAGGCCCGCCTCGCCCGCCGGGAAGTTGATCCCGGCATTGAGGCCCACCGAGCCGTCATCATCACAGCGCCAGCTGCCATCAGGCGTCATCACGGCCAGCGTGGTGTCGCGCTCGGCATCGAGATAGATCGTGAAAGGCAGGGGCGCGTCAGGCGTCCAGTTCACGATATAGCTCGGCTCCCGGCTGATATGGCCGACACAGTAATCATTGCTCTGAAAGCCGGCCTGGAAGGCACGCAGCGGGCCGCCCGCCTGCAGCTCCGCCTCATAGGGCAGGGCCACGCTGGCCGGATCAATGGTCACCGCGCCAGAACGCGGCTCCAGCGTTGTGTCCACCCGCATGGACAGCGCTTCAGCGCCCCAGCCCGTTTCGGAGATGTAAACAGTGGCGGTGGATGTCTCGTCTGACGAGAAGGTGGCGACATAGATGTCGTAGACACCGCTGGACGCGTCATCGATCACAAGGCCGGGATCAACGCCGCCTGCGCTGTCATCATCACACCACCAGCCGCCATCAGGCGCGTTGACCAGAAGCAGGGTATCGACATCGCTGGCTGCCGAGATGTAAAGCGGCTCTCCATTGCCGGTCCAGGTCAGGCGCATGGTGGGTTCGCGCGTCATATGGCCATAGCAAAAGCCCTCGACGACCGTGTGGCCGGACGCCAGGGCCAGCTGGGCGCTTACAGGTCCGCCCACCCTGACTCCCATCGCGAACGGGTTGGGCGAAAAGCCCGCTTCCAGCCGGTAGCTTCCGTCATGGGGCGTTCCTGACACATCCACCGAATTATCGATGCCGGCATAGCCGATTTCAGAAACGTGCAAGGTAGCCGTCTGCTCGCCGATATCGCTGAATGTACCGGCCCAGATCAGATAGTCGCCAGATTGCGGCTCAGCGAAGGTCACACCCGGATCAAGGCTGCCTGCGCCATCATCATCGCAATGCCAGCTGCCATCGGGCGCGAGAACGGCAATCGTGCCATCGCGCTCGCTCTCGGTGGAGATGTAAAGCTGGTAGCGGCCAGCCCGGTAGGTCAGGCGGGCGCTGGGCGCTTCCGACCCGAAACCGACACAGGCGGTACCAAGCGGGCCGAGGCGTACATCCCCGCCTTGTGAAACCTCAATGCTCGCCGGGTCATTGCGGAAGCCCGCACGCAAGGACAGCGTCGTGGCAGGTGGCGCCTCGGCATTGACCGTACGGGCGAAGGGATTGGCGGTGGAGTAGGCCAGCTCGGAAATATGCAAGGCGGTATCAGGATAGCCCGCACCGGCAGAATAGGTGCCGACCCAGATCTCGTAGGCCCCGCTGGCAGGGCTCTCTACCGTGATGCCGGGGCCGAGATTGCCCGCACTGTCATCATCGCACAGTACCGTGCCATCAGGGGTACGCACCGACATGGTGGTGTCGGTTTCCGACGCCGCCGAGAGCATGAGATCAAACACATCGCCTGCATCCTCATAGGTCAGGATGAAGGTCGGGTCCTCGGTGATGAAGCCCACACAGCCCGCACCGCCCAGGCGCGAAGCGCGCATGGCACCGCCCGCCTGAACGGCAAAGGTGCGCGGATCGTCGGGAAAGCCTGCAGACAGCGTCACGGAGCCATGGCGGCCTTGCGCCTCACCGTGCGGTGTCTGGGACAGGGCGGCGGGTGCAATGGCAAAAGCTGCCAGAACGCCAAAGGATACGAGGTATTTCATGGAAGAGCCTCCTTGCGTGGATGCCATCAGCGTCCGACTCGCGGCAGGAGACTAGGCCCAAAAGGCCGGCGCTGCCTAGGCGCAAAAAAGCCGGCAGCACATGGGTGCCACCGGCTTTGCGCCATTATCTGGCAGACAGAACGCGTTAGCGCAGCGTCGCGTCGAGCCAGGAAATAATTGCATCGGGCAGTTCAGGAGCAAGGCTCATTTCACCGAAGCGGTGCTCTCCGGGCTCCAGTCCGGCGCCCCTCAGGAAAAAGTGGTCCTGATCGGGCAGGACCACAGCGGTGTAGGCCGGGTCATCGCCGCGTACCCGTTCGAGAATCGGGGCATTGAGCGCGGGCGAAGTCTGACGATCAATGGCTCCCCACACCGCAAGGGTTGGCACCTGCAGCCCGCCAAAGGCTGGCGCGGGGTCGTAATCCAGAAAATCAGCCATTTCGATGCTGGCCATGCGGGAGGCATATTGCTCGAACGACCCGTCCTCATAGACATGATCGGGAGCTTCAAGCAGCTCGAAAAGCGCCCGCACGGCAGCGTAAACTGGTTCAGGCTGACCCGCTATGGAGGCGTCAGCCACAGCCGTGAGAGCCCCGCGGATGCCGTCAGGGTCCAGATGCGGGAATTGACCGGTCAGAAGCGTGTGCTGCTGGTCAACCCAGACGTTGTGACCACGCGCGCCCGGCGCGCCCGCCAGCACCAGAAGGTCCACATGCTGCGCACGCTCTGCAGCTACCAGTACGGCCAGTGAAGCCCCTTCTGAATGCCCGTAAAACCCGACAGGAATACCGGCAAATCCCTCAAGGGAGCGGGCATGGTCAAGGGTGGCCGTGACATGCGGAATGCGTTCGCGGAAGCTTTGCGTGCGCTCGCCCGTGGACTCGCCCACCCCCGCCTCATCGACGCGGATCGTCGCAACCCCGCCAGCGGCAAGAGCATCGGCCAGCTCGGCAAACATCGGCGCTCCTGAGATTACACCGTCGCGGCCATGCGGTCCGCTTCCGGTAATCATTACCAGGAGGGCGCGCGGCGGCTCGGCCGGTACAGTAAGGGTGCCGGCGAGACGGGTGTTGCCCGCCTCGACCTGAATGTCCGATTGGAGAGGGCCAGCAAAGGCCCCCGTGGTTATTGCCGAGATGGCGAGTACAGAAGCAAAAAAAGCTGGCCTGACCATATGTGTGTCTCTTGATTGTTATACGCAGACAACACCCGTCTACGCTTGTTCGGCCATACAAACACATATATCGAAAATCAATAAATTAATTTCCAGTAACAGGCATCAGGACAAAAAAGGGCCAGCCCCCGAGAGGCTGGCCCCATTTGCGTACTGCAACTGCTCCGCCCTAGCGCGGCGCCATCACCATGATCATCTGGCGGCCTTCGAGCTTGGGCTCGAACTCCACCTTTGCGATGTCGCCGAAATCGGCTTTCACGCGGTCGAAGATCACCATGCCGCGATCCTGGTGCGCCATTTCCCGGCCCCGGAAGCGCAAGGTGATCTTCACCTTGTCCCCGTCCTCGAAGAAGCGCCGCATGGACCGGGTTTTCACCTCATAATCATGCGTATCGATATTCGGACGCATCTTTATCTCTTTGATATCCTGCGTCTTCTGCTTCTTGCGGGCTTCCGCCTTCTTCTTCTGCTCGGCATATTTCAGCTTGCCGAAATCAGCCAGCTTGCAGACAGGCGGGTTGGCGGTGGGTGAGACTTCAATAAGGTCGAGTCCTGCCTCGGCCGCAGCGTCCAGCGCGGCTTCGATCGGCATCTCGCCTTGTTTTTCGCCATTTTCGTCAATCAGGAGCACTCGCGGAACGCGAATGTCTCCATTGATGCGCGGCCCGTCCTTCTTGGCAGGCGGCGCGGCGTGGGGGCGTCGGGCTATGCGTCTTCTCCTGTTACAGCGCCGGACCGGGGAGGCTTGACCAGCTCCCGCTCCCGGCAAACAAAACTCGTCAATGGCGTCAACGCACGATATCGCGTTTCCGATGCATGCGCATATCGTGAGATGACTGGTAAAATCAAGACATTCAGGCCGCTTCAGGGCTACGCGCAAAGCCGCCGGCGACCCGCATGGACTGCACGGCCTCGGCAACCGAAATCTGCGCAAGTGTCGGTGCGTGCATGAGAATCACGCTTTCCGGACCGCGCGGAGACGCCATGTGAGGCGGTTCGGCACCGGGATGGAACATGACAGCCGGGGAGCCGGCAGCGACGAGAAGATGCAGAAGATCCACATCCTCGCCAAAGGAAAAGCTGGCCTTGCGGCCCAGCCCTGCCAGCTGGACGAGGTTGGCGCGGCCCGTAAGGTCGCGCGCGCCGGGCGTGACATGGGCGATATAGCGGCCGATCTCGCGCGTGGAGGGTCCACCGACAATGACCGGCTCGACGCCCTGCTCTTTCAGCTCATGGGCCAGTGATGCCCAGCGGTCTTTCGGCCAGCGAAAAGCAGGCTGGAACTCGTCGCCTGCGGGCGCAAACAGGGCGTAGCGGCCCTGCAGGCCGAAATAGGCCGGCTCCAGAGTACGCGAGCGCTTGGCCACGAAATCAACCCAGTCGAGCATGGGCGGCGGCGCCTCGCCCAGCTGATGACCGGTGCGGCCGATACCGGCATCGCCAAGCCGGTCGGCCATCTGTTCGGCCGGATGGTCAGGTGATTTGGGGTCTGGCGCGCCGTCTATCCAATGGCCGCGCGACAGGCGCATCGCGCCCTTCAGCTTGCGGGCAGCGTCCGAGCCGCACAGATCATAGACGAAATCAAACTTCGAGGCGCGGGCGAGCTTTACCCGTTCAAAAAAGCCCTTCTTGGCTGTATCGCGCAGGCTTGCCTCAACAGCGTTGAAATACGGGCAGTATTTCACCAGACCCTCATATTCGGGCGTGGTCAGAAAGGTGATGCGCGCCTTGCGGTGATGCTCGCGGATCAGACGCGCAGCCGCCATCATGCGCACGGTCGCACGCAGATCGCCTTCGTGGACGACCAGCACCTGTTCCTTTGGCGGCTCGTTCTCAATCATGGGCGATAGTCTAGAAGTTCCCGATATACCCGCAAGGTCGATCCCTGCAGCGCCTCGCGCGAATAATGGGCGATAACACGTTGGCGCGCCAAATGCCCGCGCAATTTTTTTGCCTCGGCGTCAAGATCAAGCACCGCCTTCATCTGCTCTGCCAGACCGGCGTCGCTTCCCGGCGCAAACAGCCAGCCTGTCTGCGTGCCGGCCAGGATTTCCAGAGGACCGCCATGTGCCGCCGCGATCACCGGGCGCTCCATGGCCATGGCCTCGGCCAGCGTGCGGCCAAAGGCTTCCGGCTCAAGGGACGGGTTGATGACGATATCGGCGGCCATATAGGCGCGCGCCATGTCTGCGATATGGCCGGGCAGCACCAGCGCCACGCCCGCTTCTGCCGCGTGATTGCGCAACTGCTCGACATATCCGTCACGCCCCTGCGCATCACCGGCGCATACCAGTACAGGCGCCGGACCCGGCAGGCGCCCGGCAAGGCCCGCCACCGCGTCAATGGCCAGCATCTGGCCCTTCCACGCTGTCAGGCGCGCGGGCAGCAGGATGACCGGGCCGTCCCGCCCGTCCAGCCAGGCTGAACGCAGGCTGTCAACTTCCAGCGGGTCTACACGCGCCGGATCCAGCCGGGCCAGATCAACCCCGCGCGGAATGACATGCAGATGGGAGAGGTCGGCGCGTCTTTCGGCCAGCACCTTGTAGTGCTCGGCCCGGATATGGTCGGCAATAAAATGCGAGTTGGCGATAACGGCGTCGCCGCGCGCCATCACAGAATTGTAGAAACGTTTCAGCCCGGTTCGGGCATTATAGGTGCCGTGATAGGTCGTCACGAAGGGAATATGCGCCCGCCGGGCGGCTTCCAGCCCGCTCCAGGCCGGTGCGCGCGACCGGGCATGAATGATGTCCACGCCGCGTTCACGGGCCAGAGCGGCAAGCCGGCGCGAATTGGCCACGATGGTCAGCGGGTTCTTGGTCTTCATGTCGAGGCGGATCAGTTCACCGCCGATAGCGGCCAACTCCTCTTCCATCCGCCCGCCAAGGCTTGCCACCAGCGCCTCGCCGCCCGAATCCACGATGGCCTGCGCGACATCAATCGTGGTGCGCTCGGCCCCGCCCGCTTCAAGCTCTGGAATCAGCTGGAGAATTTTCATGGGCGGGCGTTTTCCGGATGAATGTGCGGCCAGGCGGTTGAACCAACTGGCCTGCGTCATAATGATGGGGCCAGCAGGGCGCAAACGCCAGCCATAGCTAGAAGGCTCCCGAATGCCACAATTTCTTGACCGGGGCGATGGTGTCCAGCTCGCCTATGAACGCCATTCCGGCAAGGGTCCGGGCATTGTCTGGCTGGGCGGGCTGCGCTCCGACATGGAGGGCACCAAGGTGCTGGCGCTCGATCAATGGGCGCGCGCGCAGGCCCGCGCCTTTGTCCGCTTTGACTATTTTGCCCATGGCCAGTCTGGCGGCAGCTGGCGCGATGCCCGTATCGGCATGTGGCGCGAGGATGCGCTCCAGATCATCGACACGCTGACCGAAGGGCCGCTGGTGCTCGTCGGCTCCTCCATGGGCGCGTGGACGGCATTGCTGGCGGCGCTGGCACGCCCTGAACGGGTGGCAGGGATGGTGCTGATAGCGCCTGCGCCTGACTTTACCGAGAAACTGATGTGGGCGGGCTTTCCTGACAGTGTCCGCAACGCAATTCTGACGCATGGCGAGTGGGCACAGCCATCGGAGTATGGCGAGCCGCTCATCATCACGCGCGGGCTGATCGAGGAGGCGCGTCAATGGTTGTTGCTGGACGGGCCGGTACGGTTTGATGGCCCGGTGCAGATATTACAGGGCATGGCCGACGCGGATGTGCCCTGGCAACATGCCATGGCGCTCGCCGGGTGCCTGACCTCCAGCGACATGGCCGTGCATATCAGCAAGAGCGGCGATCACCGGCTGTCCACGCCCGCGGACATAGACAGGCTGGTCGCCAGCGTTGAAGCGCTGTGCCGTCAGATTGAAAAGACAGGATAGGGTTAGGGCCTAGAAACGGAAAGCCGATTCAAACCGCAGTTGCGGCGTGCGGCGTTCCGGCTCTTCACCAAACACATCTTCTTCCGGGGAGGTGAAGCGGAATTCACCGCCAATACGCACCCGGTCGGTCAGTGAATAGAACGCGCCTGCGCTCACATCCTGCAGCTCGAATGCCGGGCCACGCATGCGCTGGGAGATACCCAGCGAAATGCCCCAGCGCTCACCGGCAGAAAAGCGGAACTGCTCTGCCTGCTCACCCCAGACCGAAGCCATCGTGCCTGCCGGTGCCATGGTGAAGCGTTGCTGCCAGGCGGTTGCAGAACCCGTAGGCTGGTCCGGCACGGACAGAAGGGCAGCGTCACGCCGCGCCGCATCTTCACGCGCCGACAGCGCCTGATCGGCTTCTGCCTGTTCGGCCAGATCCTGCAGGCGCTCAAGCGAGGTGAGATCGGAGAAGGCGGTGCCGCGAAGATTGAACCCGTCGCGCATGCCGGAATCCTGCGCCAGCGCAGTCGGCGCGATGGCAAGGGCCATCACGACCGGCAAGGCCGACAGGACTGTCACGCGCAAACGCATGGTTTTCTCCGCAATCACAGGATTTGATATACGCCAGTAACGCTGCAAACCCAACAGGGTTGCCGGAGTTGTGATGCGAATCGGCGCGAAGCGTGTCAAAAGCGCAACCCTGCTTCGAGGAAGAGGCGCGTGGTCCCGCCCGTCTGCGTCGTCCGCTCAGGCCCGGACAAGTCAGCTTCCCCCGCGCGGCTATGGGCAAGGCCCACGCCCAGAATGAACCCGGACTCGAAATAGCGTGATGCACCCGCAAGCACGCTGTCACTATGCGCATGGACAAGGCTGGAGCGCGCGCGCGACGCCTCCAAGGAGAACAGCCAGTCGCCGCGTTCATAGGCAAGGCTGGCCGCTTGGGCGCTGTAGCGGGCACCGGAAACGCCATCATTGCTTAAAAGCGCGCCGAGCCCCGCCTTCCACGCGCCCTGACTGCGGATCAGGCGGGCCGAAACGGCCCAGGGATCGTCGAAAAAGGCGCTGGCATTACCGGCCGCGCGCCCGTGCGACAGCCCCATACCGGCTGTCCAGCGCACGCCGCTGGCGGCAAAACGATGGTCGAAGGACACACCCAGCTCGGCTATGTCACGCACGCTGGCCGCCGCGATAAGCCCCGGCCGGGATGATGGGCGGCAATAGCTGGCACCGCACACATCGCCGTCCGGCGTGAAGGAGGCCGCCGCGCGGAAACCTGCCAGACGCACGCTGCGCACCAGAAGTTTGGGGGCATGGCCCGACATCGTATTGGCCACTGACGCGAAATTGCGCCCTGCCGGGTCAGCCCGGGTGGCATCGGCCCGCATCAGCCAGAACGCGCCCGGCAGGGGATCGCTTTCCAGCGCGGCTGCGCCCGGCCCGTAGCCGGCGCGCACTTCTGCCAGCCCGCCACGCCAGTAGACAAAGGCGGTTTCCACCGCAAAGGCGGGATCATCGCCCGCAATCCCGGGGCCTGCGGCAAATCCGGTAAAGGCGCCCACCGGCACCAGACCGCCTGCATCAAAGCAGTCAGCCGCGCCCGGCGGACAATTGCCGATGCTCTGGGCCAGCCCTGCCCGCCCGGAATCGCGGCGCGCCACCAGGCCGCCGGCAAAGCCGATCCTGTTTGTATTCTCCAGTACGCGCTCAGCGGTCAAATCGAGCCGTATCTCGCCATAAGGGCCCGAACGGGCAGCGCTGCTCGCGCCCGGCGCAAGCACGATGTCGGCGCTCAGCTGAAAATCTGTATCGAGCTGGAAGGGGGTCTCTTGCGCCTGCGCTGGCGTGCAATACGCAGCAAGGGCAAGAACAGGCGCGGCCGCGAGAATTGTGAAGGCCCGAAGCTGAGCGCGAAGCGCTGTCATCATGGTCCTTCTCTCGCGGCCTCGCCGTGGGCGCCCCCGCTTTCCCCCGGACGCGCGAGATGACGATGCGGCAGGGCGATCCCGGCGGTCAAGCTGCCGGGATCACACCCGGCGGGCTTGCGGGGCGAAGTGTCACAAGAGTGCAACGGTCCGGCGCGGCGCTGGCGGCTCCGGACCTGTCAGATCATCGCTCTGGCCAGGGCGCGGGCGCATGCTATAGAAGCAGGAGACGGGTTGCGCTTGTGTCCGCTCTGGTCTTTTGTGGCGGCTATCGAAATACGCTCTTAATCAGTGTTATCCATTTCCCTGGAGGTTTGCCCCATGCTCTCACGGCCGCTTGTAACGGTTCTGAGTGTTGTCGCCGTAGCCAGCATGGTGGCCGGCTGCGCATCGCGGTCGAGCACCGAACGCGAGAATCGCGGACTTTTCGGCGGCCTGCTCGGCAGCGGACCGCGCGCGACAGCGCCCGATGCGGGCATTGGCGTCAACACGTTTCTGTGGCGCGCCTCGCTGGACACGCTCTCCTTCATGCCGCTTGACCAGATTGATCCTTTCGGCGGTGTCATCATCACCGACTGGTATGCCAATCCTGAAGCTCCCGAAGAGCGTTTCAAGGCAACGGTCTATGTGCTTGACAGCCGGCTGCGCGCCGATGCGCTGAGTGTCCAGATCTTCCGTCAGGCCCGCAATCCCGATACCGGGGACTGGACCGATGTGGCCGTGGATCAGGGCACGCGCGTCCAGGTGGAAAACGCCATCCTGACGCGGGCGCGCCAGATGCGGATTTCCCAGCTTCCCGGTTCCTGACCGGACGAGCAAGGCACGAGGCCCCGAACGCAATGCGCGCAGTGCCGGTTTCAGCCCGCAATCTGATTGCCGCCGCGGCGTTTGTCGTGCTGGCGGCCTGCGGCTTTCAACCGCTCTATGGGGGTCAGAGCGCCGAGACCCTTGCCAATGTGACGGTCAGCGTTTCCGGTGATGAAAGACTGTCCTATCTCACCGAAACCGCCCTTCTTGAACGCGTTGGCGTCTCGCAGGGCGATGCCGGCACGCTTTCGGTAACACTTAGAACGCGTCAGCAGCGCCTCGGCGTCTCCGCCGACGGACAGGCAACGCGCGTCGCACTGAATATCCGTGCCAGCTACCAGCTTTCAGGCAGAAACCCGGCCAGAGGCCGCATTACCGAACGCGTGGTCTTTGAGACGCCGCGTGAGCCCTATGCGCTCGTAGCGGCGCGGAGCAATGCCGAGCGGCGCGCGGCCGAGATGGTCGCTGACGCGGTTGTCCGCGATATTCTGGCAAACCTGCGCCAGCGCGCACAGGCCCGCACCCGGCCCGACCCTGCTCCGGCCGCTTATGATCCGCTGGAAGAGCCTTATGAGGGTGACGGGCCGTGGTGAAGCCGTCGGGCGGATCTGTTGACCGGCTTCTCAAATCCCCGCCGCCTGATTTGCGTGTCTTTGTGATCTTCGGACCGGATTCCGGACTGGTCAGGGAGCGCGCACAGGCCCTGTCGCGCTCGATTGCCGGTGATCCTGACGATCCCTTCAATGTCACCCGCTTCACCGATGAGGACATCAAGGCCGACGCGGCGGCGCTGGCCGATGCCATGGCGGCCATGTCGCTCATGGGCGGCGAGCGCCTGGTGCGGGTGCGCCTGTCAGGCGATAGCGCGCCAGTAGCCCGCTGGATCAGCGAGTTCGAAGCCGGTGAAATGCCGGCCGAAGGACGCCTGGTCGTCGAGGCCGGTAACCTCACCAAGGCGTCAAAGCTGCGCAAAGCTGCTGAAGACGGCAAAAAGTCCGCCGCCATTGCCTGCTATGAGGATAATGCCCGCGATCTCATCGCCATCGCGGAAGAAAGCTTCAAAACTGCCGGATTGGCGCTGGCCGCCGATGCCCGTCACACGCTGGCCGGGATTCTGGAAGGCGACCGGGAGCTGGCGCGCTCAGAGATAGAAAAGCTGATACTTTACAAAGGCTTCGATGGAGGCGAGATCACGCTGGAAGATATTGCGGCGATCTCCACTGAAAGCGCTGACGCGGCTCTGGACAAGGTGATAGACGCTGCCTTGTGCGGGGAAATCCAGGAAGCGGACCTGCAATACCGCCGCGCGCTGGAATCGGGCACCAGTCCGGTCGCCATCGTGCGCGCCCTGCAGCGCAAGATTGACCAGATAGAGCGCTACCATCAGCTGGGCGGCGATCAGGGCGCCCTCGCCCGGTCCGGCGCGCCGCGTTTTGGCCCGCCTGCGCAGCGCTTTCAGGCGGCTGCCCGGGCCTGGAGCCGTGCGCGCATTGCGCGCGCGCGCGAAATCGCGTTTGAAACCGAGCGCGCGATCAAGCGCTCTGGCTCACCGGCCGAGGCGCTGGCGGGCGAAACCCTGCTGCGTCTGGCGCGGGCAGCCTCTCCGGCCCGGGCCCGCTAGCGCGAGGACAGGCGCCGGCACAGATCGTCGAGCTGTTCCAGCGTGGAATAGCGCACGCGTATCTCGCCTGCTTCGCCGCGATGGATAATTTCCACATCGAGACCCAGACGCTCGGCGAGATCGGCTTCCAGCGAGCGCGTATCAGCATCTTTTTGCGCTTTTTCCAGACCGCCGCCGCGCGCCTTGCGCTCCGGGGCCTGCTCTTTGCGGGCCAGAGCCTCCGCAGCCCTCACCGACAGGCCATCGGCAATGATTTTTTCTGCCAGCGCCGAAGGATCGCCAGCCGTGGCAATGGCACGCGCGTGGCCTGCCGACAGACGCCCAGCTTCGAGATGATCGAGAACGGGTGCGGGCAGGGCCAGAAGACGCAGCGTGTTGGCGATGTGGGCGCGTGACTTGCCAACAGCCCGCGCCACATCTTCCTGGGTATGACCGAATGCCTCGATCAGCTGGCGATAACCGCGCGCTTCCTCCACCGCATTAAGATCCTGGCGCTGGACGTTCTCGACAATGGCGATTTCCAGCGTTTCACGGTCGGTAAACTCGCGGATAACGGCCGGAATCTCGTGCAGCCGGGCGCGCTGGGCTGCGCGCCAGCGCCGTTCGCCCGCCACGATCTGGTAGTGCCCGGTCTTACCCGGAGCCGGACGCACCAGAATGGGCTGCAGCACGCCGCGCTCGGCAATAGAGGCCGCTAGAGCGGCGAGCTCGTCTTCGGAAAAGCGTTTGCGCGGCTGGTCCGGGTTCGGCTCGATCATATCGAGCGGCAATGCCTTCGGCCCTGCGCCTGAAGACTGACCGGACGCAGCGTCGCCGCCGCGCATATTGTCAGCGTCTTCGCCCTCGCCAAGAAGGGCGGAAAGGCCGCGGCCGAGGCCGCGCGGGCGTTCTTGCGCGCTCATGCCGGCACCGCCTCAGCGGGCCTGCGCTCCTGACGGACCAGCTCACGCGCGAGGCGGACATAAGCCTGTGATCCGGGGCAGGCGAGATCATAGAGCAGGACTGGCTTGCCAAAGGAGGGCGCCTCGGAGACACGCACATTGCGCGGTATCACCGTCTCATAGACCCGGTCACCGAAATGCGCGCGCACATCGGCGGCGACCTGAGACGACAGATTGTTCCGGCGGTCATACATGGTTAGCACAACCCCTTGAATCTCCAGATTCTTGTTGAGATTGCCGCGTACCAGATCGACCGTTCGCATCAGCTGGCTGAGGCCCTCCAGCGCGAAGAACTCGCACTGCAGCGGAACCAGTACGGAATCGGCCGCCGTCATCGCATTGACCGTGAGCAGGTTTAGCGAGGGCGGGCAGTCAATCAGGATGTAATCGCAATGGGTTGCGCGGGCGGCGAGAAAGCGGCGGAACTTGTCGACCGCATGGCGCAGCCGGTAGGAGCGGCGTGGCGCGGCGGACAATTCCAGCTCTGCGCCCGACAAATCGACATCAGAAGGGATTATGCCAAGCCCCGGCACGGCCGTATCCACGAGCGCTTCCTCGATCGGGCGCTCATTGACCAGCACATCATAGCTGGTGGCCTTGCGCTCGGTGCGCGGCACGCCCAAGCCCGTGGACGCATTGCCCTGCGGATCGAGATCGAGAACGATGACCCGCTTGCCGATGGCCGCCAGGGCGGTTGCCAGATTGATCGCCGTCGTCGTCTTGCCGACACCGCCCTTCTGGTTGGCGATGGCGATGACTTTGGGCGCACCAGCGCGCGGCGCTGTATCGGAACGGGGATCAACGGACACGGGTCAGCCTTTCAATGCGGATGATGGCGGCTTCATCGCTGGTACGGCTTGGATGAAGGCTCGCCTCGAAGTTCCAGCTTTTACGCGCCGCGGTCAATTCCTCTGCATGGCGCGCACCCTTGGGAATCAGCGCAATTGCGCCGTTTTCCACAAATGGTGCCATAAGGCCCAGCAATTTCTCCAAAGGCGCGACCGCGCGGGCCGTCACCACGTCAAAGGGCGGCAGGCTATTCAGTGCCTCGACACGCTCTGCCAGCACCTCGGCCTGTGATGTCAGCTCCGTCTCCGCCAGCACCGCGCGCAGGAAGGCCGCCTTTTTCCCGACGGACTCAATGAGCGTCACCCTGGCATTCGGCACCGCCCGGTCTGCGAGACCAAACGCGATGGCGAGCCCCGGAAAGCCGGCGCCAGCCCCGATATCGGCCCAACGGTTTGCGCCCGGCGGGGCCAGATCAAGCAGCTGCCAGCTGTCCAGCGCATGCCGGAACCAGAAATCATCCAGCGTCGCGCGGCCAACCAGATTGGTGTGCGCCGACCATTCGGCCAGCAGGCGCCGCCACGCGATGAAGCGCTCCAGTGTTTCACGTGAAACACCCGTGTCTGCCAAGAAGCTTTCCGCGCCGTACGTCCGTTCGTGATTCATCAGCCTGCCCGGCGGCGATCCAGCCGCTTCACGCTGGCCAGCAGCGCCGTCAACGCGCCCGGCGTCACGCCTTCTACGCGGCCCGCCTGACCCAGCGTGGCCGGGCGGGCGCGTTCCAGCTTCTCGCGCACCTCGTGAGAAAGCCCGCCCACAGTCCGGTAATCGAAATCTGCGGGGATGCGCACGCCTTCGTCCCGGCGGAAGGCCATCACATCGGCTTCCTGCCGGTCGAGATAGCCATGATATACCGCCTCGTTCTGCATCTGGGCGGCTATGGGGGGCTCCAGAGCGGCGATTTCCGGCCACACCTTGCAAATCGCGCCCCAACCCACCTGGGGGTGGGCCGCGAGTTCCATGGCGGAACGGCGCTTGCCATCCTGATTGATCGATAGTCCCGCTTTCGCCGCCCCGGTCGGTGTCAGGTTCAGGCGCTCCAGCAGGGCGCGCGCGTCCGAAAGGGCTTCGGCACGCGCCGTAAACGATGTTTCACGTGAAACACTCGCCGCACCGAGGCTGATCGCCAGAGGCGTCAGGCGCTGGTCGGCATTGTCGGCGCGCAGGCTGAGCCGGTATTCGGCGCGCGAGGTGAACATGCGGTAGGGCTCGGTGACGCCGCGCGTGATCAGATCGTCGATCATCACGCCGATATAGGCTTGCGAGCGGTCGAGCACGAAGGCCGGATTGCCCGCGCAGGCGAGCGCCGCATTGAAGCCCGCCATCAGGCCTTGCGCGGCCGCTTCCTCATAGCCGGTCGTGCCGTTGATCTGACCAGCCAGCCACAGGCCCGGCAGGCGCTTCGCGCCGAGCGTCGCATCCAGCTCGCGCGGATCGACATAATCATACTCGATCGCATAGCCGTAGCGGCGGACCTTCACCCGCTCCAGCCCCGGGATGGTCTTCAGGAAGGCGTCCTGGATATGGTCGGGCAGGGAGGTGGAGATGCCGTTCGGATAGACGGTGTCGTCGTCCAGCCCTTCCGGTTCCAGGAATATCTGGTGGCTGGTCCGGTCGGCGAAACGCACCACCTTGTCCTCGATGGACGGGCAGTAGCGCGGGCCACGCCCCGCGATTTTGCCGCCATAGACGGCGGAATGGCCGAGATTCTCTTCAATGATCTTGTGAGTCTGAACGGTCGTACGCGTGATGCCGCAGGCAATCTGCGGCACGCTGATCCGGTCATTCAGGAAGGAGAAGGGGGTTGGCACATCATCGGCCGACTGCATGTCGAGCCCGGCCCAGTCAATCGTGGAGCCATCAAGGCGCGCCGGGGTTCCGGTTTTCAGCCGCCCCATGGAAAGGCCCAGCCCGTAGAGCCGGTCTGACAGGCCGATGGAGGGCGCATCGCCGACACGCCCCGCCGGAATGCGCTCATCGCCGCGATGGATGACACCTTTGAGGAAGGTTCCGGTGGTCAGCACGACCGCGCCAGAACGGTAGACGCGGCCTTCACCGTCCACCACGCCCGCACAGCGCTTGTCCTCGACAATCAGATCCTCGGCAGCGGCTTCAACGATGTGCAGGTTCGCCTGTTCAGCCAGGGCGGCCTGCATCGCCTCGCGGTAGAGCCTGCGGTCCGACTGGGTGCGCGGCCCGCGCACGGCCGGCCCCTTCGAGGCGTTCAGCATGCGGAACTGAATGCCAGACGCGTCCGCGACACGGCCCATCAGCCCGTCCAGCGCGTCCACTTCACGCACCAGATGGCCCTTGCCCAGCCCGCCAATCGCCGGATTGCAGCTCATCTCGCCAATAGTCGCGGCCTTATGGGTGAGGAGCAGCGTAGCCGCGCCCAGGCGCACAGCCGCGCTCGCGGCCTCGCAGCCTGCATGGCCGCCGCCGATCACGATCACATCCCATTGGCGTTGCGCGGCCTCGGCCGGCTTGAGCAAATCTCTGGTCATGGCTTTCTTGTGTCCGGCCCAGCCTGCCGGGGAGCGCGTGCTTACATGATCGGCGCGCCCAAGTCGAGTTCGCGGCCTATTTGCCGATGCAGAACTGGCTGAACACCCGGTCGAGCACATCCTCGATATCAACCGCGCCGGTCAACTCTCCCAGCGCCCGGATCGCCCGGTTCACTTCCGCGCCCGCCAGCTCCGGCCTTGAGGACAAAAGCGACAGCGCCTCTTCCAACGAGCCTAGTGCCCGCTCGACCAGCTGGCGGTGGCGCGCGCGCGACAAGGGCGCTGCCTCGGCCCCGCCCAGCCTCGCCACCAGCTCGCCATCCAGCCAGGTATTGAAAGCATCCAGACCGGATCCGTTCTTTACTGACACCGCAAAGGCGGTAACGCCCTCTGGTACGGGCGCATCAACACTGGCGAGATCGGTCTTGTTCAGCAGGACCACATCGCCCGGACGCAGCATGGCGAAGCGGTCCGCGTCCGGCGTTTCACGTGAAACGTCGATCATCAGGCAGCGCATATCGGCGCTTTCGGCGCGGGCAAGCGCCCGGCGCACGCCTTCGGCTTCGATCACATCGGACGCTTCGCGCAAACCGGCTGTATCGGCCATATAGACGACAAAACCGGCCCGGATCAGGCGCACTTCCACGACATCACGCGTGGTGCCGGGAATATCGCTGACAATGGCGGCATCGCGCCGCGCCATATAGTTGATAAAGCTGGACTTTCCGGCATTTGGCGCGCCGATGACCGCAATTGCGAACCCGTCCCGCACCCTCTCGCCACGATGATTGTCGGCGAGGTGCGCCCGCATGCCGGTGCACAGCGCCCGCAAGGGCGGACCAGCGCGCTCAGACAGGCCCTCGGGTACATCATCCTCGTCGGGAAAATCGATCTCGCCCTCAATGGCCGCCAGCGTATCGATCAGGGCTTCGCGCCACTCGCCGTAAAGCGAGCCAAGCGCCCCGTCCATCTGCGCGAGTGCCTGCAGGCGCTGCGCTTCAGTTTCCGCGTCAATCAGATCGGCGAGGCCTTCAGCCTCGGTCAGATCCATCCGGCCATGGGCAAAGGCGCGCCGTGAAAACTCGCCCGGCTCTGCCGGGCGCAGGCCTTCGGCCATCAGTGCCGCAGAGAGCGCCTCGATAACGGCCGGGCCGCCATGAACATGAAACTCGGCAACATCCTCGCCGGTAAAGCTCGCCGGCGCGGGAAACCAGATGAGCAAGGCGCGGTCGATCACTGTGCCATCGCGGGCTTTCAAGGGTCTCAGAACAGCCCGGCGCGGTTCGGGCAGGGCGCCTGCCAGCGCAGCAAGGGCAGGCGCTGCATCCGGACCCGAGGCCCGCACCACAGCAACGCCTGCGCGGCCTGCGCCGCTGGCCAGAGCAAAAATCGTATCGGTCATCTCTGGGCGTCTAGCTTCCGGACTTTCCGCCGGCCGCCTGGTTCATCAGCGACATGAACTGTTTTTGCCATTCGCCGCCCATGCTCATCCAGTTTCGCATCAGGGCGTCCGGCTCCAGCGCATCCATATTGGCGCTCATGCGCTTGCTCATTTCGCCGACCAGCTGCTCGTTGAGCGGGGTCACGTCCGGCAGGCCGAAAAAGGCGCGTGCCTCGGCCGGGGTGCAGTCGATTTCGATATTGACCTTCATGCCTGCCTCGTCTTGGTTCTAAAGGGGTCGCGCTTGGTCCGCCGACCATAAGCCGCGCCGCGCCAGATGCCAAAGGAGACGTCATGTCCGCCGAAACGCTCACCATCAAGACCGCCGACGGCAGCTTTTCCGCTTACGCGCGCGGGAGGGGCCCGGCCATCATCGTCATCCAGGAGATTTTCGGCATCAATCAGGTGATGCGCGATATCTGTGATGATCTGGCCGCCAGCGGCTACCGCGCCATCTGCCCGGACCTGTTCTGGCGGATCGAGCCGGGCATCGAGCTCACAGACAAGACCGACGCCGAATGGAAGCAGGCCTTCGATCTGTTTGGTAAATTTGATCCCGACAAGGGGATCGAAGACATTGCCGCCACGATCGCACATGCGCACGGCGAAGGCGCCGCCAAGGTTGGCGCTGTCGGCTACTGCCTGGGCGGGCTGCTGGCCTATCTCACGGCGTGCCGCACGGACTGCGACGCGAGCGTGGGCTATTACGGGGTCGGCATTCAGGACCGCATCGGCGAGGGCGGGAAGATCACCAAACCGCTATTGCTGCATATCGCCGGCAAGGACCAGTTCGTGCCGCCAGAGGCCCAGAAAATGATTCTGGACGGGCTGAAAGCCAACCCGAAGGTGGAAATGCATCTCTATCCTGAGCGCGACCACGCCTTTGCGCGTGTTGGCGGCGCCCATTTCCATCGCGAAGACGCCGAAATGGCCAATAACCGCACCATGGCCTTCCTTGAAAAGCATCTGGGGTAGGGACAGGTGAAACCCCGGCCGAGCGCAGCGCAGAGCCGGGACCTCATCGCCGAACCGGCCCAAGGCCCCGGATAGCCCTCCGGGCTTCCGGGGTTTCACGCAGAAGCTTCCTACTCCGCGCTGGCCTTTTGCCAGCTTTCCATCGCGGTGAGGCGCTCCCAATAGGCCAGGACAGGCGCGGGCGCGTCTTTCAGCTGGCGGATGATTTTCAGAAGATAGAGCAAATAACCCAGCGAGATGTCGGCAGCGGTAAACCGGTCTGCAGCCAGCCAGTCCCGGCCCTCCAGGCCCCGCGTGCCGATCAGATCCAGATGCTTCTCCACTTCCTTTTTTGCCCAGCGGGCGATGCC
The DNA here is from genome assembly GCF_041429775.1 of Glycocaulis abyssi. Taxonomy (NCBI): domain Bacteria; kingdom Pseudomonadati; phylum Pseudomonadota; class Alphaproteobacteria; order Maricaulales; family Maricaulaceae; genus Glycocaulis; species Glycocaulis abyssi. Next base: position 2,327,665 of record NZ_CP163421.1, on the reverse strand, counting down.
CTCATTGCGCTGGGCTTCGGGCAGGAGGGTGGTGTGGGCCAGAAGCAGGTTCACCGGCATGCCCAGCGAGCCTTCGGCATAATGCAGCCACTCGATATAGCGCGGGTAATCGGCCTCTGACGGGTCCACACGCAAGGGCGTCGGCCCATAGCGATTGATCAGGTATTCCAGGATCGCGACCGATTCCAGTATCACCGTATCGCCGTCTTTGAGCGCCGGGATCTTCTGCAAGGGATGGATTTTGCGGTACTCCTCCCCGCCGACATTGCCGCGGTCGAAGGCAACGCGCTCGAGCCGGTAATCCAGCCCCATCTCCTCCATCGCCCAGCGGGCGCGGATGGAACGGGTCATGGGGGCGTGGAACAGGATCAGGTTTGCGTCGTGGCTCATTAGCTCTTCTCCGAACAAGATTCATGCAGTTCAAGTCATTGGAATCTTTAGATCCCAACCGGTAAGTCATGCACGCCTCTTTACAGGCCCGCTGGAATCAGAGGTTGAGTCGAGTCCATTACAACCTCTGATTCGAAAGGAACTGCGCTATGCGCTACTATGTAAACAAGAACGCCCAAAGCAACGGCGACCACGAGGTGCACGCCGAAACTTGCTCATATCTCCCCAACGTAACCAACCGCGAAGATCTGGGCGAGTTTGCGTCCTGCAAAGGAGCCGTAGACGAAGCGAAACGCCGGGGATACTCCAAAGCCGATGGTTGCTTCTTCTGCTCGCCGGACTGCCACACCCAATAAGCAGACGGCGAACCTTACGTATTCATCGAGTCGAAGAACTCGTCATTGCTCTTGGTCTCTTTGAGCTTGCCGAGCAGGAAGTCGATCGCGTCCTGCGGACCCATCGGGTTAAGGATGCGGCGCAGCACATAGGTCTTGGCCAGATTCTTCTTGTCGACCAGCAGCTCCTCTTTGCGGGTGCCGGACTTGAGGATGTCGATGGCCGGGAAGACGCGCTTGTCGGCGACCTTGCGGTCGAGCACGATTTCCGAGTTACCCGTGCCCTTGAATTCCTCGAAGATCACCTCGTCCATGCGGCTGCCGGTATCGATCAGGGCGGTGGCGATAATGGTCAGCGAGCCGCCTTCCTCGATATTGCGGGCGGCACCGAAGAAGCGCTTGGGGCGCTGCAGCGCGTTGGCGTCCACACCGCCGGTCAGCACCTTGCCGGAGCTGGGGACGACCGTGTTGTAGGCGCGGCCCAGGCGCGTGATGGAATCCAGCAGGATCACCACATCGCGGCCATGCTCGACGAGGCGTTTGGCCTTCTCGATCACCATTTCGGCGACCTGGACGTGGCGCGTGGCCGGCTCGTCAAAGGTCGAGGCAATAACCTCGCCCTTCACCGTGCGCTGCATGTCGGTCACTTCCTCCGGGCGCTCGTCTATGAGCAGCACCATGAGGTAGCATTCGGGGTGATTGGTCTCGATGGCGTGCGCGATATTCTGCAGCACCATGGTTTTACCGGTACGCGGCGGGGCAACGATCAGTGCGCGCTGGCCCTTGCCGAGCGGGGCGACGATGTCGATCACGCGCCCGGTGCGGTCCTTGCGGGTCGGGTCCGGGTTTTCCATGATGAACCGGCTCTCAGGATAGAGCGGGGTCAGATTGTCGAAATGGACCTTGTGCTTGGCCTGGTCGGCCAGCTGGAAATTGATCGCGTTGACCTTGAGAAGCGCAAAATAGCGCTCGCCATCGCGCGGGGCGCGAATCTCGCCGTCCACCGTATCGCCATTGCGCAGGCCGAATTTGCGGATCTGGGTCGGCGAGACATAGATATCATCCGGACCGGCAAGATAATTGGCTTCCGGCGAGCGCAGGAAGCCAAACCCGTCCTGCAGCACTTCCAGCGTTCCGCCGCCATGGATCTCGACGCCCTCTTCGGCGAGCGCTTTCAGGATCGCGAACATCATGCCCTGCTTGCGCAGCGAGGCCGCGTTCTCGATATCGAGGCTTTCGGCCAGCTGGAGAAGGTCTGCCGGAGATTTCTCCTTCAGCTCCTGCAAGGACATGCGCCGCCCGTCAGGGGTCGGCGTCACAATCTCGTCGAGATCGGTTTCGGGCGTGTCGTTCTGATCGGTCATGGGGAGGTCTTTTTAAAAAGGCGGGCGGGAAGGTGAAATGTCTGACCGGGACCGGCCATTGCGCGGGGCAGTCATGCGCTTTGCGGCTAATGCCCGGCACACGCTGCTGGTTCCGGCCCCGCGAGTGCGGCCCCGAAGGACCATGTGCGGGCAATGCTGTGTTTCGAGAGCGTGACGGATCGCGAGGCGAAGCGCCACCGATTGCACGTTTAAGGGGGGAAGCCGTCCGCAAGCGGGCGGTTATGAGCTAGGCGTGACACAAGGGCCGCCTGGCGTCAAGCGAAAGGCTTCAGTATCGCCAGCAAGACAATAGCGATTGCCGCAATCGCGGGCACTTCGTTCATGATGCGCCAGAATTTCTCGCTGCGCGGGCGCTCGCCCTTTGCAAAGCGCTTTGCGCTGGCCGCATAGAAGCCATGAACGCCAGACAGCGCGATCACCAGTGCCAGCTTGGCGTGAAACCAGCCTTGGCTGAACAGCGCCGGGTTCGCCGCAATCATCAGAATGGCAAAGACCCAGACCGCGATCAGAGCCGGGCCCATGATGATACGGTTCAGGTTCTTTTCCTGCGTCAGAAGCGCTGTCTCCAGCTCCCCGCCCGCGATGGCTGTGTGGTGATACACAAACAGGCGCGGCAGGTAGAGCATGCCGGCCATCCAGAAGATCACGGACACGATGTGTAGAGCCTTGAACACATCGTAGAAGGGCAGGAGGAAATCCATCAGGCAGCGTCCTTGCTTGCTTCTGCGTTATAACCCGCTTCGCGGCAGGGGCAGCGGCCAAATTCAGCCGGGCATATGGGCACCCCCGAGGGCGGTTTCAGTCCGGCCGGGCCATCAAGCGCCGATACCACAAGGCCGGACAGCGCCCTGACAAAGCCCTCCGTCACGCCCAGCGCCGGTACGCGGGTATAGCCCGCCGCGCCCTTTTCATGGGCGAGCTCGGCATACTCCTCGTCCAGCTCAACCAGCGTTTCGATGTGTTCGGACACGAAGGCGATGGGCGAGAGGATGATGTGTTTTCCGTCTCTGGCAGCTTCTTCCACCATGTCTTCGGTTGACGGGCCGATCCATTTGAGCGGGCCGACCTTCGACTGGAAGCAGGTGATGTGATCGCCCAGTTCCGGCAGCAGGGCGGTGACGGCCTTTACCGTCTCCTCCACCTGCCATTGATACGGATCACCGCGCTCAATAGTGATCTCCGGCAGGCCATGGGCCGAGTGCAGGACGCGCGCATCCGCTGGCCGTCCGGCCTCTTCCCATGCCTTGCGGATCAGGTCTGAATGCGCGGCGATGAAATCGGTCTCGCGCGGGAAACAGCATATCGTGCGGGCTTCCATCCCGCCCGCATCGGACCAGGCTTTGAGCGAGCTCGCCGTCGTCGTGGTTGAAAATTGCGGGTAGAGCGGGAGCAGGACGACGTCATCTGCCCCCCAGGCCTTCACAGCCTCAACAGCCTCATGGGTAAAGGGGTGCCAGTAGCGCATGGCCAGAAAGCAGCGGATCTCGTCACCCGGCAGAGCTGCCTGAAGCGCGGATGTGAGAGCGGCGGCCTGTTTTTCGGTTTCCGGCACGATGGGCGAACCGCCGCCCATCTTGGCGTATTCCCTGGCCGCTTTCGGCCCGCGCGTGGTGGATATCAGCCAGGCCAGCATGGGCCGGATGGGCCAGGGCGCGTAAATGATCGCCGGATCATTGAAGAGGTTGCGCAGGAAGGGCTTCACGCTTTCCTGACCGTCCGGCCCGCCCAGATTGAACAGGACAACAGCGATTTTGCGGCTCATGGGCTTTGCTCCGGCTTGGGGTGTGGCGCGTGCTAGCCCCCGCGAATATGGGCCAGCAGCTCGCTCACATGGTCTGGCGGCACATCGGGATTGATCCCGTGGCCGAGATTGAAGACATAGGGCCGTCCCCCCCATGCGTCGAGCAAGCGGCTGACCTCTGCTTTCAGCGCCTCACCCCCCGCTTTCAGAACAGCCGGATCGAGCTGTCCCTGAACAGGCATGGAACGGGGCAGATTGGCCGCCGCCCAGTCGGTATCGAGGCCATGATCGGTGGCGATAGCATCGATCCCGGTCTCTGCCGCATAGCGCACATAGTGCGGCCCGGCCCCTTTGGGAAAACCGATAATGGGGGCGGTGATGCCCGCTGCACGCACGCGCTCGACAATGCGCCGCGTGGGCGCGATGACGACGCGGTTGAACAAGGGCGCGGGCAAGCCTTCAGCCCAGCTTTCAAAGAGTTTGAGAACATCCGCCCCGGCTTCGGCCTGCGCAATCAGGTAATCAGCCGTGGCATCCGTCAGATTGGCCAAGAGCCGGTCCATCTTCTCAGGCTCGCTCCAGGCGGCGGTGCGGGCCTTCCAGCGGTCTTTCGATCCACCGCCTTCGATCATATAGGTCGCCACCGTCCAGGGCGCGCCGGCAAAGCCGATCAGCGTGCAGCTGTCTGGCAGGCCGGCGCGCACCAGTTTCAGCGTCTCACAGACCGCAGAAAGGCGTGTGGCGGCACCCTCAGGCGATAAACCGGCCAGCGCTTCAAGGCTCATCGCGGCCAGCCTTGGCCCCTCGCCCTTCTCAAACCACACCTTCTGGCCCATGGCGTTGGGGATGAGCAATATGTCGGCAAAGACGATGGAGGCATCAAACCCGTAGCGCCGGATCGGTTGCAGGGTCACTTCGGCGGCAGCTTGCGGGTTCAGGCAGAAGGCGATGAAATCAGGCTGCTGGGCACGCACCGCGCGATATTCGGGCAGATAACGCCCGGCCTGGCGCATCAGCCATACGGGCGGGGTTTTGAGGGCTTCTCCACCCAGAACCTTCAAAAGCGCGCGTTCGGCCATTTATCGCTATTCCTTTGTCTGGACGCCCAGCCTGCTCACCGGCGGCTTTCCCGCCCTTCCTTTCTATCCAATAAAAAAAAGAAAATGGAAGGAGATGAGTCGTAGGTCTGTCCGTATCGTGGAAAACCCGGTCTCACTAGCGCGTTGTCCGCACATTTCACACCCTGTGGGAAAATTGGCCGCACGTCAGTCTTTGCCCAGGTGTGTGAATTTCGCTATTAACCCAAAATTTACATTGTTTAACAAAGGATTAAATTTTCTTGCGGCGGGTATAAACCTGCCGGTGCAGGCCCCGATTTCCAGCGTGTTCAACATCAAGACATGTTCGCGGCGGCGCAAATTTGCCCGCTGGTGGAGAAGCGGGGAGGGTGTGTGGGTTGGAATTGGCTCTGATGCCGGAAAGGGCCGGGCAGGCCGGTCAGCGGGGACAATGCGCGCAGTTTGCCGACAGCTTGTTCACAGGCCGGGCGGAACGGGCTATCGCTGGAAACGACGCTCAGTGAGCAGACAGATATGCCGCCCTTGAAGGATGCCATGCCCACTTCCCAACGTGCGCCGGACATGAAGACCTATTTCCATGTCCATATGATCTCTGACTCCACCGGCGAGACGCTGATGAGCGCGATGCGGGCCTCGGCGGCGCAGTTTGAACGCGGCCAGCCGATCGAGCATCTGTTTGCTCTGGTCCGCTCTCCGCGCCAGATGGCACGCGCGCTGGAGCATGTGGAAGCCTTTCCCGGCGTGGTCATGTACACGGTCGTCAATCCGGACTTGCGTGAGGCTCTGGAGACGCGCTGCGCGGAGTTGTCCATCCCGGCCATTGCCCTGCTCGATCCTATCGAGACCACGCTGTCGGCTTATCTCGGTGCGCCGATGACCGGGCGTGCCGGTGCCCAGCGTACGCTGGATGCGGACTACTACCGGCGTATCGAGGCAATGAATTACTGCATGGCCCATGATGACGGGCAGGGCGATGATCTGGCCAGCGCCGATGTGATCTTGCTGGGGATCAGCCGGACCTCGAAAACACCGACCTCGATTTATCTGGGCAATCGCGGCGTGCGTGCCGCCAACATACCCCTGGTGCCGGGCACACCGCTTCCCGACAATCTGTTCTCGCTGAAAAAGCCCGCCATTGTCGGGCTTTATGCCACGCCGGAGCGCATCATCCAGATCCGCCGCAACAGGCTTTTGAACCTCAATGAGGACCGCTCGACGGACTATATCGACGAAGACTCCGTTAAGGATGAGCTGATCTACGCCAAGCGGCTGTTTGCGCGCCATAACGTGCCCTCCATAGATGTGACGCGGCGCTCCATCGAGGAAACGGCGGCCAAGATCATCAACCTCCTGACTGAGCATCGCGGCAAGATGTCGGGGGGCAAACCATGACCGCGCTGGTGCTGGCGTCTGGCTCGGCCTCGCGGCGGGCCATTCTGGAAAAGGCCGGCGTGCCTTTCACCATCGATCCGGCCGATATTGATGAGGGCGCGGTCAAGGCAAAATTCTCAGGCAGTCCTGCCGAGCTGGCGCTGGAGCTGGCCCGGCAAAAGGCGCTGGCCGTATCACCGCGCCAACCTGGGAAGCTGGTCCTCGGGGCCGATCAGGTGCTGGAGTTTGAGGGCCGCGCCTATGACAAATCGTGTGATCCCGACGAGGCGCGCAAGCGTCTGATCATGTTGCGCGGCCAGACCCATGCGCTGGTCGGCGGGCTGGTGCTGGCACGCGATGGCGAGATCGTCTGGCAGTATGAAAGCCGGTGCGAGATGCAGGTGCGCGCATTCTCTGATGCTTTTCTGGACCGCTATATGCGCGATGCCGGGTCCATTCTGACTGCGGGTGTCGGCGGGTATGCCTATGAAGGGCTGGGCGCGCAGTTGTTTGACCGGGTGGAGGGTGATTTCTTTGCCGTTCTGGGCCTGCCGCTCCTGCCTCTGCTGGATGCGCTGCGCCAGCACGGCGCGCTGGAGGCGTGATGGGCGGGGTCAGAAAGGCCGGTGTGATTGGCTGGCCGGTCGGCCATTCGCTCTCGCCCGCCATGATGACCGCCTGGCTGAACGATGCCGGCATTGAGGGCGAGTACAGCCCCGTCGCTGCCGCGCCGGAGGATTTTGCAGACACAATCCATCGTCTGCGAGAGGCCGGATATGCCGGGGTGAACGTGACCCTCCCTCACAAGGAGGCGGCGCTGGCGCTGGCCGACACCGCCAGTGATGCGGCGCGCGCGGCGGGGGCCGCCAATGTTCTGGTGTTTGAAAAGGCAAGGATTCACGCCGACAATACCGACATTACCGGCATCAGGGCCACGCTGGACGAGGGCGGCTGGCAGGCGGAAACCGGCCCGGCGGTATTGATCGGCGCGGGCGGGGCTGCCCGCGCTGCGCTTTACGTGCTCAAGGCCGCTGGTGTGCCGGCGCGCATCGTCAATCGCAGCCCTGACAGGGCAGCAGAGCTTGCCCGTTCGATGGGCTGCGCGGCGGAGATCCACGGGCTGGACGCGGCGCCAAGGGCGCTGGAGGGCGCGCGTCTGGTCATCAACGCCACCAGCCTTGGCATGAAGGGCCAGCCCGCACTGGCGCTGCCACTGGATATTCTCCCCGCAGACGCGCTGGTGTTCGACATGGTCTATGTGCCGCTGGAAACCGGGCTTTTGAAGCAGGCGCGCTCGCGGGCCCTACGCACGGTAGGCGGGCTTTCCATGCTGATCGGACAGGCCCGCCCGGCCTTTGAAGCCTTTTTTGGCAAGCCTGTTCCTGCCCGTACGCCGGTCAGGGCCATGCTGGAAGCGGCGCTGGAGGGCAGGCCATGATCGCGATTGGCCTCACCGGCTCGATCGGCATGGGCAAGAGCACGACCGCCGCCCTGTTTGCACAACAGGGCGTGCCGGTCTTTGACGCCGATGCGGCGGTGGCGGCGATGTATGCGCCGGGCGGCGAGGCGGTAAAGCCGGTCGGCGCCATGTTTCCTGATGTGGTCAGGGACGGGCGCGTGGATCGCGAGGCGCTTAGCGCCCATCTGAAAGAAAGCCCTGCGGACTTCGCCCGTCTTGAAGCCATCGTGCATCCGCTGGTGGCGGCGCGGCGCGCGGGCTTCCTGGAGCAGGCGCGCAAGGATGGGGCCTGGTGCGTGCTTTTTGATATTCCGCTCCTGTTCGAGACCGGCATGGAGGATCATGTCGATGTGATCGTGGTTGTCTCTGCGCCAGAGGATATCCAGCGGACGCGGGTACTCGCCCGTGACGGCATGCACGCGGAAAAGCTGGACATGATCCTCGCGCGCCAGACGCCCGATGGCGAAAAGCGGCAACGGGCGGATTTCATCATCGACACGTCAAAAGGTGTGGATGATGCGCGCCATCAGGTGCGCGCCGTTCTGGATGCCTTGCGCAAAAGCAGTCAGAATCCGCGCCCATGAGAGAGATCATATTCGATACAGAGACGACCGGGCTCTACCCGCTCGAGGGCGACCGGGTGACCGAGCTGGGCTGTGTCGAGGTGATCAACATGATCCCGACGGGGCGCGAGTTTCACGCCCTCATCAATCCAGACCGCGATATCCCGGCAGAAGTAACAGCCATTACCGGGCATACGCGCGAAATGCTGCGCGACAAGCCGCGCTTTGAAGAGGTGGCGCAGGATTTCATCGCCTTTGTCGGGGATGCGGTGATGGTGGCGCACAATGCGCCCTTTGACCGGGGCTTCATCAATATGGAGCTGACGCGCGCCGGGCTGGACCCTTATCCCGACAGCCGGTTCAAGGATACGGCCGCGATGGCGCGCGAGCGCTTTCCAGGCTCGCCGGCCAATCTGGATGCGCTGTGCAAACGCTTTGATATCTCGCTGGAAAGCCGCACCAAGCATGGCGCGCTGATCGATGCCTATCTGCTGGCAGAAGTGTATCTGGAGCTTAATGGCGGGCGCACGCGCGCGCTGGACTTTGCCGGGCTGGAAGGCACGGACCGCACGGTGCGTTATGCTCCGCGCCCGCCGCGCCCAACCCCCTTGCAGCCTTCAAGCACGCCCGAAGAGCGCGCCCTCCATGCAGGCTTTGTGGCCGAGATGGGCGAGGCGCGCGTCTGGAAAAAGTTCGGCGTCTGATCAGGCGTTGCCGGCTGGCGGATTGCCCGAACCGCCTTGCGCGCGCTGGGCGAGCTGCTGGCGATAGAGGCTGGCAAAATCGACAGGCTCCAGCATGAGCGGCGGGAAGCCGCCATTTTGCGTCGCGCTGGCCACGATTTCGCGGGCAAACGGGAAGGTCAGGCGCGGGGCCTCGACCAGCAGGAAGGCTTCGCGCGACTGCTCGTCCATGCCGCGGATCTGGAACAGGCCGGCATAGCTCAGCTCGCAGACGAACAAGGTGGCATTCTCGCGCTCAGCCTTGGCCGAAAGAAGCAGCTCGACCTCGAAGTTTTCCGCATCCAGCGCGCGTACGCGCACATCAATGCCCAGATCGATATTGGGCTGGGCCGCGCTGCCGCGCAGCGTGTCGGGCGCGCCGGGATTTTCGAAGGAGAGGTCCTTTACATACTGCCCCAGTATTCTCACGCTCGGCCCGCTGGCCGGATTTGCGCTCTGATCGGGTGTGTTGGGGGTATCAGCCATGTTCGGTGCAAGCTCCTGTAGGCGTTTTTCCAGCCTTGGCATTGGAAGGCCGGCAGCAGGGCTGGAATGGGCCCGCTTCCTGTGCAAGGTCTGGGCGGGTAGCATGCCGCGCCGTGGCGGGCAAGCCAGCGATCAAGACCACGGCCAAGAAGAGCAGCCTGCATTGCGCGGGCTGACCTGTAGCGCCTGACGGCCTATATGAGTAGACAGGGACGGCCAGATTCACGCCCGCGAGGCGGGCGGCCAAGAGGTAAGTGCGCGTGGAATTGTTGCAGATACTCTTTTTTGCAGGTCTTGCCGTGTTCATCGGCATCCGGCTTTACATGGCCTTGGGCCGCCCGGTGGGGCGCTCGCCCGAAGAGCATGCGCGCGAGGAAGCCGAGAAGGCCGTTACCCGCGATGCGCCAGCGCCCGTTTCCGACACGGCCCTGTCCCAGGACACGCCGCAACGCGCGCAGGCCGCGTTTAGCACGGTTGATGTTGATGATACGGCCTATGACGGGCTTGAAGCCATAGCCGATGCCGATGGCAGTTTCGATGCCGCCGAGTTCATCCAGGGCGCGCGAGCCGCCTATGGCATGATTGCCGGTGCGTTCGCGCGCGGGGATGTGGAAGCGCTTGAGCCCTTGCTCTCGCCGCGCGTCCTGACTGCCTATCGTGAAGCCATCGAGGCGCGGGCGGCGAAGGGTGAAACCCTGACCACCGAGATTGACCGGATCAAGGAAGCGCGTCTGCAGGAAGCTTCCCTTAACGGGCCGAAGGCCAAGATCAAGGTGCGATTCGTTGCCGAGATCGCCCACGAGACCCGCGCCAGCGATGGCAGCGTGGTTTCGGGCGATATCGCGGCGTTGCACCCGGTAGCCGAGATCTGGAGCTTTGAGCGCGATGTCACGAGCGACAACCCCAACTGGCGGCTTTCCGCTGTACGCCCGGCCTGACGCCCTTCTTGCGCTCTGCCTGACCCTTGTCATCTCGGCCTGTGCCAGCGTGCCTGACGGGCCTGGCACTGCGCCGCAACCCCCTGCCGTATCATCTCTCGATCTACGCCCGCTATCGGGGTTTGGCGCGCTCGAAGGCTGGAGCCGGCATGATGCCAGCGCGGCCTTGCGCTCGTTTGGACAAAGCTGCGAGGCGATCCAGCGCCGCCCGGCCGACCGTCCACTTAATGAGCGCGCGCCCTATGCGGGCCGGGCCGGTGACTGGCATGCGGTGTGCGACGAAGCGCTCACCCTGATCGCGCGCGGCGCAACACCCCAGATGGCACGCAGCTTCTTCGAGGCGCGCTTCGCGCCTGTTTCGGTGGGCGGCGAGGGGCGGCTGACCGGCTATTACGAGCCCATGGTTCAGGCGCGCCATTATCCCGATAATGAGTTTTCCATGGCGATCCGGGCGCGGCCCGGCGTTGCGCCGCGCGGGGACATGTCCCAGCTCATTGCCGGGCTTGATGCGAACCGGTTTGGCGGGGCGGACGAGGCGCGTCCGCGCGCCGAGATCGAGGCGATGAATATCGGCGTGCCGCTGGCCTGGGGCCGCCCGATCGACGTGTTCTTCATGCAGATTCAAGGCTCTGGCCGTCTGGTGTTTGATGATGGCAGTCAGCGCCGGGCCGCCTTTGCCGCCCATAATGGTCATCCTTACGTGTCTATTGGCCGGTTGCTTCTGGACCGGGGCGAGCTGCCGCCGGGACAGGCGTCCAAACACCACATCGAAAACTGGCTGGTGCGTAACGGCCCGTCGGCGTGGACGCCGCTCTTCAACGAAAATCCGCGCTATGTGTTCTTCGATCTGCAGGAGATCGCTGACGCCAATACCGGCCCGATGGGATCACAGGGCGTGCCGCTGACACCGATGGCGAGCCTGGCGGTCGATCCGGCCTTCCATGCCTGGGGCATGCCGGTGTTTATTGATGGCGAAGTGTCGGGGCAGGGCCGCTGGCAGGGGCTGGTCATCGCGCAGGATGCCGGCGGGGCCATTACTGGCCCGGTGCGCGGCGATCTCTTTTTTGGCTGGGGTGACGAGGCCGGACAGACGGCCGGGCGCCAGAACAGTTTCGCGCGCTGGCACTTGCTCCTCCCCAACGCGCTGGCGGCCCGGCTGCGCCGGACATCGTGACAGGCCATGAGCGGGCCGAAGCGCACCCTGACACCGGAAGAACGCGCCCTCTGGCGCAAGGTGTCGCGCACGGCCCGGCCCCTGCCGGCAGGCGGAATGCGCGTTCAGCCACCGGTGAATGAGGAAGGGTTTGCCACCCTGCTCAGAGGCAGGAGCGGCGCTGCGCCTGCCGCGCTGAATGCCGGGTCTGTGCCGCGCAAGGCACCGGTGGAGCGCGGCGCCGAACGCAAGGTGCGCCGCGGGCGTGTGGAGATTGATGCGCGCATTGATCTGCATGGCGAGACGGCCGCCCGTGCCCGCCAGATGCTGCTGGCTTTTCTGTCCCGCGCGGCCATGAAGGGCCATCAGACTATCCTCGTCATCACCGGCAAGGGGGCCGCCGGGCGGGCAGAGGATACAAGCCGGTTTGAGCCCTGGACGCCGGATGCGCCCTCCCTGCCGGGGGTCTTGCGCCGCAGCCTGCCCCTATGGCTGGCCGAGCCGGACTTTGCCGTGCTGGTCAGCGGTTATGCGCCCGCCCATGCCCGTCATGGCGGGGCGGGGGCCTTCTATGTCATGCTGCGGGCATGATGAAGGCCCAGCTTTCTGACAGGGTGCGCGCGCTGGCGCGCGATGCCGGGTTTGACGCCGTGCGCATAACCCGCGCGGATGCGCGCTGGGAGGCGGGAGACCGGCTGCGTGCGTTTGTCGAGGCTGGTCATCATGGCAGTATGGGCTGGATGGAAGAGACGCTGGACCGGCGCGTTCACCCCACTGCCATGTGGCCGGAAGCCCGCTCGGCGGTGGTGGTGGGCCTCAATTACGGGCCGGAGCATGATCCGCTCGATGATCTTGCGCATACCGACCGGGCCGTCATTTCGGTCTATGCGCGCAACCGGGACTATCACGATCTTCTCAAAAAGCGCCTCAAACAGATGGCGCGCGCCTTTCACGGCGAAACGGGTGAGGGCGTGAAGGTCTTTGTCGATACCGCGCCCCTGATGGAAAAGCCGCTGGCGGCGCGCTCCGGGCTGGGCTGGCAGGGCAAGCACACCAATCTGGTCAGCCGGGACTGGGGCAGCTGGCTGTTTCTGGGCGTGATGCTGACCGAGGCGGAACTCGTTCCCGACACACCTGAGACCGATTATTGCGGGTCGTGCCGGGCCTGCCTCGATATCTGCCCCACAGACGCGTTTCCTGCGCCCTATCAACTCGATGCGCGCCGCTGCATCTCCTACCTCACCATCGAGCATAAAGGCCCCATACCGCGCGAATTCCGGGCCGCCATGGGCAATCGCATCTATGGCTGTGATGACTGCCTGGCCGTGTGCCCGTGGAACAAGTTTGCCGCGCGTACGCAAGAGACCGCATTTCATGCCCGCGCCGAGCTGGAAGCGCCCTTGCTGGCCGAGCTTTCACGCCTCGATGATGCGGGTTTCCGCGCGCTGTTCACCGCTTCGCCGGTCAAGCGCATCGGGCGGGACCGGTTTGTACGCAATGTGCTGATTGCGCTGGGCAATGATACCGGCCCGGACGCGCTGGAGGCGGTGTTGGACCGGCTGGATGATGACAGCGCTTTGGTGCGTGGCGCAGCGGTCTGGGCGCTGTCCCGGCTGGATGCGGCGCGCTTTCTCACCGAACGGACGTCAAGGGTTGCCGCCGAGACCGATAGCGATGTCTGCGCCGAATGGAACACTGATCCCTGCTAGCGGTTCTGGTCCAAGGGTTTCCCGTACGGTTCCGATTGCCTACATGAGCGCGGTCGCCTGATCTCATAATGTTTTTCAAGGGCTGTAGATGACCGATTTGTCGCCGCGCGAAATTGTCTCCGAGCTGGACCGCCACATTATCGGCCAGCATGACGCCAAGAAGGCAGTGGCCATTGCGCTGCGCAATCGCTGGCGCAGGAAGCGCGTGGACGAAAACCTGCGCGCGGAGATCACGCCGAAAAACATTCTGATGATCGGCCCCACCGGTGTCGGCAAGACCGAGATTTCGCGGCGTCTGGCCAAGCTGGCCGGCGCGCCCTTCCTGAAGGTGGAAGCCACCAAGTTCACTGAAGTTGGCTATGTCGGGCGGGATGTGGATTCCATCGTGCGCGATCTGGTCGAGATTGCGATCTCGCTGGTGCGTGAGCGCCGCCGCGAGGAGGTACGCGGGCGGGCGGAGGAAGCGGCTGAAAAGCGCGTGCTGGACGCGCTGGTCGGGCCGGGTGCCAGCACCACGACGCGCGACAGCTTCCGGCGCAAGCTGCATGCAGGCGAGCTGGATGCCAAGGAGATCGAGATCGAGCTTATAGATGATGCCAATCCGCTGCAGGGTCTGGACCTGCCCGGCATGGGCGGTGTCGGCATGATCAATCTGGGAGACATGCTGGGCAAGGGGATGGGCCGCCGCCGCAAGACCATCCGCACGACGGTGCGCGAAGCCTATGAGCCTTTGCTGCACGAGGAGGCCGACCGTCTGCTTGATGACAGCCAGATCCAGGCCGAGGCGGTGCGGCTGACCGAAAACGAAGGCATCGTCTTTCTCGATGAGATCGACAAGATTGCCGCGCGCTCGGAGGCACGGGGCGCCGATGTGTCACGCGAAGGCGTGCAGCGCGATCTTCTGCCCCTGATCGAGGGGGCAACGGTGGCCACCAAATATGGCCCGGTGAAGACCGACCATGTGCTGTTCATTGCCTCGGGTGCCTTCCACGTCACCAAGCCGAGCGATCTTCTGCCCGAGCTGCAGGGCCGCCTGCCGATCCGTGTCGAGCTCAAAGCGCTAACCCGCGAGGATTTCCGCGCCATCTTGACCGAGCCGGAAGCGAGCCTTGTCACGCAATATGTGGCCCTGATGGCCACTGAAGGGTTTGAGCTCAGCCTTGATGACAGCGCGATCGAGGCGATTGCCGATTATGCAGCCGAGGTGAATGCCAGCGTTGAGAATATCGGCGCGCGCCGCCTGCACACGATACTGGAACGGCTGGTCGAGGAGATCAGCTATACTGCGTCGGACCGTTCCGGCGAGACGCTGGTGATTGATGCCGCCTATGTGCATGAGCGGGTCAAGGCGCTGGCGGCCAATGCCGATCTGTCAAAGTTCATTCTCTAGGGCGAGACGGCGGGACTGATCTCCAGCGTGCTGGCCGGGCTCATGTCTTCAAGCAGCGCCACCAGCTCATCGCGGGCAATCGCGATACAGCCCTCGGTGGGCGCATAATCAGGCGCGGCGCAATGCAGGAAGATGGCCGAACCCAGCCCCGGCACGGGCGGGCTATCATTATGGCTGAGCACCACAACGACATCATAGAGCCCGTCCTCGCGCGACATCACTTCATGGCTCGTTGGCCAGGGCATGCGCACGGGCCGGTTATAGGCAGGGTCACCGGGCGCATCACACCAGCCATCATCGCTGGCGATCATCTGCAGCGGCAGGGCGGTTAGGGGCTTTTCCAGCCTATCTGCGCGCCATAGGGCGCGGCGCACCGTCCACACCCCGGCCGGGCTCGCCCCATCCCCTTCGCGCTTCTCATCAGCGCGAACAACACCGGAGCGCCCAAGCGCGCATCGAAACGTGCGGCCGGCGGCCAGCAGGACGCCATTGCTGTGAGCGGTCATTTTCATTCCGGCAGACTGATGCCAGCCCTGCCCGGCTGGCAAGCAGCCAGAGGCAGTTGGCGCGGGGCCGCAACGCACCCTATGTTTGCGTGGTGCGCCTATCAGGGAGGCTTGGCCCGCCATGGCCGGTGAAAAAACCGTTCTCATTATCGATGATGACACCGATCTGCGCGAGGCGCTGGCCGAACAGTTTGCCCTGGAGGACGGGTTTGCCGTGATTACAGCAGCCAATGCCAGCCAGGGCATGGAGCGTGTGCGCGGCGACAATCCCGATATTGTCATTTTCGATGTCGGCCTGCCGGACATGGACGGGCGCGATGCCTGCGCGGCCTTGCGCGAAGAAGGCGAGAGCGTGCCGATCATCCTTCTGACCGCGCAGTCGGCCGATGAGGATCATGTGAAGGGGCTGCAATCGGGGGCCAGCGATTTTCTGGCAAAACCGATTGCCTTCCGGGTCCTGCTGGAGCGGGTACGCACCCAGCTCAGGCGCTATGAGGCGTCAGAGGATGCGGTGCTGAATATCGGCCCTTACGTGTTCACGCCCGGCATGAAGCAGCTGGTCAATCAGGAAGGCAAGCGCATCCGCCTGACCGAGAAGGAGACCAGCATACTGAAATATCTCTACCGGGCGGGCGGCAAGCCGGTCGCCCGCGAGGAGCTGCTGGACCGGGTGTGGGGCTATCATCGCGAGGCCAACACCCACACGCTGGAAACCCATATCTACAGGCTGCGCCAGAAGATCGAGCCTGATCCGGGCAAGGCGCGCCTCCTGGTCACCGATACGGGCGGTTACCGCCTGCAAGCCTGATCACATCGGGCGGCCCAGCTTTTCCAGCAGCATGCGGCGCAGCTTGCGCATGCCACCGACCCAGCGGTCGCGGTCCTGTCCCTTGTTGGCGACATAGCCTGGCGTATTGGCGTGGGTCATCACCAGAAAGCGTTTCTCTTCCATCGCCTTGAGCAGAATGCCGGCAACCTCGTCGGCTTCCAGATATCCGCCAAGCCCCTGTGCGCCGCCCTCAATGCCCTGCACCAGCGGCGTGTTTACCCCTTCCGGGCACAGGCAGTGGACGTTCAAGCCCTCATCGCCATGGGTGATGGCCAGGCACTCGGCAAAGGACACGGCCGCCGCCTTGGTGGCCGAATAGGGCGCATCCCCGATCTGGGCGAGAAGCCCTGCCGCTGATGAGGTGATGATGAAGTGGCCCTGCCGGGCGGCGATTCTGCGGGCGAGATGGCGCGCGGCAAACACGCTGGCCATCACATTGACTTGCCAGCACAGATCCCAGGCGGCGTTCGGCGCATCGCCTGCGCCCCAGCCCGGCCCGTCGGTAAAGCCAAGGCCCGCATTGGACATGTAGATATCGACGGGGCCGAGCGTGCGCTCAACCTTGTTGATGAAACGCACCAGGGCCGCTTCGTCGCCTACATTGACGGCCTCACCAAAACCACCCAGCGCCGCGCCGGCCTCGGCTGCAGCGCTCGCGTTGAGGTCGGCAATGGCGATTTGGGTGCCTTTCGCGTTCAGGGCTCTTGCCACAGCCAGCCCGATTCCACTGGCCCCGCCCGTGATGATGGCGGTCTTGCCGCTCAAATCCATGTTCATACTCTCCTAACCCCGGTTTGCAGCCAGACTAGACGGCGCGCGCGGCTTGGCAATCATTCCCGGTCACATGGGTGTGACTGAGCTGGGCTGGACCCTTTACGGTTGTGCAACGCTCTATCTATAGTGTTGCTCACTGAATCGATTCAGTGGATGTGATATATTGTCTATGGAACTCCAGCGCCTCGCGGCCCTGCGCGCCTGCGCCATACTCGACACTGCACCGCATCCGGCCTTTGACTGCCTGACGCGGGCGGCAGCGCTGGCATTTGACGTGCCCATAGCACTGGTGTCGCTGGTTGATGCCGAGCGGCAATGGTTCAAGTCCGTGCTGGGCGTGGGCTTGCGTGAGACGCCGCGCTCGGTCTCTTTTTGCAGTCACACGATCGGCGGGTTTGAACCGATGGTCGTCCCCGATGTGACGCGTGATGCGCGCTTTGCCCAGAATCCGCTGGTCACGGGCGCGCCTCATGTGCGCTTTTATGCCGGGGCGCCGCTGATCGAGGAAGATGGCTATGCGCTCGGCTCGCTGTGCATTCTCGATACCAGGCCGCGCGATCTGCCGCCTGAGCAGGTCAGGCTGCTGGGCCATCTGGCCGATGCGGTGATGCATGCGATTGACGCGCACCGCACGCGGCTGGAGCTTAAAGAGCTGGGGCGGCGCCTGAACGGCCAGGACTATCTATCGGCACCGCAAGCCCTGCCGCGCCGGGCCTGAGGGCTGTCAGGCTGCGGCTGACACGGTGGCGCCGACTATGGCGCACACGATGAGCAGCGTGGCTTCATACTCCTCGACACTGTGAGGCTTGCGCACGCTGGATGCGACATTGGGGTACTGGCTGGAAGCCGGACCCAGGCGCGAGACATCGCCGGAGAACACGATCACCGGGATGGTGCGCCATTGCGGCGATTCCAGAAGGCGCTCGAGTATCCAGATCCCGTCCTCGCCCGGCAAACGCAAATCCAGAACTATGCAGTCGGGCAGCGGGCCTTCAGACAGGCTTGCCAGTGCCTCGCCTCCGCTGGCAGCCCGATCAACCGTGCACTGGGGTGATTTGCGTATCAGCATACGGGCAAACAGGCCGGCCTCCGTGTCGTCATCCTCGACCAGAAGTATGCGTGCTGGTTGCGTGATGTCGCCCATGCCCGATGATCGCCCTGCAAGCCTTCTGAACCGAGCCTAGGGGCGAAACTGGCATGCGGGCAATCTTTAATTGCGTGCTGCAGCGCGAAATCGGTACGGCTTTCTATCGTGTTCCTGCAAAGGGCGTGGCGCAGCACAGGAATACTGGTGTCCCCGACAGGATTCGAACCTGTGGCCCCCAGATTAGGAATCTGATGCTCTATCCTGCTGAGCTACGGGGACACTGGAGCGGACAATAGCCAACGCGCGCGCGCCTGTCATGGCGCATGTCGCATCCCGGAGGTGAGACCGTAATAGCCTTTAGCTGCTATTGCAGCAGGCTGAAACGGTATTCGTGCCGAGCGAGAGACTCCGGATTTCCGGTCTCGAAGGTGTCAACCTGAACCTCTCCGCTATCAAACACGGTGAAGACCCTGAACATGGGCGTGTGGCTGGTTTCGTCAGGAACTTTCGTACGTTCCAGACCGGGAATGTGAAGATAGTGCACGTGCTCGATCTGCCGGGAGTGAACGACGCGGTCCATATCCATATGCAGATCACCGGAGATCACGGCGGCGAGGTTGGGTTCGGCGACAATCTCGAGGAAGCGCGGGTTTTCAACGCCCTTGTCCGGGCTGTCCGGATAGACACCCATCTGGGCGGCGTGCACCACCAGGAAGACCGGGCGGGGGGCTGCCCCGCGCACCTGTTCGAGTATCCAGTCTATGCTCTCATCGTTGAACTGGCGGCTGAAATCAGGCGAGGCCATCACCAGCGTGAGCGGGCCAGCTTCCAGCGTATAGCTCACCTCGGTAACGTCCGGGTTCCACTGGCCGGCGAATTCCAGATACCGCTCTACCGTGTCGCCATGCTCCTCATTGCCCATGATCGGGTAGAAGGGACGGGTCAGTGACTGCAGCGCCGGCGTGACGTTCTCGTACTGAATTTCCGTGCCCTTGTGGGCGAGATCGCCCACGCCGAGAACAAAGTCGATCTGGCCGGTTTCGGCCAGGGCGTTCACATCGCGCACCGCAGCCTCCACGCCGGGAAATAGCGCACACGGCTTGGGCTCGGCGTCGCCGAGCACGGCGAAGCGTACACTCACACTGTCTATCGCCCCGTCCTGGGCGAATGCCGCCCCCGTTGCCGGCAGGAAGGCGAGGAGTGTCGCGGCAACGCGAGCGAGAAATCTGTTGGCCATGGTGTTTGCAAACCCTGATGTCATGGAACTGTACTGGCCGCTATACTGCGCGGGTTTTGTGACAAGGCGGTGAAACCGGCGGCTTAAAGCAGCCCCGCAAATCGGCTTTGAGCTGTCACCAAACTTACGCCTATCGGTAATTTTCCCGTCATCGAAACATCACCAAGACTTCACCAGTCCGTGACCGGGCTGTCATCGGCCTCCTGTCTAACGAGCAAGAGCCGGATGCGTGCGCGCAGTCCGGTGTTTGGTTGTTTTTCAGGGGGACTTCACCGATGAGAATCCGTAATCAACGCCTTCTGGGCGTATCTGGCCTTGTGCTCGCTCTGGGCTTTAGTGCTCTTGGCGCAGAGGCGCTGGCCCAGCATCAGTTGACCGGCCGGGTTGTCGACGAGCGTGGCAATGGCCTTCCGGGTGCCCGTGTAAGTGTACCGGAACTCGGTCTGACCACGTCCACTGACCGCCGCGGCGAATTCATCTTTCTGTCGCTGCCTGCTGGCGAAGCACAGCTCGAGGTTAACTATCTGGGCCTGCCTCCGGGTGTACGCGGCGTGAACATCTCGGCGAGCGAGACCAATACGATCACCTTCACCCTTGCCCAAGCGGGCGATGGTGTGGAACGCATCGTCATCACTGGCCAGATCCTTGACTCTGCGGCGCGCGCCCTGAACCAGCAGCGCACCAATAGCGCCACCACCAATATCGTCTCGGCTGACTCCATCGGCCGCTTCCCCGATGCCAATATCGCCGAAGCGCTCCAGCGCGTTCCGGGTTTTGCCGTCGCACGCGATCAGGGCGAAGGCCGCTTCATCAATCTGCGCGGCGCGCCGGGCGACTTCACCGGTATCTCGGTAGATGGTGTGGCTGTGGGCTCGCCCGATCCGGGTACCCGCGCGGTAGATCTTGATACCATTCCGGCCGATATCGTAGCCGCGCTGGAAGTGTCCAAGACCCTGCTGCCGAACCAGGATGCCGACTCGATTGCCGGCTCGGTCAATCTGGTTACGCGTTCTCCCTTCGACCGTCCGGGCCTGCGCATCTCCGGCCAGGGCGGATTGAGCTATAATGAGTTTGGCGACGGCAATGACCGCCGCGCCTCGGGCACGATCTCCAATACGTTCGGCGATGGCCGTTTCGGCGCCCTGCTGTCAGCCAGCTATTCGCGCACGGACCGTCAGGTCGACAATATCGAGTCCAACTGGATCATAGAGGATGTTGGCGGTCAGGATGTGTTCCTCGTCGATGAACAGGAGTTCAAGGATTATGACACGGTGCGCGAGCGCACCGCGCTCACCGGATCGCTGGAATTCCGCCCCGATGACGCGAACCGCTTCTTCCTGACCGGCAGCTATTCGCGCTTCCGCGACAACGAGTTCCGCAACACGCTCCTCGTAATCTATGACGATGGTGACCTTCAGCCGGGCGCCACCAACGGCAATGCGACCTGGAACGATGCCCGCATCGAAAAAGAGCTGCGTCACCGCATCGTCCAGAACGAGATTGCCACGATCCAGATCGGCGGTGAGCATCTCATTGGCGGCGGGGAGCTGGATTACTCGCTCTCCTATTCACGCTCCGAACAGTTCAACCCGCGCCGGGCGCAATTCTTGTTCCGCTCCTCGATCCGGCCGGACCTGAGCTATGATTTCTCGAACGCTGACAGCCCGGCCCTGTCGCTCTTCACCACTAATGAGCATCTTGACCTCTCCGGTTATGGGTTCCGCGAAAACGTATTCCGCGGTCAGACCACCGAGCAGGACGAGATCGCCGCGCGGATCAATTATGCGTTTAGCGGATCGCTCTTCGCCAATCCGACCGAGTTCCGCACCGGTGCCGCCGTGCGCAGTCGCGAGGTGACCAACGATAACGAGCAATATCGTGACCGGCGTGCAAGCGCCAATCCGGGCCAGCCGATCTCGGCTTTCCTGGGCACGGAGCGCTCGCAGAACTTCAACTACTTCCTGGGCAACAAGTACGATCCGTCGGCGGTGACCGCCTACTGGAACGCCAATCAGGCCCAGTCCACACAGGCCGATGTACGCCGTGTTCCGCAGTCCACCACCGCTGACTATGAAGCCGAGGAACGTATTTATGCCGCCTACGGCATGGCGACGGTGGAGGCCGGTGCCACCCGTATCGTGGCGGGCCTGCGCGTCGAGCACACCCAGTTCGAGGGCTCGGCCCCCTTCATCGATGACGCTGACAATATCAGCATCAACCGTATCAGCCGGGATTACACGAACTGGTTCCCGAACCTGACGGTGCGTCACGAATTCTCGGATAATCTCATTGGCCGTGTGGCGCTGACACGCGCGATCAGCCGTCCGCGCTACCAGGATGTGGTGCCGCGGGTGGAAGAGGGTGATCGCACGTCTCTGCCGGTCGAAGTGGATCGCGGCAATCCGGATCTGCGCGAGACCCTGTCGAACAATTTCGATGCGGGTCTGGAATACTATTTCACCCCGCTGGGTCTGGCGGCCATCAACGTGTTCTACAAGGATCTTGAGAACTATGAGTTCGAGCTGGTCCGGGACGGCACGTATGAGGGTCTTCCTGCCCGTATTTCCACCGCCGAGAATGCGCCCGACGGTTATATCCGCGGTGTAGAGCTGACCTATCAGCAGCAATTCGTGAACCTGCCGGGCCTGCTGGCCAACACCGGTGTGTTTGCCAACTACACCTATACCGATGCCGAGATTACACTGGCCTCCCCGATTTCGGGCAGCCGCACGCGCGTCCTGCCGGGTCAGTCGGACACCACGCTGAACCTCGCCGTGTTCTATGAAACCGAGCGTTTCAGCGCCCGTCTGTCCTGGAATGACCGGTCTGACTATATCGACTCGGTCGATGGGGAAGATTCGCGCCTCGATATTTTCTGGGAAGGCCGCAGCCAGCTTGACTTCTCGGCCAGCTACGATGTGAACGACCAGCTGGGTGTGTTCTTTGAAGCGAAGAACCTGACCAATACCGAAGGGGTGCGTTATGCGGGCGACCGCAGCCGCGTAATCGAGCGCGAGGCGTTCGGCTACACCCTGTTCGGTGGCCTGCGTTTCAACTTCTAGGCCATATAGCCTTAGTGCCTAAAATGAGGGGCGCGGGGGAAACCTCGCGCCCCTTGCCATTTCCGGTGTCTTTGCCAGCCCATCACCGGTCTGTGACTGGCGCGCGGCGGCACAAACAGGTATCAAGGCATTATGCGCGCGCTTCTTGCCAGCTTTGTCATGCTTGGCCTTGCCGTTACCGGCTCGGCCAATTGCGCGCTCGCCATGCCGGTTGTGGAGGCCGCCGAAACGGCGTCTCACGCATCTCCGGCAGGCCATTCGCCTTGCCACGAACCGGCACCGGTGTCTCACGACAACTTGCATCCTGCCCTGCATGGCGATGAAGCCTGTCAGGGCGGTGCGGCCTGTATTGATTGCGCGCTGGCCGCCGGGCTCTCGGTGGATGCCAGCTTCGTTGACGGCGTGGCCCTGCACGGCGCGCCGCGCCTGTTCGCCGTAAAGACGGCCCTGCCCGTTATTGCCGCCCACGACCCGCCCCCTCCCCGGACCTGATCCTTCCATGAGCTGGCGCAAGCTTCCTTGCGCCCATCCGGAATTGATCAGACGGGAAGGAATATTCCTTGAAACATCTTGCATTTGCGGCTGCCCCGGTGGCGCTGGCTATGTGCTTGCCTCCTGCAGAGGCACACGCGCGCCCGGTATCCTATGAGGGCGGCAGAACGCTCATCGTGGAACATGACCGCGATATGAGCGCCATCTGGGCGCACTACACGCCCCATCACCGCTATTCGATCGGCTATCGCGGGGAATGGCACCGCGAGGACGATCATGCCTTTCACGGTGTGCAGGCCACATGGCTCGCCAATCGCTGGTTCGGCGAGGACTATCAGGCCAATCTCTACCTGTTTGGTGCGGCGGGCCTTGCCTATGGCGTGGACGATAACCCGGCAGGCAGCGGTGCGGCCGGCTCGCTGGGGCTGATGGCCGACTGGGAGACACGCCGCTGGTTTGTCTCCTACATGGCCAGAGGCTTTGCCGGTGAGACGGTCGGCGAGATGGCCATGCAGTCGGCAAGGCTCGGTGTTGCGCCCTATGTGGCCAATTACGGCGCGCTCCACACCTGGCTGATGGTGCAGGTGGAGCACAATCCGCAGGCTGAAAACCCGGTCGGTGTGACACCGCTCGTGCGCTTCTTCCAGGGACCGCTCATGGCCGAGTTCGGCTGGTCGGTCACCGATGACAAACCCTTCCTCCAGTTCCAGTACCGCTTCTGAAGCGGCCATTCCCGATTAAAAAGGAGACATCCCATGTCCATTCGCAATATCACCCTTGCCTTTGCCCTGTCCGTAGCGCCCGTACTGGCCGCTACGCCGTCCACACTGGCGCAGGAGGTCAGCCTGTCAGAAAGCCAGCTCACGCCGGCCATGCAGACCGCGCTTGATGAGGGCGGCTCGCTGGTTCTCGTCGATGTGCTGGGTGCGGTGTGCGATTTCTGCGCCCTCGCCATGACGCGCACGTTTGAGCGCCGGGACGAAGTGGCCGCCGCCACGGTCGATCTTGACGCCAAGACGCTGACCTTCGTGGTCCATGAGGGCCAGACGCTTGATGATGCCACGATTACCGACCTGATCCGCCGTGCAGGCTATCAGGCCAATGGCATCACCCGGCCGGAGGCGTTGTAATGCGGCTGGCCTTTCGTGAGACGGGGGCTCCGGCCCTTGCCCTCTTTGCCAGCCTGTCGACGCTGATCTGCTGCGCCCTGCCGGCCCTGCTGGTGACCATCGGGGCCGGGGCGGTGATGGCGGGGCTGGTGGCCAATGTGCCGGGTCTGGTGGCCTTCACCGCCTGGAAGGGGCCGCTCTTTGCCCTGTCGGGTGCGCTGTTGCTGGGGGCCTTCGCCATGCGCTGGTTCACCCGCAATGCGCCCTGTCCGGCAGACCCGAAACAGGCGGCAGCCTGCGCCCGCATGCGGCGCTGGGGCGGGATCGTGCTGATTGCCGCGGCTATCGTGTGGGCGGTCGGCTTCTTCTTTGCCTTCTTTGCCGCCGCGCTCTTCTTCTAGCGGCACCCGTTTACGCTTCACTCCGCTCTGATGTCTTGTCAGACTGGGGTGAAGCGGGACGGGGACGGGCCAGGTGGGAAGGATAATCACAGCGGCATTTACCGCTTTCTATCTTGCTGCCTGCGGTGCGCCGCCTGAGGCCGAACCGGACGCGCTGCCACTGGCCGAGGACTCTTCAGGTGCCCGCGCCGTAAGCGGGGATCGCTTTACACTGGAGATCGAGGGCGAGGCGGCAGATGTGCGCCTTGCCGGTATACGCGCGCCGCGTGCTGGCCCGTCTGCAGAGCTGGCGCTGGCGCGGCTACAGGCCCTGCTGGACGAGGCTGGCGGCGATCTGGCGCTTGCACCTGCCGGACCCGGCCGCAATCGCTATGGCGCGCTTCTGGTAACCGCCACGCGCGGTGATGGCTCCACCCTGCAGGCGGCGCTTGTCGCCGAGGGGCTGGCCGCTGTCGATAGCCATGCCGACAACACCGCGCACACCTCCCGTCTGCTGGAACTGGAGGAAGTGGCGCGTAATGCCGGTCTTGGCGCGTGGGGTCTGCGCGACCTTCTGGTTCACACCACTGACCCCAACGCCCTCGCGCCCTGGCTTGATAGCGTCGCAATCGTGCAGGGGCGGGTGATCTCCACCGGGCAGGCGCGCGACGGGCGCATCTATCTCAATTTCGGCACGGACTGGCGCACCGATTTCACGGTGCAGGTGATGCGCCGGCACCAGCGGCGCTTTGAAGCGGCAGGTGTCGATCTGCGCGAACTGGCGGGCACAATCGTGCGCGTGCGCGGCTGGATGTATGAGGAAAACGGCCCGATGATAACGCTCGATCACCCTGAAGCGCTTGAACTGGTCGATGCGCCTGAGCCCGCCAGGCTTCCTGGGCGCTAGAGGGCAGGGATGAGACCGGCCTCTTCCGGGTCGCCCGCAATCTCGATCAGAGACTTTTTCATCTTCATCAGGGCCTGATGCTCGATCTGGCGGACGCGTTCCTTGGAGATGCCGAGCTCCCCGCCGAGCTGTTCGAGCGTGACGCTGTCCTCGATGAGGCGGCGCTTTGTGATGATGTGGCGCTCGCGCTCGCTCAGCCTGTTCATTGCCTCACTGATCCATTGATGGCGGGTGGCCGTATCACGGCTTTCCATCACGGCTGTTTCCGGGTCAGGCCGGTCATCAGCCAGCAAATCCTGCCACTCGCCCTCACCCTCTTCTGCGAGGGGCGCGTTCAGCGAGCGGTCGACCGCCGCCAGTCTTGCGGCCATCGCATCGACATCATCCTCGCCAACTTTCAACGCTTCGGCGACATAGGCCCGGTTTTCAGGCGTCATGGCGCTGCCGCCGACATCGCTGATGAGGGCGCGCAGGCGGCGCAGATTGAAGAAGAGCGATTTTTGCGCCGCCGTGGTGCCGGTGCGCACGATGGACCAGTTGCGCAGGACATAATCCTGGATCGAGGAACGTATCCACCAGCTGGCATAGGTGGAAAAGCGCAAGCCCCGCTCCGGCTCGAACCGGGCGGCGGCCTGCATCAGGCCGATATTGCCCTCCTGCACCAGATCAGCGAAAGGCAGGCCGTACTGGCGAAAGCGCGCCGCCATGGCGATGACGAGGCGCATATAGGCGGTGGTGAGCGTGTGCAGGGCCTGTTCGTCGCCGTCTTCGCGCCAGGCGGTGGCAAGGGCCAACTCTTCCTCGCGTTCCAGCAGCGGCACGGCCATGGCTGTTTTCAAAAACTGGCGGTCGGGATCGGCAGTGCGGCGGGCGGAAGACTGGCTGGACATGGACGCAACTCCGGCAAGGGTGGCATCGGTTTCGTCAGCCTCTACGGTGAACGCCGTTCACCGGATCACATCCGCGCTTCATTCTCGTGCAGGCGCCCCATCCCTTGCGGCCCGGCCAAATGAAAACGCCCCGCTGGCAAGGGCGGGGCGATTCATGACAATCAGGAGAAACCCGGTGTCTTAAGCGGCTTTTTTCTGCAGGGAGGTGGACAGGATTTCGAGCGCCTTGTCGCGATCGACCTTCTCCACGGCCGCCACTTCCCGCACCATCCGGTCCAGCGCAGACTCATAAAGCTGACGCTCGGAATAGGACGGCTCGGGCTGGTCTTCATGCCGGTGAAGGTCGCGCACGACCTCGGCAATGGAGATCAGGTCGCCGGAATTGATCTTGGCTTCGTATTCCTGGGCCCGGCGGCTCCACATGGTACGCTTCACCTTGGCTTTGCCGCGCAGGGTTTTCAGGGCATCGGCCAGCACCTTGTCATTGGCCAGCGGGCGCATGCCCGACGCGATGGCTTTCGCCGTCGGCACCCGCAGTGTCATCTTGTCCTGCTCGAAGGAAACGACATAGACCTCGATATCGAAGCCTGCCACGGTTTCCTTTTCCACCCCGGTCACGCGGCCTACGCCGTGGGCCGGATAGACGATGTAATCACCTTTTTTGAAGGTCTTGTTGTCATTGGCGGTTTTCTTGGTCATCGACACTCTCTTGGCCAGCGCGCACGGACCTTCAGGGCTGATAATTGTCAACAGCACTCCCGCCGGTGAAAACCGGGGAAGTGGTGATAAAGACAATAGATCAGATCAACGCAAATTCCCTGAGGGGTCCGCTTAAGGCGCGGTTATCGAAGACGCACAAGCTACCACAATCGTGACAGAAATTCAATTGCTGCGTTTGCGAATGTTTAACCTGTTGGCCATAATAGTAAAGGCAAGGTTAATCGCCGGAGCCCGGCTTGGCTGAAAAGTACTTGTCCAGCTTTCCGGTGACGGTCTCAAATTCAGCGGCATCTGCGGGCGCGTCTTTGCGCACTGTAATGTTGGGCCATTCAGTGGCGTATTTTGAATTCAGCGCCAGCCACTTGCCGTCGGCCTCATCTTCAGTATCCGGCTTGATGGCCTCTACAGGACATTCCGGCTCGCACACGCCGCAATCAATGCACTCGTCGGGATGAATGACGAGCATGTTCTCGCCTTCATAAAAGCAGTCCACCGGACAGACTTCCACGCAATCGGTGAACTTGCAGCGTATGCAGGCATCGGTGACGATATAGGTCATGGCGGCGTAGCGTTTCCGGGTGGCGCGGGTGGCGGGCAGGCAGCGATCCGGACATGGAACCCGCGATCCGTTTTGTCAATCACGGCCCTGCGATATCCAGCGCGCGATAGAGCGTGCGTGCCTCTGCCGGCGGGCCGCGCCTGTGGCCGGTGGCACAGATTTCGATGCGGGCAGGAGCCGGTCTGAGCGGCAAGGTGAGGATGTCGCCGGGCTGGATGAGGTGGGCGGCCTTGGCGATCTTGACGATCTGGCCGCCCCGCTCCAGCCGGACATGGCCGCGATTGACGAGATCGGCGGCCAGTGCGCGTGATTTGAGGAAGCGGGCGCGAAACAGCCAGACATCAATGCGGATACGCTCTGGCGCTTCATCACCGGAGGCTGGCCCTGTCATGCGGGTCTGGCTCCCTTGCCGGATGTGTTTGCGCGTTTGCGGCGCGATTTGTGCGATGCGCGCGGACGCGGGCGGGCCGCCGCGGGCGTCAGGCTCAGCTCGGCCAGCCGGGCAAATGGGCTGGCGCTGTCTACTGGTGCAGGCGGGCGGGCGCTCTCAGGCGGGCTGCGCCGCGCCTTGCGGCTGGCCGCCCACATGTCCGGCGTGTTGCCTGCCGCCTTGCTGACGCGGGTATAGCCAAGCGCGCGCACGATTTCTTCCAGCCCGGACATGGGCAGGCCCAGCAGCGCCATCATGGTGTCGTCCAGCGCGAACCAGCTGCGCGGATGGGATTTTCTGGCATCACGAATGGCGTCGGCGAGGCGTTCGAGCATATCCACGCGCACCGCCAGCGATCCGCAGACCAGATAGCCTGCCGCCGCGATCTCCGTTTCGCTCCGCTCCGGCGGGGCGGGCAGGCAGACGCGTCCGGGCTGGGGCCGGAAGCGCTGGTCTGCATCGCCGGAATGGACCGCGCATAGCAGTGCATTCAGGCTGGCCGCGCGCGGCTTCAACAATGCGGGCAGGAACACGCCATGCTCGCCGATGCGCACCCCGGCGCTGCGCAATTGCCGGCGTTCATGGGCGGAAAGTTGCGCGATATCGGCGGCGAGCTGGCGGCGCGGCGTGGCCCCGCCCGCCTCCACCAGCCGCCAGGCGATGCCGCGTGCCAGACCGTCCAGCCCGGCGCCGGTGCCGCCATGATCCTTCAGCCTCAATAGCGGGCCCAGATAGCGCGATATTTCCCCGGCGACGTGGCGCTGCAGGTGCTGTGCGGCGCGTGAGACCGCTTCAGGAGCGCCAAGCTCCCCGCCGACCAGCACCACATCCGGGTTCAGCCGGTCTGCCGATCGTGCCAGCTTTCCCGTCCGCTCGCCCTGCCAGACCAGATAGCCATCGCTATCCAGCTCCAGATCGGCGGCGTCTGCGCGGGCGAGCGCGCCGAGGCGGCGATTGATCTCCGGGCGAACGGCTTTGAGGGCTGCGCCGGTGACCGCGCGCTGGGCCAGCGGCCCGCCCGCATGGTCTGCTGAAAAGCGCAAACCCTTGAGGCGGCCGACAAAATGACCCTCCACGGTTACTTCGCCGCGATGGTCCACGCCTGCGGCCAGATCGGCCTTCTCGCGCAGGCCCTTGACCAGCGCCGAGGTGCGCCGGTCGATGAAGCGGGTCATCAGGGCTTCGTGCAGCGCGTCGGAGAGCGCGTCCTCCACCTCGCGGGTGCGCCCCTGCCAGTGGGCAGGGTCTCTGGTCCAGCCGGGGCGGTTGGCCGCATAGGTCCAGGTGCGCACATGAGCCAGGCGCTGGGAGAGGACCGCGACATCGCCTGCCGTACCGGATACGCGCGCCAGCTGGCCTTCCAGCCAGGCATCGGGCAGCACGCCTTCCCGGCTCATCAGATAGGCATATATCTGGCGCGACAGGCGGGCGTGCTCGTCCACCGTCGTCTTGCGGAAATCGGGTATACGGCAGACATCCCACAGGGTTTCCAGCCCGCCGTGCGCGCGCGTCCAGCCGCGCACTTCGGCGTCCGCGCTCAGGGTTTCGAGCACCTGCTCGTCCAGCGCGCCGCGCACCCGCTCCAGCCCTTTGGCCGGGGATGGTCTTGCCAGCGAATTGCGCAAGGCTTCCAGCGAGGAAAAGTCCAGCGCGCCATTGCGCCAGGTCAGTTTTGAGACGGGCGCAAATTCGTGGTTCTCCACCGCCGCAATCGTTTCGGCGTCCAGAACCCGCGCATCGCCCGTCTCGCCAAATGTGCCATCAGAGCGGAAGCGGCCTGCGCGTCCTGCAATCTGGCCTATCTCGTCGGGGCGCAAGCGGCGGCGGCGATGCCCATCGAATTTAGAAAAGGCGGCAAAGGCGACATGGTCCACATCCATGTTGAGCCCCATGCCAATGGCGTCAGTGGCGATGAGATAGTCCACCTCGCCGGACTGGTAGAGCTCTACTTGCGCATTGCGGGTGCGCGGGGAGAGCGCGCCCATCACCACAGCCGCCCCGCCGCGCTGGCGGCGTATCAGCTCGGCAATGGCGTACACATCTTCTGCGGAGAAGGCGACGATGGCGGAGCGGCGCGGCAGCTTGCCGATCTTTTTGGGCCCCGAATAGGTGAGGGTGGAGAAGCGTTCACGCTCCACTCTTTGCGCATCGGGTACCAGCCGGGAGAGCATGGGCGCCATGGTCGAAGCGCCCAGCAGCATGGTCTCCTCGCTCCCGCGCGCATGTAACAGCCGGTCGGTGAAGACATGGCCGCGATCCGGGTCGGCGGCGAGCTGGATCTCGTCAATGGCCAGAAAGGCGGGGCGCAGATCGAGCGGCATGGCTTCGACCGTGCACAGAAAATAGCGTGCGCTTTTCGGCACGATCTTTTCCTCGCCGGTGATGAGGGCGGCCGCGCCCGGTCCCTTGGCCTTGACCACGCGGTCGTAAAGCTCGCGGGCGAGCAGGCGCAAGGGCAGGCCCATCACGCCGGAAGAGCGCCCCAGCATGCGCGTCAGGGCAAGATGGGTCTTGCCGGTATTGGTGGGGCCCAGAACCGCCGTGATCTCGCCTTGCGTGCGCATGACCGCCTCGCTTTCTGTTGCGAAGATAGGGCGTAGCGCGGGCCGGTTTAAGAGGCGATGGCAGGCATGGGTTTTGGCATCATTTGATGCTAATATGCGTTCATCAAGGGAGATCTGCCATGCGCACGACCGTAAATCTTGACGACCAGCTGCTTGAAAAAGCCGCGAAGCTCACCGGCATTGAAGAGCGGGCAGCCCTTGTCCGCGAGGCGATGAAGGCGCTGATCGAGCGCGAGAGCGCGCGCCGCCTGGCCCGTCTGGGCGGGACGCAGCCGGACTTGCGGCCCGTTCCCCGGCGGCAGGGCGAACCGGCTTGATCCTCGTCGACACATCTGTGTGGGTGGACTATCTACGTTCCGGCGAACCGCATCTGGCGGGCCTGCTGATGAATGGTCAGGCCGTGTGCCATCCCTTCATCATCGGTGAGCTGGCGCTGGGCAATCTGGCTGACCGGTCGGATATTCTGGCCGATCTGGAAAACCTGCCGGCCGCGCCGCAGGCATCGGACGGCGAAGTGCGCCGCTTCATCGATGCGTATGACCTTGCCGGTAGCGGCATTGGTTATGTGGATGCCCATCTTGCGGCGTCGGCAAAGCTCGGAGCACTGCAGGGCTTATGGACCCGCGACAAGCGTCTGGCGCGGGTCCTTGACCGGCTCGGCCTGGCTGTGGATCTCGCCTAGCCGCCCACACGCAGATGGGTGGCGCTGATGGTCAGATTGCCGATGCGGGTATTGGCGCGATAGCGCACCGGCACCCATATTTCGCCCTGCTGGGCCATCCATATTGTCACCGGGCGGTTTGTATCTTCCTCGGTCGGGCGCTTGCCTTCCTCATAGCCGCTGATCGGTTCCACATAGGCCCGGCAGACCAGCGCCGCGCCGCGATAGGCGCGCGTGGACACTTCTGACATACCGCCATTTTCCAGCCGCAGATTATAGCGTGCCCGCCCGTCAAAGATCGGGACGCTGCCAGAGCAGGGCTCGCCATTGGCGGCCATGGGCGCGCTCAGCATCATGTTGAGAATGCCCGAAATGGGGTCGATGGCGCCGGTACGGTCCTCATCGCTGGCGGCCGGATCGCCCATCGAGCCGAAGGGCGGGTTGATATCCGGCACGGCCATGCCGTCCTCAAAGTGAACCGCCACGATGCGCCCCTTGCCGCTGGCATGGTTGAGGTGCTGGTAGCGCCAGGGGTCAAGGCCGCCATCGCGGACATAGCCGGAAACACCGGCCTCGATATTGGTATCGTCAAACCAGCGCAAAAGCCCGCCGGACTGGAAAGTGGCGGTCGCCGAATAGGTCTCGCCCGGCCACACGGCGTTGATGGAGATGTTCGCGACCGGGATCATCAGGAACGAGCCGGAATACTGCACAAACAGGCTGTCGGGCGGCGCGGCGAGCCGGGTTCCGGTGTCCGCGCTGGCTGGCAGGGCGGGCAGGATCGCAAGAGCCGTCAGGGCCAGAAGGGCTTTAAGTCGCATGAAGATCACTCCAGCAGGGTTTTCAGCCGCTATTGTATCGTGTTCACAAGCTGTCTGCACGATGAACGCGGCAGTGTTGTGGCAGGCACACCCTGACCCGGCGTCATCTACAGGCCCGGCTTGACGTTGCGCGCCCTCTCGGCTAACACCCGCGCTCCCGCGCCGGAGGCTTCTCCGGCGTGTAACGATATTCCTGAACGCGACTTTGCAAGAGAAGGTGGAAGCCATGGCGCGCCGCTGCGAACTGACCGGGACCGGCCCAATGTCGGGCAACAACGTGTCCCACGCCAATAACAAGACCCGCCGGCGCTTCCTGCCGAACCTGATCGACGTCACGCTGGCGTCGGAGGCTCTGGGCCGCGCGTTCAAATTCCGCATCGCGGCGAAAGCCCTGCGCAGCGTGGACCATGTGGGCGGTCTCGACCCGTTTCTGCTCAAAGCCCGCGATGAGAACCTGTCGGCTGGCGCGCTGAAAGTGAAGCGCGAGCTGAAAAAGGCGCAAGGCGAAGCGGCGGCCTAAGCCCCCTTCCTCCTGCCTTGAAAGATCAAACGCCCGTCTCGCTTGAGGCGGGCGTTTTCTTTTTGCCGCCAACCGGCCTAGCTTGCGTTTCCAAGCGCTTCGGGAGGGCCAGATGATACGTCGCACCACACTCATGATTATCGTTTCTGCGGGGCTTCTGGCGGCCTGTAATGGCACGTCTGAAAACGGGCAAGCCGCCAATGAGGTGGCCGAGCGCATCTTCACCGGCGGCACCATCCATACCGGGCTGGGGACGACGGTGGAGGCTGTCGCGGTGCGCGATGGCCGGATCGTCTATGCGGGCGATGCGGCGGGGCTGGCAGAGTTTACCGATGCTGGCACCGAAACGGTCGATCTTGGCGGCGTGGCGATGTTTCCGGGCTTTACCGACTCTCATGCCCACCTGATCGGGATCGGCCAGCGCGAGCGCACGCTGAACCTTGAGGAAACCACCTCCATCGCGGACCTGCAGGCGCGGGTCGCGGCCTATGCCGATACCAACAGCGAAGGCGTGGTGTTCGGGCGCGGCTGGATCGAGACACACTGGCCGGAAGCGCGCTTTCCGGGTGCCGGTGATCTCGATGCGGTGGTGGCAGACCGGCCCGTCATCCTGATCCGGGCCGACGGTCATGCGCTGGTCGCCAACAGTGCCGCGATAGAGGCGGCGGGCGTGACAGATGAAACCCCTGATCCCGATGGCGGGGCGATCTTGCGGGGTGAGGATGGCCGGGCCACCGGCATGATTATCGACACCGCCATGGCCCCGTTCCGCGCGCTTCTGGGCGAGCCGACAGAGGCCGAACGGTTGGAAATCTACGAAGCGGGCGCGCGCGTGATGGCCAGCTATGGCTGGACGGGCGTGCACGATATGAGCGTGCCCTACCGCGATGTGGCGATCCTTGAACGGCTCGCCGATGAGGGCCGGCTGGCCCTTCGCGTCCATGTGTCGGCCAATCCGGGCGATTACGCAGATGTCGCCGCCAACGCCCCGCGCCAGCACGCATCAGGGCAGGTTACCGCGCGCGCAGTAAAGCTCTATGCGGACGGCGCGCTTGGCTCGCGCGGCGCGGCGCTTATCAACCCTTATGCCGATGATCCGGCCAACCGCGGCCTGATGCTGATGCAGGCGGACGCCGCGGGCGCGATGATGGATGATGCCCTGCGCGACGGAGTGCAGCTCGCCATCCATGCCATTGGCGATCTCGGCAACCGCTCGGTACTGGACTGGGTGGAGGCGGCCTACGGGCGTGTGCCGGTTGAGGAACGCGCGATTGCGCAGCCCCGCTGGCGCATCGAGCATACGCAAGTTGTCAGCCCATCTGATCTGCCGCGTATCTCGCAGCTTGGCCTTATCGCCTCCATGCAGCCCTCCCACGCCATTGGTGATCTGCACTTTGCGCCTGCACGGCTTGGCGCGCAGCGCCTGTCGGGCGCCTATGCGTGGCGGGACATTACAGATAGCGGCGCGGTGATCGCGGGCGGGTCTGATGCGCCGGTGGAGCGCGGGGAAGCCCGCATCGAGTTCTATGCCGCAACCGTCCGGCGCGATCTTGATGGCTTTGCCGACCTTGAGACCTGGCATCTGGAACAGGCGCTCTCACGCGATGAGGCGCTAGCCCTTTTCACCAGCAATGCGGCCTGGGCCGCCTTCCGCGAGGAGGAGCTGGGCACAATCGCGCCCGGCATGCTCGCCGACTTCTCCGTCTTCGACATGGATCTGATGACGGCAGAGGATCTCGATCTGCGTCACGCCCGGCCCGTGATGACGGTGATTGGCGGGGAAGTGGTCTGGCGGGGGGAGTAGGCGTTTAGCGCACGCTGCGCCCGGTATCCGCGCTGACGGCCCGCTTCAGCGCTGACAAGCCATCGCCGGAGGGTTTGCGCGGCGTGGTGCCGGTATCGCGCCGGTTGCGGGTACGCGGTTTTTCATCAAAGAGGCTGGCTAGCTGATCGGTCATGGCGCCTGCCAGCTGTTCCACGTCCACAATGGTGACGGCGCGCTTGTAATAGCGCGTCACGTCATGGCCGATGCCGATGGCGAGGAGTTCCACTTCGGAGCGGGTCTCGATGAAGCGGATCATCTCGCGCAGATGCTTTTCGAGGTAAGCAGGCGAGTTGGCAGACTGAGTACCGTCATCGACCGGCGCACCGTCGGAAATAACCATCAGTATGCGGCGCTGTTCTGGCCGCGCCAGCAGGCGTTTCCACGCCCATTGCAGGGCCTCGCCGTCGATATTTTCCTTCAGGAGGCCATCGCGCAGCATGAGGCCGAGATTATTGCGTGTGCGCCGCCAGGGTGCATCGGCGCCCTTGTAGATGATGTGGCGCAGATCATTGAGGCGGCCGGGGTTTGGCGGCTTGCCAGCGGCCAGCCAGTCCTCCTTCGAGCGCCCGCCCTTCCAGGCGCGGGTGGTAAAGCCCAGAATCTCGGTCTTCACCCCGCAGCGTTCCAGCGTGCGGGCGAGAATATCGGCGCAGGCGGCAGCGACTAGGATGGGCCGTCCGCGCATGGAGCCGGAATTGTCGATCAGCAGGGTGACGATGGTGTCGCGGAACTCCGTATCGCGCTCCTGCTTGAAGGAGAGCGGCAGCATCGGGTCCATGATGACGCGCGGCAGGCGGGCGGGATCGAGTATCCCCTCCTCCTGATCGAACGCCCAGGACCGGCTCTGCTGGGCCATCAGCTTGCGCTGCAGCCGGTTGGCGAGGCGGCCCACCGCGCCCTCAAGACCTTTGAGATGCTGGTCCAGCGTGCGGCGCAGGCGGGACAGCTCCTCGCCATCGCACAGCGTGTCAGCGGCGATTACTTCATCATGGCGGGTTGTGAAGACCTTGTAGGCATTGGGATCATCGCCCTTTGGCGGCACCCAGTTGGGCCGGGCCGCCTCCATGGTCTCGCCGGGCTCATCCTCGGCATCAATGCGGGTCTGGCTGTCTTCGGCAAAGGAGATGTCCTCCTCGTCGGCGGCGGTGCCGGAAGCGTCTGAGCGCTCCTGGCTGTCCTCGCCCTCATTGCCTTCGTCATTATCGCTATCGCCCTCTTCGGGCGGGTTTTCGAGGCCGGAATCCTCTGTCTCGTCGCTCTGGTCTTCCTCCGCCTCATCTCCCAGCTCATCGGCCAGATCGAGATCGCGGATCACCTCGCGCAAGGCTTTTGCAAAGGCGCGCTGGTCCTGTGCAGCTTCGGCCAGCTGGTCCAGCGCTTCACCGGCGGCGGCTTCAATATCCTCGCGCCAGACCTTCATCACGCCTTTGGCGGCGTCGGACGTAGCCGTGCCGGTAATGCGCTCGCGCACCAGCATGGCAAGCGCTTCGGACAAGGGGGCGTTCTGGCGGTCCTCGGCCTGCTGGAAACCGGCGCGGCTATAGCGCTCCTCCAGCATGGCAGTGATATTCTCGCCGACGCCCTTCATGGCGCGCGCGCCCAGTGCCTCGCAGCGCGCTTGCTCCACCGCATCGAATATGCGCCGCGCCTCGCTGCCCGGTGGCAGGGCGGCACTGTGAGCATCGGTATCATGCAGGGCGCGTTTGAGCGCCAGCGCGTCGGCCTTGCCGCGCAGGCGTGCCGCTTCCAGCGGTCCCGGCGCAGGCGAGAGAGCAGGCAGGATCGCCTTGTCGCCGCTCAGCGTGGCCGTATCACCGGAGAACGCCACCTCCAGCTCCCGGTCACGCGCCATGGCCCGCGTCGCGGCTGTGAGCGCGCGCTTGAAGGTCTCGGCTGGCGTGTCGGACGAAGAGGTCATGGGGACTAACCTAGAGGCGTGGCGGCATAAGGCGAAGGGGGTTTGTGCGCAAACCTGCAGGGCGGAATTCTGGACATTCTGGTCAAACTTAGCTAAGTTAGCTAAGTCCGGTTAGCCAAGCGAGAGCCGCGCTATGAAATATGTCACGATACATGAGGCCAAGACCCAGCTTTCGCGCCTGATCCGCGAGATCGAGGCAGGCGGGGAAATTGTCATACGCCGTGGCAAGGAGCCGGTTGCACGCCTGATCGCGGAAAAGCCCGTCACCAAACCGAAGCGCAAGCCCGGCCAGTGGGCCGATCTGCGCCTGAGTGCGGAGGAGGTCGAGCTACTGACGGCGCCGATGACCGAAGAGGAAATCGCCGAGTTCGAAGGTCCGTGGATCGCGGATGAGGAAAAGCGGACGTGAGACGGGTCCTGTGTGACACGAACGCGGCGATCTGGTGGTTTGCCGGCGTGCCGCGCCTCACCGATAGTGCCCGAACCGGGATTGAAAATGCCGGGACGGTTTTCCTGAGCCTGGCCAGCGTGTGGGAAGTGAGCATCAAGGTCGGGAAATTCGGCCGGGGCCGGTCGCCCGCGCTGGATGGTTTGGTGGACGCGCTTAAAGCGGGCGAGTTCGCGGGTGGCTTTGAGCTGCTGGCGCCCTCCATGCATGACTATATCGATGCGGGATTGCTGCCGCGACATCATGGAGATCCGTTCGATCGGCTTCTCGCCGCGCAGGCCCGCAATGGCGATATGCCCATTGTCAGCTCTGACCGGGCGTTCGACGCCTATGGCGTGACCCGCATCTGGTAGACGTCACCCTGCTGGCACCAGCGCAATATTCAGCTTGGCACCCACGGCGCGTGCGTAGCGCTGCAGGGAACGGGTCGAGGGCAGATGCCTCCCGCTTTCCATACGCGCCACAACCGACTGGCTTGTCTCCATGCGCTCGGCGAGTTCAGCCTGACTGAGCCCGGCGCGCGTGCGCGCCTCGATCAGCGCGTGCGCTACCGCAAACTCATCCGCCATGCTGTCATAGGCTTCGGTATAAGCCGGGTCGGAAGACCAGCGTTCATGCAGCGTATTCACTCTGGTCATGGCATGATCTCCTTTGCCCGCTTCAGCGCAATCTCGATTTCTCGCCTTGGCGTTGTCTGGGTCTTTTTCACAAAGGCCCGGACCACGATAACCCGCCGGCCTGTGCGGGTGACATAGATGGCCCGGGCGATACCGTCCCGGCCTGTCATGCGCATCTCCCACAATCCGGATTCCAGCGGGCGGACATGCGGCATGCCGATATGCGTCAGACCTACCGATTCAATCAGCTGCGCAATCCGGGTGAAGCGGGCGAGCATGTCTGCCGGCAGGGCGTCGAGTTCCGCATCAACCTCGGCATTCAGTGTTTCGATGGTCCAGCGCATCAATTTATCGCTTTTTTGCGATAAATCAAGCCGCCCGGCCGGGGCTGCTTCCCTTCACCGGACTTTCGGCCAGCGTCTCACCGAAAACACGCTGGTAGAATTCGGCCACGATGGGGCGCTCCAGCTCATCGCACTTGTTGATGAAGGTGAGGCGGAAGGCAGTGCCCGGATCGCCGAAAATCGCCGTGTTCTCCGCCCAGGTGAGCACGGTGCGCGGGCTCATCACGGTGGAGAGATCGCCATTGATGAAGGCTTCGCGGGTGAGGTCTGCCACTTTCACCATGTCGGCGATCTGCGCCCTGCCTTCTTCGGTCTTGCCGTACTCGCCGAGCTTGGCTTCGACGATGGCGCGCTCGGTCTCGGCCGGCAGATAGTTCAGCGTCACCACCAGCGACCAGCGGTCCATCTGGCCCTGATTGATCTGCTGGGTGCCGTGATAAAGCCCGGTCGTATCGCCCAGACCCACCGTGTTGGTGGTGGCAAACAGGCGGAAATGCGGATGCGGGCGGATGACGCGCGTCTGGTCCAGCAAGGTCAGTGAGCCGGAGGCTTCGAGCACGCGCTGGATCACAAACATCACGTCGGGACGGCCGGCATCATATTCATCAAACAGCAGCGCGACCGGGCGCTGGACGGCCCAGGGCAGAATGCCTTCCTGGAACTCGGTCACCTGCAGGCCGTCGCGCACCACGATGGCATCCTTGCCGACCATGTCGATGCGGCTGATATGGCTGTCCAGATTGACCCGGATCATTGGCCAGTTCAGACGCGCAGCGACCTGTTCAATATGGGTCGATTTGCCGGTGCCGTGATAGCCTTGCACCATCACACGCCGGTTGAAGGCAAAGCCCGCCAGAATGGCGCGCGTAGTTGC
Source organism: Glycocaulis abyssi (assembly GCF_041429775.1). Classification (NCBI taxonomy): domain Bacteria; kingdom Pseudomonadati; phylum Pseudomonadota; class Alphaproteobacteria; order Maricaulales; family Maricaulaceae; genus Glycocaulis; species Glycocaulis abyssi. The sequence continues at coordinate 2,289,370 of NZ_CP163421.1, read as the reverse complement.
CGGATCGAACACATAGGTCTCGTCAATCGCCGGCACGTGCTCGTCGCGCATGGAGAAGGCGGGCACTTCGAAGCCGGGATCAAACCCGAACAGGGCCTTGCAGTCGGCAGTGGTATCGGGTTTGGCGGCAATGAGCGTGTCGGTCATGTCGGTCCGGTCAATTCGTGAAGACGTGGCGTTACAAAACGTAACTAGCGCGCATGCGCAGCATTGGCCAGCGGGGGCCATGAGGGCAAGGCTTTATGCCATCCCTGCGCTTTTGAGGATCTGGTAGCTGGCGACGACGCGCTGCAGGGCTTCCTCGCGGGAGCGGTCCCCGCCATTGGCGTCGGGGTGATAGGCCCGCACCAGCTCGGCATAGCGCTTGCGCACATCGCCCTTGCTGGCTTCGGCCTCCAGCCCCAGCGTATCCAGCGCTTTTTGCTGCAGGCGGCCAAGCTGCCGGCCTTTGGGCGCGGCCGTACCCTCACCATGGCGGGGAGGGGGACGCTCGCCGAACAGCGTGAAGGGGTCGATGAAGGCGGACTGCCAGTCGGTGCTGGCCTGCTGGGCCTTGGCGCGCGCGGTGCCGCCAGCGCGGAAATTCCAGGTCGGGCGGTGGCCCCAGGCGGCGCTCTGGGCGTAGGCTTGCGCCGCGCCCTCACTCATGCCTTCAAAGAAATTCCAGCTCTTGTTGTACTCGGCGGCGTGCTTCTGGCAGAAGTTATAATGCTCGTTCAGCCGCTCGCGCGATTTGGGGGCCTTGGCCGTCGCGTGCTCGTTGCAGCGCGGGTATTCGCACAAGGTTACTTCCTCGGCCGGCTTGCCACCGGGCGGACGGATGCGGATATCCTTGAAGCGCGGACGGTATTTGAAGCCAGAATCCATATGCGTAAGTATGGGCCTCGACCCGTTATCGGGCAATGAAGGATACAGGTGAAATGACAGAGATGCGCCGGGTGATCGAGGACAAGCTGAAAGCGGCGCTGGCTCCGCTTGAGCTGACCATCACTGACGATAGCGCCGCCCATGCCGGTCATGCGGGCTCACGGCCCGGCGGGCAGAGCCATTTCACCGTCGAGATCGTGTCAGAGGCGTTTGCGGGCCAGAGCCGTATCGCGCGGCATCGTCTGGTCAATCAGGCACTCGCCGAGGAGCTGACCGGCCCCATCCATGCTCTGGTGATACGGGCGAAAGCGCCGGGGGAGTAACCCCCTCGCGTTTCACCGGCGCAAGCCGGTGCCCAGTCTTCTTTTGTTGATGCTCCGCACATCCGTGCGTCGCTGCGGGCAAAAGTGCCCGGCGACCGGTCGGCCTTGCAGGCCGCTTTGCGGCCTGAAAAGCGCGAACGCGCGCCCGCGACTTTTCGCGGAACATCGCAACGCGGATGCGTTGCGGAACTAAAAGAGGCATGGATCACCCGCATAAAGCGGGTGATGACAATTGTGGGGAGAGCGGTCCCCTACAGCCCCATCTGCTTTACCGCCAGATCGCGCATGATCTCTTCAGAGCCGCCGCCAATCGCCATCACCTTCACCTCGCGGTAGATGCGCTCGATGGCGCACCCTCGCAAATAACCCGCCCCGCCGAGGATCTGCATGGCCTCGCTGGCGCAGAACTCGGCCGTGGTGGAGGCGAGCACCTTCACCTTGGACAGCTCGGCGACCGGCATCTCGCCCTCAGTCATGGTCCATGCAATGGCGCGCAAGTAAGCCTCCAGCGCATCGATGCGCATGCTCATGTCCGCGATCTTGTGGCGGATGACCTGATGTTTGATGAGCGGCTTGCCGAAGGTCTCGCGCTCCTTCGCCCAGCTAACCGCATCGTCAAGGCAGCGTTTGGCCATGCCAAGGCAGCCCGAAGCGAGCGCGAGGCGCTCATAATTGAAGTTTTCCATGATGGCGAGAAGGCACAGGCCCTCCTCACCCAGCTGGTTGCCCGCGGGCACGTAGCAATCATCGAAATGGAGCGTGGCGGTGTCAGACGCCCACCAGCCCATCTTGTTCTTTATCGGCGTGCGGCTGAAACCTTCAGAGCCTGCCTCCACGAGGAAGAGCGAGATGCCGCCAAAGCCCTCGCCGCCCGTGCGCGCGCCGACGACATACCAGCGCGCCTTCATGCCGCCGGTGATGAAGGTTTTTTCACCCGTTATGCGCCAGCCATCGCCGTCCTTCACCGCGCGGGTCTTCATGCGCGAGAGGTCTGAACCGCCGGACGGCTCGGTCATGGCGAGCGCGCCGCCTTCACGCCCTGAAATGATCTCCGGCAGGACGGCTTTTCTGATCTCTTCAGAGGCCAGCTTCGCGATGGGGCCGGTCATGATATTGCGGCAGCCGAGCGAGGCATTGACCCCGCCCGCGCCCGTATAGGCAAGGGTTACGCCGCTATCCATGCGCATGAAGGCATCGTCAAAGCCGAGCCCGCCATAAGCTTCGTCAATCCCGAAGCCGAACAGGCCGAGCGCCCCGGCTTTCTGATGCAGCTCCCAGGGGAAATCGCCCGCCTCGTCCCATTCATTGGCAAAGGGCGCGATCTCGCGCGCCACGAAAGCCTCCACACTCTCGCGGAAAGCCTTGCGTTCGGCTGTATCGAACGGGCTTTGCATCAGGCCTTCACGATACCCTTGTTGAGCAGGAGCTCGGCAATCTGGACGGCGTTGAGGGCGGCACCTTTGCGCAGATTGTCCGAGACGATCCACAGGGCGAGACCGTTCTCCACGGTCGGGTCCTCGCGCACGCGGGAGACGAAGGTTGCAAATTCGCCCACGCACTCCACCGGCGTGACGAAGGCTGGCTCTTCCTCATCCGCGCGGTCGATCAGCATGATGCCGGGCGCTTCGCGCAATATCGAGCGGGCCTTCTTCGCGCTGATTCCGGTTTCGAACTCGATATGGGCGGCGACGCAGTGGCCGACAAAGACCGGCACGCGCGCGCAGGTGGCAAAGAGCTTTATCTTCGGGTCGAGGATTTTCTTGGTCTCGACCACCATCTTCCACTCTTCCTTGGTGGAGCCGTCCTCCATGAAGACGTCGATTTTGGGGATCACGTTGAAGGCGATCTGCTTGGAAAAGGCCTGCGGCTCAACCGGATCGTTCACATAGATGGCGCGGGTCTGCTTCCACAGCTCGTCCATGCCCTCGGTGCCCGCCCCGGAGGTGGACTGGTAGGTGGCTACCGAGACGCGGTTGATGGTGGCCGCATCGTGCAGGGGTTTGAGTGCAACCACGGTCTGGATGGTGGAGCAGTTCGGATTGGCGATAATGCCCTTCCTGATGCCGTCATCGAGCGCATCGGCATTCACCTCCGGCACGATGAGCGGTACGTCCGGGTCCATCCGCCAGGCCGACGAATTGTCGATCACGATGGCGCCTGCCTTGGCGATTTTCGGGGACCATTCCTTCGACACATCTCCGCCCGCGCTCATCAGGACGAGGTCGACGGACGAGAAGTCGAACGTCTCCAGGTCCTTGCATTTCAGGGTCTTGTCGCCATAGCTCAGCTCGGTGCCGACCGAGCGGCGCGAGGCGAGGGCGTGAACCTCGCCAGCCGGGAACAGGCGCTCGGCGAGGATGGTGAGCATTTCCTTGCCCACCGCGCCGGTTGCGCCAACGACTGCGATATTGAGGGCCATTATGAGAGTTCTCCCAGCCGGTTGTCTTCAAGAAGTGCTTTAGCGTCAGGTGCGCCCTCGATGACGCTTTGCCAAGGATGCCTCGTCTGATGCTTCACGAGCGATTGATCTTCTACGACCGCTCCCATCACGTGACAGGCGCTGCCAAACTCCATCAGACAGCCAAACACCCTTTGTGATTCGTTATAGTCCCACTTGTATCTAAAATTCTTAGCAGGAGTGCGTTTATGCGGCACCGTGTTTACGGGTTTTGACAGAATATCAGCGAACTTATTTTCTAGATATCTATCCGACACGCTAATATTAAACTCCACTATTGTTTGAACCGCTCCCTCTACCGGAGCAATCTTTTTCATGTGTTTGAAGTATAAGGCCTTAGTAATTTTTCTGAACGACGGCTCACAAATTTTGACGATATTATAGTCAAACAATACCACTGGTATGTCATAGGACAACGTATCGCTAGGTTTCCTTTTTCCCATATTTCGAAGCGTTCTTCTAACGTCATTTGCCCAGCTAAATTCGCGGGGCTTCAGGTCGGGAAAATTGTTTCTTATGTAACTAAAGAGTCGCTCTGTATCTTCTTCCGAATACGCATCGTTATCGGCATCAAAAATCCGAACAAAATACGCTGTTAAGTGTTCAACTGCGGAAAACCCGTTGTTGCATTTCTCACAGGCTGAGAACTCGTCATATCCGTGGGGGAATGCCTTTTCTCTAAAATATATTTTGGGTGGCTGATGGTCACGCGAAGTGGCGGGCTCGCGCCCGCCACAAAACACGCAGTTCGGGTATTCAGCTAGCAGCTTTTTTGTTCTACTCACCATCGCGATTGCTGAGGTTACGCTAGGCTCGGATCGATATCCTTGCAGGCTTTGACAAGGCCCTTCACGGCATCGACCGAGTGGTCGAACATTTTCTGTTCGTCGGCATTGAGGCTGATCTCGACGATTCTTTCTGCGCCGCCCGCGCCGATCACCACCGGTACGCCGACATACATGTCCTTTACGCCGAACTCGCCGCTCAGATGCACCGCGCAGGGCAGGACGCGCTTCTTGTCGTTGAGATAGGACTTGGCCATGGCAATCGCGCTTTCGGCCGGTGCGTAGAAGGCCGAGCCATTGCCCAGAAGCTGGACGATCTCGCCGCCGCCAGAGCGGGTGCGGTCCACGATGGCGTCCATCTTCGCTTGCGTGGTCCAGCCCATCTCGATCATGTCCGGCACGGGGATGCCAGCCACGGTGGAGTAGCGCGTCAGCGGCACCATGGTGTCGCCATGCCCGCCCATCACGAAGGCGGTGACGTCTTCCACCGACACCTTGAACTCTTCAGCCAGGAACCAGCGGAAGCGGGCCGAATCCAGCACGCCCGCCATGCCGACCACCATGTTGTGCGGCAGGCCGGAAAACTCACGCAGCGCCCACACCATCGCATCGAGCGGATTGGTGATGCAGATCACGAAGGCGTTCGGGGCAAATTTCTTGATGCCCTCGCCAACGGCCTTCATCACTTTGAGATTGATGCCCAGAAGGTCATCGCGGCTCATGCCGGGCTTGCGCGGCACACCTGCGGTGACGATGCACACATCCGCGCCCAGAATCGGCGAATAGTCTTCCACCGAACCGCCGGAGAGATGGCTGTCCTTGCCGAACACGGGGCTCGCCTCAGCGATATCGAGCGCCTTGCCCTTGGCGGTGCCTTCAGCCAGATCCATCAGGACGACATCGCCCAGCTCTTCACGCGCAGCGATATGGGCAAGCGTGCCGCCGATCATGCCGGCGCCGATAAGGGCAATCTTCTTGCGGGCCATGGGCCTCTCCTTGGCTAGTTGGGGCGCCGTGCGAAGGGATGTGCTGCGGCGCAAAACCGATGGCCGCGTGTCTAGCGCCAAGCGAAGCGCTCTGCAATGCGGGTGCGCGCTTGCGCGGTGGTGAGCGCGCGCGTAGAGCGATAACTGCCCTGAGACGGAGATGATGGTGATGCGCCTGTCAATGCTTGCCCTGTGCCTTGCTCTTGCCGCTCCGGCTGCCCCTGCATTCGCGGACGAACCTGATTTTGCCTGGCTCGCCGGTCACTGGCGTAGCGACAATAATGGCCGGGTGTCCGAGGAGGTCTGGATGGCCCCGGAAGGCGGGCTGATGACCGGTATGGGCCGGACCCTGAGAGACGGGCGGGCCGTCAGCTTCGAGTTCCTCTATATCGCAACGGGCGCCGATGCCGCCTATTTCGCCCAACCCGGTGGCCGCCCACCGGTGAGGTTCGGCCTTGTGTCACAGGACGGTGAGAGCGCGGTGTTTGAAAACCCCGACCACGACTTTCCCCAGCGCATCGAATACGTCCGCGATGGTGACAGACTGAACGCCACCATCTCGACGCTCGACCGGGAGCGCCAGTTCAGCTGGAGCTGGACCCTTCAGGACTAGAAGGCGAAAAAGCCGCCCCGGAGCCGGGGCGGCTTTTCACATACCCTTAAGATGCCTCTCGCCTAGTGGCCGTACCAGTGGTCGAAGGAGACATTGCGCAGGCGCTCGCCATTGAGCTCCATGCCGCCGGTCAGCGCCGGAAAGCCGGTAGAGCCTTCGACCGGCCCCTGAATCTGGTCGGGATCGAGCGTGCCATAGACATAGACATCACCGATCTCGTCATGGCTGGCGTCGAACTCGAAATTTGCCTCGTCGATATGGAAGCGCTCCGCCCGGACACGCCGGGATTCAGACGGGTATTCAAACCCTTCCTCGGTAGTGAGTATTTCAGAATCGACATGCATGAACTCGATCCAGACGGGCACGAGATCGCTGTCCTGCCCGCTTTCCTCGAACGCTTCGAACTGGCTGGCATGGCCGATATGGATATGGCGCAGCACCCAGTCGCCGGTCTGGATGAGCCCGCTCGGCATATAATAGCCGTGATAATCGGTTTCGGCGGTGTTGATGAAACGGCCAGCAAGCTCTTCGTCCGGCGCAGCTTCCTCCTCGAAGAATTCCTCTACCGGCTCGTCCGTGACGTCCTCGTAGTCCTCGGTGATGAAGCCGTTTTCATCCTCGTCGACCGCGTCATCCGCCGCGTCGGCGGCGTCGTCAGCCTCTTGCGGTGCCGGTGCGGCCCCGCCAATACCCAGATATTTGTCAGCGCCCCACAGCGCCGCCAATGACAGTCCACCGGCCAGAATGGCCGCGATGATGACCCGCATTATATTTCCCCCTCAGCACGCGAAAGTTCAGCCCGGCAGGCCCTGTCCTGCCGGTTCAGCGTGTCCAAGGTTACACAAAATTTACCTTTCAGGCGAGGCTAATCGCCTCTCGGCGGCCAGATATTCAAGGCTGCGCATCTCCATCAGGCGCGAGGCGGTGCGTTCAAACTCGAACGCGCCATCGCCATCGGGGTATAGATCGGAAGGCTCGGCCTCGGCGCTCATCACCAGCTTGGCGCGGGTATCGTAGAGCGCATCGATGAGGGTGACGAAGCGGGCGGCCTCATCGCGCTTGCGCGGGCTCATCACCGGCACATGGTCGATGAGGATTGTGTGAAAGGTTTCGGCCAGCATCAGATAATCTGCAGCCCCCAGCGGCCTTGCGCACAGCTCGGCAAAGCCAAACCGCGCTACACCAGCCGCTTCGCGTGTCACCTCCAGCGTGCGGCCCTGAATGGTGAGCGTGCAGCTTTGCGCCCGCGCGCCCAGCGTCAGGCGGGCAAAGGCCGCGTCCATCGCCGCATCGGCCTCTTCATCCAGCGGCGTGTAATAGACCGGCGCGGCAGACAGGCGCTCCAGGCGGTAATCGCGCCCGCTATCGAGACGCATCACGTCCAGCTTTGCCTCTATCATGGCAATGAAGGGCTCAAAAAGCTGGCGGTTGAGGCCATTCTTATAGAGCTCTGACGGGTGGCGGTTGGAGGTGGCGATCACGACCACGCCCTTGTCGAACAGGCGCTCAAACAGGCGGCCAAGGATCATCGCATCGGCGACATTGGTCACCTGCAGCTCGTCAAAGCATAAAAGCCGTGTCTCGCGGGCGATCTCGTCAGCCACGGCGATCAGGGGCTCGCCCTTTTTCGTCTCGCGTTCACGTGCGATGCGGGCATGCACGTCCTGCATGAAGGCGTGGAAGTGCACGCGGCGCTTGGCCTTGAGGCTCACCGCGTCGTGGAAGAGATCCATCAGGAGGGATTTGCCCGTACCGACCCCGCCCCAGAGATAAAGCCCTTTGGGCGGCGGGCTTGATTTGCGGAACAGGCCGGACCTGCCGCCCTTCCAGCTCTCAATGTCCTCGATCAGCGTGTCGAGATAGAGCGCAATGGCGCGCTGGCCGCCATCTTCGGTCAGGCGGCCCCCGGCAATGCCTTCCTCCAGCGCCTTGGACGGTGTCACGGCAGCGCTTTCAGGGCGAGGGCGATGATGCCGGCCATGGCCAGTCCAAAGCTGATCAGAATCGCGGCGATGAACAGGGCCGGGCGGCGAATGGTGCGCATGCCCCCCTGTAGCGCGGGCCGGGCGGGGCTGCCAAGGGTGAAGACCGGCCGGGCAGCCGCCTTCACATCCGCCGGACTAGGCCGTCCACGCCCTTCTCGATCAGGTCCAGCGCGTGTTCAAAGGCCGCATCGTCGCCATAATAGGGATCGGGTACGTCCTTGCCCGCCAAGCCTACCGACCAGTCCATCAGCATGGAGACGGGGCGCTCTTCCAGCCGGCGCACATCACGCGCCGTCAGCAGCCAGCGCTTGTGACCGCTATCCATGCCGATAATGTGGTCAAAGCGCGCGAAATCCTCATCGCTGAGTGCGCGGGCGCGCTGATTGGCGATGTGATAGCCGCGCCGCGCGGCGGCTTCCACGGCGCGCGGATCGGGGGCTTCGCCCGCATGCCAGTCGCCGGTACCGGCCGAGTCAAACACCATCGCCTTGTTCAGCTTCGCGGCCATGGCCTCGGCCACGCCCTGTGCCAGGGGCGAGCGGCATATATTGCCCGTGCAGACAAAAAGCACGGAGACGGTCCTGCGGTTCATGGCGACCCTTTTAACCCCTCGAGAGCCTCATTATGCCTGCCAGGATAAGCCGGTTCGGCGCGGGGACCAGCCAAAGCGATCCTTTGGGTTAGCGCCTCACTAACCGCCCGCCTTTACCCGTCCTTCGATCAGGGACTCCACCACGCCGGGATCAGCGAGCGTCGAGGTGTCGCCGAGCGATGAGAGCTCGTTCTCGGCAATCTTGCGCAGGATTCGCCGCATGATTTTGCCCGAACGGGTCTTGGGCAGGCCGGGCGTGAACTGGATCACGTCCGGGCTGGCGACGGGGCCGATTTCCTTGCGCACCTGGTCTTTGAGCGCCTTTTCCAACGCTTCACTCGCCTCGACGCCCTCATTCAGCGTCACATAGCACCACACGCCCTGCCCCTTGATGTCGTGCGGATAGCCAACGACAGCGGCTTCTGCGACATCCGGGTGGAGTACCAGCGCGCTTTCGATCTCGGCGGTGCCCAGACGGTGGCCGGAGACGTTCAGCACATCATCCACCCGGCCGGTAATCCACCAGTATCCGTCCTCGTCGCGCCGGGCGCCGTCGCCGGTGAAGTAATAGCCGGGATAGGTAGAAAAATAGGTGTCGAAGAAGCGCTGGTCATCGCCATAGACGGTGCGCATCTGCCCCGGCCATGAACCCAGCAGCACCAGATTACCTTGCGCCGCGCCGCTATCGGAGAGGCGCTTGCCGTCATTATCGACAAGGGCGGGCTGGACGCCGAACATGGGAAAGCTGGCCGAGCCCGGTTTGAGGCCATGGGCGCCGGGCAGGGGCGTGATGAGATGCCCGCCGGTCTCGGTCTGCCACCAGGTATCCACGATGGGGCAATGCCCATTGCCGACTGTCTTGTGATACCAGCGCCAGGCTTCGGGATTGATCGGCTCGCCCACCGTGCCCAGAAGGCGCAAGGAGGAGCGGTCATGCTTCGTCACCGGATCATCGCCCAGGCGCATCAGGGCGCGGATGGCGGTGGGGGCGGTGTAGAAGACCGAAACTTTGTGCTTTTCAATCACCTGCCAGAAGCGCGAGGCATCCGGCCAGGTCGGCACGCCTTCAAACATCAGGCTGGTCGCGCCGTTCGCGAGCGGGCCATAGACGATGTAGGAATGGCCCGTCACCCAGCCGATATCGGCCGTGCACCAGAAGATATCGTCTTCCTTCGCATCGAAGGTGAGGGCGTGGGTCATCGTGGCCCACAAGAGATACCCGCCGGTCGTGTGCAGCACGCCCTTGGGCTTTCCGGTGGAGCCTGAGGTGTAGAGAATGAAGAGCGGGTCTTCGGCCCCCATCGGTTCGGGCGCGCAATGCGCGTCCACCTGGATGGACAGGTCGTGATACCAGTAATCGCGGCCCTCCTCCCAGTGCACGTTCGCGCCGGTATGCTTCACGCACAGCACGCGTTTGACGCCGGGCGCGCTTTTCAACGCTTCGTCCACATTGTCTTTCAAGGGGATGGCCTTGCCACCGCGCACGCCCTGATCGGCGGTGATGACGAACTCGCTCTGGCAATCATTGATCCGGCCTGAAAGGGCTTCGGGCGAGAAGCCGCCAAACACGACCGAATGCACCGCGCCGATGCGCGTGCAGGCGAGCATGGCAAAGACGGCCTGCGGGATCATCGGCATGTAGAGCGTGACGCGGTCGCCCTTTTTCACGCCGAGCATTTTTAGCACGTTGGCGAACCGGCACACATGGTCGTGCAGCTGGCGGTAGGTGATGGAGTGATGGTGGGCGGGATGGTCGCCCTCCCAGATCAGGGCGGGCTTGTTGGCGCGGGTTTCCAGATGCCGGTCAATGCAGTTCACCGACACATTGAGGATGCCGTCTTCGAACCAGCGAATGCGGAAATCATCCTTGTTGAAGGAGACATCGGAGATTTTTTCCGGCCGCCTGATCCAGTCGAGCCGCCCCAGCTCCTCGCGCCAGAAGGCTTCGGGCTCTTCAATCGAGCGCGCATACCGGGCCTTGTAGCGTTCTGCGCTCATGTCCGAGCCTGAGAAGCTGGAGGCTACCGGGATGATCTCGTCTGTCATGGCTGTCGTGCTCCGCGCTTGGCTCTGATCTGACGGGGTGGAGCTTGGCCGATAGGCCCCGGCCCCTGCAAGCGCGCGGACCATGTGTAGGCTTTTATGCGCCTCTCCCCTTGCAAGACGGTGCGTGATCGGTTGATCTCGCTCGCGAATGATTGACCCCTCCAGGCGGGAGACATACCGGCATGCAGCTCAACCAGGCCAGCTGGCCCGAAATAGAAGCCTATCTCAAGAAGTCCAAGGGCATCGTCATCCCGATCGGCTCTGTCGAGCAGCATGGCCCCAACGGCCTGCTGGGCACGGACGCGATCTGTCCTGAAGTGATCGCAAAAGAAGCGGGCGATGAGGCGGGCTTTCTGGTCGGGCCGACCTTCTCGGTCGGCTCGGCCCAGCACCATCTTGGCTTTACCGGCTCGATCACGCTGCGGCCCACCACGATGATTGCCGCGCTCAATGACTGGATCGACAGCCTGCACCGGCACGGCTTCAAGCGCATCTTCTTCCTCAACGGCCATGGCGGAAATATCACCACCATTGATGCGGCGTTCGTGGAAAGCTATGCGGCCTGGTCGCTGGATGGCGAGGCGTGTCCCTACAAGCTCAAACAGACCTCCTGGTGGATGTTTGACGAGGTAGCGCAGGTCTGCAAGGAGCTGTTCCCTGAAGGCGATGGCAGCCACGCCACGGCTTCAGAAGTTGCCGTCACCTATTACGCCTACCCGGAAGCGGTGAAAGACGTGGTGATGACGCCGAAAACCGCGCCCGAGGGGCGGTTCACCGATGCAGCCGATTACCGCAAGAACTTTCCCGATGGCCGCATCGGTTCTGATCCCTCGCAGGCGACGCCTGAAAAGGGCAAGCGCATCGTGGAAGTGGCCAAAAAGGCCCTGATCCGCGAGGTCGAGGCGTATTTCGCCAGTTGATCTGCGCCAGCGCGCGTTGGTGACAATGTAACGGCGTGCGCCTATATCGGCGCCATGACGTCACCTTCACGCGCGCCCGAAACGGATATCCAGCCTGCCGGCCTGGCCGGGCCGGGGCGTATGGATCCGGCCGAGGCGCAGCGCATCAACACGATGGCGACGGCCCTTTCGGTCAGCGTGGCGCTGATACTGGTGGGCGCCAAGCTCGCGGGCTGGATAGCGTCGGGCTCTATCGCCCTGCTGGCGAGCTTTTTTGATTCGCTTCTGGACCTTGCCGCCTCGGTGACGGCGTTTCTGGCCGTGCGCTATGCGGCTCGGCCTGCCGACAATGAGCACCGCTTCGGCCATGGCAAGGCGGAAGCCTTTTCCAGCCTCCTGCAGGCTGTATTGGTGGCGGCCTCCGCCATCTTCCTCTTTGTGGAAGGCACGCGCCGCCTCATTGACCCGCAGCCCGTGGAGGCGGGTGGCTGGGCGCTGGCGGTGATGGCGCTATCGCTGGTCCTGACGCTTGGCCTTATCCGCATGCAGACGCTGGTGATCCGGCGCACCGGCTCCATCGCGGTAACGGGCGACCGGGCGCATTATTCAGCCGATTTGCTGTCCAACCTGGCCGTGATGGGCGGGATTGCGCTGGCGGTCTTTGCCGGACTGGAGCGGGCCGATCCGATCCTCGCCCTGTTTGTCGGCTTCCTGCTGGCCAGGTCTGCCTACGAGCTTGGCCGGGATTCGGTCAATCAGCTCCTCGACCGGGAACTGCCAGACGAGACCCGCGCCCATATCGAAGCGCTCCTCACCGATGATCCGCGCGTGCTGGGCATTCACGAGCTACGCACACGCGCGGCAGGCCCGCTTATCCACATTCAGGTCCATATGGACCTTGACCCCTACCAGTCTCTCAAGGATGCCCACGATGTGGTGGTGGACGCGGAGAACCGGGTGCTGGCGCACTATCCGGCCGCCGATCTGCTGATCCATTCCGATCCCAAAGGCTATGGCGAGGCGCACGGGCGCGGGTTTTTTGATGCCGATCCTGAGCCCCATGATGGCGGGGCGCGCTGAATAGGCGCTTAAACCCTGTCACGAAGCGCATTAGCGTTTTTCGCGATGTTCATTCTGCACCACTGGCCCCTTGATCCCTGGTCCCGGCAGGCGCGTCTTGCGCTGGCCGAGAAGAAATGTGCTGTGGAGCTGCGCTTCCAGCGTGTCTGGGAGCCGGAAGATACGTTTTTCGATCTCAACCCGGCGGGGCTGACGCCCGTTCTGGAGGACCGGTCGGGCGAGACCCCGCTGGTGATCGTGCAGGCCGATGCCATCCTTGCCCATCTCGAAGAGACCCGGCCCGAGCCGCCGCTTTTGCCAGCCGATCCGGCGGGGCGCGCCGAGGTGCGCCGGCTGGTCACCTGGTTTGACCGCAAGTTCGATGCCGAGGTGAATGCCTATCTGCTGCATGAAAAGCTGGAAAAGCGCATGCAGAATCTGGGTTCTCCCGATGCTTCGGTTATCCGGGCGGGGCGCGATTTCCTGCGCGCGCATCTTGATTATATGAGCATGCTGCTGGAGCGCCGCGACGGGCTAGCGGGGCCGCGATACTCCATGGCTGATCTGGTGGCGGCGGCGCATCTTTCCTGTGTGGATTATCTGGGCGATGTGCCCTGGGACAGCTTCCCGGCGGCGAAAGCTTGGTATGAGCGCATCAAATGCCGCCCGGCCTTCCGCTCGCTGCTGGATGATCGCCTGCCCGGCCTGCCGCCCGCGCGCTGGTATGCGGATCTGGATTTCTGAGGTGTTGATCTTCCCTGCTCGTTTACGCCCTCGTCCTTCGAGACGGCTTCTAACGAAGCCCCTCAGGATGAGGGCTTAAAGCTCGATCCCTCATCCTGAGGGCGAGCGAAGCGAGCGTCTCGAAGGATGCGGCCCCTGTGCCTTCATCGCCACACCTGTTAACCACAATGCCACAGTTCGCCGTCTCAGCGCTTGGCCCGGCGGGCGGGCGGGTGTAACAGGCTCACCTCACCGGCGGCGTCTGCCGTCCAAAGGAGGTCTCGTCTGACTCATGCGATCTGAAATCTGGAGCGCCCTCACGCGCACGCGGTAGCGCGGTAATTGGAGGGCACCGGGGCCACCGGCCGACAGGCTGCTATCCCGCGTAACGCTTCTCCCCTGCCGCCCTGTCACGCTTCCATTTTCAGAACCCTGGTCCGCGCCCGTCACCGGGCAGGCGGGCCTCTAGCATTCGAGACGAGCATGACCGAACAATTTGATGATGACGCGCGCACGCCGCGCGTGCTTTCCAATTCCGCCGTTCTGGCCTTCCTGTGGCGCCAGTGGATGCGCCGCCCATGGCTCTTTGCCGCCCTGGTGGGCTTCACGCTCATTGCCACGGTGATCGACGTGTTCATCCCCGTCGCTGCCGGCGGCTCATTGACACGATGACCGGCAATGGCGATGGCCGCCACTGGGCGGCGTTCGCGCTATTTCTGGGCCTGGCCATTGCGTTTAACGCCATGCGCCAGATCGCGGTGCGCTTCGAGATACGCTTCTCCAGCGCCAACATGGCCGACATGACGACGGAGTCTTTCGCGCGCGTACAACGCTTCGCGCTCGACTGGCATGCCAACACGTTTGCCGGCTCGGTCGTGCGCAAGATCACGCGCGGCATGTGGGCCTATGACACGATCACCGCGACGCTCTGGTTCGGGCTGATTCCCTCTGTCCTCGTGATGGCGGGGCTGGGCGTCTACATGCTCTTCACCTGGCCGCTGGTCGGGCTCTATGCGCTGAGCGTCACCGCCATTTTCATCGTGGCCTCAGTGGCGATGTCGGCGCTCTATGTGCGCCCGCAGAATATCCGCTCCAACCGGATCGATTCTGAACTGGGCGGGGCGGTTGCCGACGCCGTGTCGGGTATCGCCACGGTGAAGAGCTTTGGCGCAGAAGCGCGTGAGGACCAGCGTTTCCACACGCTGGCCTGGCGCTGGCGCCGCGAGGTGAAGAAGACCTGGCTCAGGTTTGTGAACACCTGGCTGGTGCAGATCATTGCCGTGCTCGCCCTGCAGGCGGGCCTGACGGGTCTGCTTATCAATCTGTGGCAGCGCGGTGAGGCGAGCCCCGGCGCGGTGGTGTTTGCCATCACGGCCTTCATGCTGATGGCGGGCTATATGCGCCGCTTTGGCGAGGAGGTGCAGAACGTCCAGCGTGGTCTTGACGAGATTCAGGACATTGCCGCCTACGCCCAGCAGGAAACGCAAATCGCTGACGCGCCGGGTGCACCGGACTTCGTGCCCGGCCCCGGCGCAATCGTGTTCGACCGCGTGCGCTTTACCTATGCGGGTCAGAACCGGCCGCTCTACGAGGATTTCTCGCTTGTCATACCGGCCGGCGAGAAGGTGGCTCTGGTCGGCCCGACGGGTTCAGGCAAGTCGACCTTCGTGAAGCTGGTCCAGCGGCTCTATGATGTCGATGAGGGCGCAATTCTCATTGACGGGCAGGATGTGCGCGGTGTGAAGCAGGCAAGCCTGCGCCGTTCCATAGCGCTCGTGCCGCAGGATCCGGCCCTGTTTCACCGCTCGATTGCGGAGAATATCGCCTATGCGCGCCCAGATGCCTCGATGGAGGATATTGTCAGGGCCGCGAAGCGCGCGCGTGCGCATGATTTCATCGCGCGCCTGCCGGGCGGCTATGACACGCTGGTGGGTGAGCGCGGGGTGAAGCTGTCGGGCGGGGAGCGCCAGCGCGTGGCGATTGCCCGCGCGGTGCTGGCCGATGCGCCTATCCTCATCTTCGACGAAGCCACGTCCAGCCTCGACAACGAGACCGAGCGCGAGGTGCAGGAGGCGATGGCCGATGTGATGGCGGGCCGCACCGCCATCGTCATCGCCCACCGGCTGTCGACCATAAGGGACGCTGACCGGATTCTGGTCTTCAATGAGGGCCGGATCGTCGAGCAGGGCACGCATGGCGAGCTGCGCGCGCAAGGCGAGGGCGTGTATGCGCGTCTCGCGGCGCTGGCGGCAGCGGAATAGGGGCAGGTCATGCTGATCAGACCTGAGACAGAGCAGGACCAGACGGCGGTTCACCGGCTCACCCATGCCGCCTTCCAGCGCGATGACGAGGCAAGGCTGGTCGATCTTTTGCGCGACAAGCACGGCGAGGAGGCGATCTCGCTGGTCGCCGAGATACCGGGCAACGGGCTTGCCGGGCACATCATGCTCTCGCCCGCACCCATCGTGGACGCGGCGGGCGGCGTGGTCATTGACGGGCTGGCGCTGGCACCTGTCAGCGTTGACCCGGCGGGCCAGCGCAGCGGTGTCGGGTCCGCGCTCTGCCGCTCGGCGCTGTCGTGCGCGCAGGCGCGCGGCGCGCCTTTCGTCGCGCTGATCGGCCACCCGGCCTATTACCCGCGCTTCGGCTTCGTACCGGCTGGCCCTCTGGGCATTGCCTGCCCCTATGAGGGCGTTCCGGAAGAAGCCTTCATGATTTCGCGGCTGGACCGGGCGGCGATGCAGGGCGTGAAAGGCATGGTGCGCTTCGATAGCGTTTTTGAGGGGTTGTAACGAGAATGACAGAGCGGCCTCGGCATAAATCAGACACTAATCCCGCAGCGAAGGCATGGCGGCAGCAGAACAGGCGCGCAATTGCCGCCCACAACAGGCGGGTGCAGCAGCACGGCGTGCTGCTTGTGCCTGAGTGGGCCACCGGAATAGAGAAGCCGTAAGCCGCCAAAGCCAGATCATTTCCCTTATCGCGGGGAAGCTGCTATAGCGCCGCGCTGAATTGGTGCCGGGCCTGCCCCGTGCGCCAGATATTTTTACGGCGCGCTGGCGAAACGCCTGCCAATGCGTGCCCGGCGAGGCCCTTACATGACGCTGCCTGACACTATCCATCCCGCGCTGCGCGCTGCGCTGGCGCGCAAGGGCTATGAGACGCTGACCGACGTTCAGGGCGCGGTGCTGGCCGATAATGCCTTTGGGCAGGATCTGCTCGTTTCCGCCCAGACCGGCTCTGGCAAGACGGTGGCCTTCGGTATCGCGATGGCACCTGATCTTCTGGGCGAGGATGAGAAGCTGGCTTTCTCGCAAAGCCCGCTAGCCCTCGTGATTGCGCCGACGCGCGAGCTGGCCCTGCAGGTCCAGCGCGAGCTTGGCTGGCTTTATGCTGATGCGGGTGCGCGCATTGCCTCTGCGGTCGGGGGCATGGACCCGCGCGCAGAGCGCCGGGCCATGGAGCGCGGCGCGCATATCATCGTGGGCACGCCGGGCCGTTTGAAGGACCATATCGAGCGGGGCGCGCTGGATCTGTCCGCCATTCGCGCCATCGTGCTCGATGAAGCCGACGAGATGCTCGATTTCGGCTTCCGCGAAGACCTCGAATTCATTCTGGGGTCCGCCCCGGAAGAGCGGCGCACGCTGCTGTTTTCGGCCACGGTGTCCAAAGAGATCGCGCGCATCGCCCAGACCTATCAGTCCGGCGCGGTGCGTATCTCCACAATCAGTCATGGCAGCCAGCACGCCGATATCAGCTATGTCGTGCATGCCGTACCGCCGCGTGACCGGGAAAACGCTGTCATCAACGTGCTGCGCTATCATGGCGCGCCGCGCGCATTGGTGTTCTGCGGCACGCGCGAAGGCGTGAACCGCATGGCGGCGCGCCTTGCCAATCGCGGCTTTGCATCCGTCGCCCTCTCCGGGGAGCTTAGCCAGGCCGAACGCACCAAGGCGCTGCAATCGCTGCGCGATGGCCGGGCGGCGGTGTGTGTGGCGACGGATGTGGCCGCGCGCGGGATCGATTTGCCGGGCCTTGATCTGGTTATCCATGCCGATCTGCCAAACAATTCCGAGACCCTGCTGCACCGTTCGGGGCGGACCGGGCGGGCGGGCGCCAAGGGTATCAGTGTTCTCGTCACCGGGTTCAACCAGCGCGGCCGGGCGACGAGGCTTTTGCGCGATGCGCGCCTTGATGCGGAGTGGACGGATGCGCCCGATGCGGATGCCGTCCGGGCGAAAGACCGTGAACGCCTTGGCGAGCATCCCGCCTTTACTGGCGAGATCGATGAGGAGCGGCTGAGCGAAGCGCGCGAGATCATTGAGCGCTTTGGCGCAGAGCGCATTGCGCTGGGCTTTCTGGCCGAGCTGGAGCGCCGCCTGCCGGCACCTGAAGAGCTGGGCGTGGATAGCGGCCCCGTCCGGCGCGAGGAGCGAGGTCCGCGCGACCGCAATGAGCCGTTTGAACGGCGCGAGCGCCGCGAACGCGCGCCGCGTGCCGGGTTTGAAGGCAGTGTCTGGTTCGAAGTGGATATGGGTCGGCGCCAGCGCGCCGAGCCGCGCTGGCTGGTGCCGATGATCTGCCGTCTGGGCGATGTCACGGGCCGTGATATCGGCGCGATTGACATTGGCGAGGTGGCCACCCGCTTTGAAATCACCGGCGCGCAGGTGGAGCATTTCGAAAAAGCGCTTCTGGAGCCGCGCGAGCGTGACCAGAACGTGGTGGTCCGGCGCGCGGGCGATACGCCCTTGCAGCCTGCCAATCCGGATGCGCCGCCTTCGCGCCAGCGCCCGCCCCGTGATGACCGTCCGGGCCGCCGCGAACGCTTCGCCCGCAGGGCTGAACGCGATGAGGATGCCCTCTATGAGGACAAGCCACCTGCGCCGAGTGTGAACATCAAGCCGCTGTCCGGCGGGAAGAAGCCGGATGGAGCGCACAAGGGGCCGCACAAAGGCCGCAAATCCTTCAAGGGCGACCAGCCTTATCGCAAGGACAAGGCGGCCGGCGGCGAGAAACCGTTCCGCGCAGGCAAGTCCGGCAAGGATGGCAAACCGCAGGCCGGCAAAAAGCCCTTTAAGGGCGACGGCCCGTCCGGTGGTGACCAGACGCTGAAGCGCATCAAGCGCAAGCCGCGCAAAGACAGCTAAGGCGCGCTGGCGATAGCGGCCTGAATCTTCAGCGCCTGCACGGTTTCTCGCACATCATGCACGCGGATCATCCTGGCCCCTGACCGGGCCGCGTGCAGCGCAGCCGCCAGTGATCCGCCAAGGCGCTGATCTGCGGGCGCATCACCATTCAGCGCGGCGATGAAGCGCTTGCGTGACGCCCCGAAAAGGACCGGGAAGCCGAGGCCTGCAAGGCGTGGCAGGGCTGCCATCAGCGCCAGATTATGGGTGAGCGTCTTGCCGAACCCTATGCCGGGATCAAGCCAGATGCTTTCACGTGGAACGCCTGCCTCTATGGCCGCCTCGGCGCGCGCCAGCAGGAAGGTCTCCACCTCTGCCACCACATCCTCGTACACGGGGTCGGCCTGCATGGTCTGCGGCGCGCCCTGCATGTGCATGAGGCAGATCTGGCAGCCGAGCTCCGCGGCCGTTTCCAGCGCGTCATCGGCCCGCAGCGCGTTCACATCATTCCAGAGGCTTGCGCCAGCGGAGATGGCAGCCCGCGCCACGCCCGGCTTCATCGTGTCGATGGAGAGGGGAATGCCGGTGCCAGCCAGCCCCTCGATCACCGGGACGACACGTTTCAGCTCTTCGGCTTCGCTGACAGGCTGCGCGCCGGGCCGTGTGCTTTCCCCGCCAATATCAAGCCAGTCCGCGCCTGCCGCGATCAGGCCCCGCCCATGCACGATGGCGCGGGCGGCATCAAAATGCTGACCGCCATCGGAGAAGCTGTCGGGCGTCACATTGACAATGCCCATGACGAGCGGGCGGGGGCGCTGTGTCATTGCGAGGTGTCAGTCCTCATCGGGCAGGCGGCGGAAGCTGTAGGGGTAGGGGGCATCAGGGAACCGGTATGCAGCTTGGTGTTCCAGCGTATTGCCCCATTCGCGATAGGTGAAGAAGTGGTGATCGCCGCGCAGGCTGGCACCCATACGGACTTCCTCCCCCGTTTCGGCAGTCACGATGCAATCATCGCTCTCTATTGTGAAGTAATAGCCCGCATGGGCTGGCGACTGGGCCTCCACCAGACATTCCCCGGGGTAGCCGATGAGGTCCTCTGCGGTAAGGGATGCAAATGCGCCTTCTTCATCCGCGCGGCCTGCAAAGCTGTCAGGATCGCGGAACTCGAAAATGTCAAACCCTGGGGACCAACCGCCCTCGCCCTCGCGAAACACCCAGAGCCGCTGGCGGCTGATGGGGCCGTCATCTGCGCCCGCGCGCCATTCCACATAGATCACGTGCTCGCCAAGTCCGGGCGCCTCCACGCGCGCATGCGTGGCGTAGTACAGGTCGAACGCGTACGCGGGGGCATCCGGCTGCGCGTCGCGCTGCCACGCCTCGTATTGCTGCGTATTGGAAAAGCGTCCGGTGAGAAAGCTGGCCCGATAGTCGGCGGTGCCATAGCGCGGCTCAGCCTGCGCTTGCGGCGCGGTTTCGGGCTCTGCAAAGGCGAGGGCGGCCAGCAATAGCGCGATCATGGCGGATCTCCAGCTTGTCCGGGCCATTCCAGCCTGACCCTGCGCCTGTTGCAAGGGCGCGCCCTGTCCGCCGCCCCTTGTTTGTCCTGACAAAGGCTGACGGAATCGCGCCGGTCTATGGTATGAGCGGGCGGAAACGGAACGCCGTCAGGAGAGCCTGTTTGACCCAAACCGGACAGGACAGGGGCGAGGACAGCGCCGCACCGCGCTATGTGTGGCTGGCTGAAACGCTGAAAAAACGTATCGCAGCGGGTGATCCGCCGGTCGGCAAGTTGCTGCCGACCGAGCATGCGCTGTGCGAGAGCTATAAGGTCTCGCGCCATACCGCGCGTGAGGCGCTGCGCCTTCTGGCCGAGGCCGGGCTGATCGTGCGCCGGCGCGGGGCAGGTACGCTGGTGATAGCCACCGAGAGCAAGGCGGCCTTTTCCCAGCGCCTCGGCAATGTGGACGATCTGATGCAGTATGCGCGCGATGCGCGCCTGACGCCTGATGCCACGGCGATGATCTCGCTGGAATCCCAGCTGGCGCGCACATTCGGTATCGCGCCGGGCGGGGAATATATGCGCGTTTCCGGCTTGCGCGCCGTGCCGGGCGAGCCGCCACTGGCGCTGACCGATATCTATATCCGCGCCGATCTGGCCCCGCCGGTGGAAAAGCTGGTGGAGATGAACGGGCTTATCATTGAATGGATTGCCACTACGCGCGGCGTGGCGACCGCCCGGGTCGATCAGGCCATTCTGGCTGGCGTAACGACCGAAGCTGAAGCGGCAAGGCTTGATTGTGAGGCGGGCGCTGCGGCCCTGCGCACAAGGCGGCGCTATTATGACAAGAGCGGACGCGTGATCGCGTTCTCCGACACGGTCCATCCGGGCAATCGCTTTGTCTACGAGATGAGCCTCTTACGCGAGACCGAAGGCTAGACCAGTCCTTCAATATCCAGCTCGCCTTCCATCTCCACCGGGCCGGACAGATGCACATGCCCGTCCGCGTCCCAGCGCACGGGCAGCACCCCGCCATCGGCGATGATGACCGCCTCGCGCGCCGTGAGGCCGCGCCGGTGGGCGGCTACCAGAGCCGCGCAGGCACCGGTACCGCAGGCAAGCGTCAGGCCCGCACCGCGCTCCCAGACCCTCAGCCGGATCGTCTGGCGGTCGATCACTTGCGCAAAGCCTGCATTCACACGTTCGGGGAAGAGCGGGTCATGCTCGATTTTCGGGCCGATCCCGGCCAATGGCAGAGCGGCCACGTCCTCGACGAAAAACACCGCATGGGGATTGCCCATGGATACCGCGCCTGGTCCTTCAAGGCGTCCACCGCCGGGAAGATCGATGCCGAAATCGAGCCGGACCGTGTCCATCTCGCGCGCCAGCGGAATATCGCGCCAGCCAAGGCCGGGCTGGCCGAGATCGACCTCCACCATGCCAGTGTCCAGACGGCGCGCGCCGAGTGCGCCGCCCTGTGCCGCAAGCGTCAGGCGTGAGCGGTTATCATCCTGAAACATCAGCCAGGCGGCGGCGCGTGTGCCGTTCCCGCAGGCCCCCACCTCGCCGCCATCTGCGTTCCAGACGCGCAAATGCGCATCGGCGACGCCATGGCTTTCCAGTCCCATGATCTGGTCGAACGGGCGGCGCTCATGCAGCGCCGCGACGCGTGCAGGCGACAGGGCCAGCCGCCCGCCTTGCTCGCGCGCGTCAATGACGATGAAGGCGTTTCCCGCCCCGTTCATGGCATAGGCTTTCATGGGTTTAGCCGATACGCCTCCTTGGGCTGCTCCGCAAGCGGGGCGGCAACAGGGATCAGAGATTTCAGGTTTGTAATGTAGCGGGCTTTGACGTGCCTGCGTGGTCAGCGTTCAATGCGCGCCAGTTTTTCCAAGGGGGATTTCATATCCATGACGATGCATAAAGCGGCCCTGATGGTTGCAGGCCCGGCGCTATTGCTGGCCGCCTGTGATCCTGCCGGAAACGGAGATGTCACTGTGAACGAAACGGCAGCCTCATCCCACAGCCAGAGCGAGGAGCGGGCGGGCGTGGACGCCGAAGCGCGCGCGCTGAACGCGGCCATCCAGTCCGGCTCGGAAGAATTGCTGTGGCTGGAAGAGGTGGAAGGCGAGGAAGCCCTTGCCTTTGCCCGCGCCCAGAACGAACGCTCGCTGGGTCATCTGCAGGCCGATCCGCGTTATCAGCAGCACTTCGACCGGGCGCTTGAGGTGCTCGAAAGCACAGACCGTATCCCGTTCGTGACGGTGCGCGGCAGCGAGCTGTGGAATTTCTGGCAGGACGCACAGAACACGCACGGGCTGTGGCGGCGCACCACGCTGGAAAGCTATGAGACGGCGAACCCTGAATGGGATGTCGTGCTCGATCTCGATGCGCTGGCCGACGAAGAAGGGCGCAACTGGGTGTGGCGTGGCTCGTCCTGCCTGGCACCGGATTATCGCCATTGCATGCTGACGCTTTCCGATGGCGGGTCGGATGCGGCCCATATCCGCGAATGGGATATGGAGAGCCGCAGCTTTGTCGAGGATGGCTTTGTTGTTCCGCCCACCAAGGGCACGACCGCCTGGATCGATGAAGACACGCTGCTGATCGCCACCGCGCTCGATCCGGCTGAAACCACGACCTCCGGCTATCCGTTCGTGGTCAAGCGCTGGACGCGGGGCACGCCGATAGAAGAGGCGCAAGTGGTCTTCACCGGTGCCGCCAGTGATGTCGGCGTGTGGCCGGCCCGCTTCCAGCAGGCCGACGGCACGTTCTATCTTCTGGCCACGCAGGCCGAGACCTTCTTTGAGAGCGTGTACTGGCTGCTGCCGGACAATGCGCAAGGCGAGCCGATCCGGCTTACCCTGCCGCGCCGGGTCAGCCCGCAAGCCCTGTTTGGCGACCAGCTGGTCTTCTCCATCGAGGAGGACTGGACGCCCGTGGAAGGCGGCGAGACCTATCCCCAGGGCGCGGTGCTTTCGCTCTCCATGTCTGAGCTGGCCGCAACGGGCGAACTGCCCGCCATCGAGACGGTGTTCGTCCCCGGTGAGCGCCAGTCGGTCGGCGGGTTTGCCGCTACGGCGAACCATTTGCTGGCCGTGATCGACGAGAATGTCGTCGGGGGATTGTGGGTCTTTACCCGTGATGAAAATGGCTGGCAGCGCCGCCAGGTGGAGACGCCGGAGAACACCTCGGTCTCCATCACCACGGCCGATGACCAGTCCGATCTCGCCTTCGTCTCGGCGCAGGGTTATCTGACGCCGAACACGCTCTACCGGGTCAGCGCGGATGCCACTTCGCTCTCGCCCGCCAAATCGATGCCGGCCTGGTTTGATACCACCGGTCTGGAAGTGGAGCAGCGCGAGGCGGTCAGCGCCGACGGCACACGCATTCCCTATTTCATCATCCACAATCCGGAGCGCTCAGGCGCGGAGCCGGGGCCAACCCTGCTCTACGCCTATGGTGGTTTCCAGGTAAGCCTGAACCCGTCCTATTCGGGTACGATGGGCCGGCTCTGGCTGGAAAATGGCGGCACCTATGTGCTGGCGAACATTCGCGGCGGGGGCGAGTTCGGTCCGGCCTGGCACCAGGCGGGCCTGACCATCAACCGCCAGCGCATCTATGACGATCTGATTGCGGTCTCGGAGGCGCTGATTGCCGACGGCATCACCACACCGGCCCAGCTGGGCGTGGTGGGCGGCTCCAATGGCGGGCTGTTGACCGGCGTGATGTATACCCAGCGCCCGGATCTCTTTGGCGCGGTCATCAGCCAGGTGCCGCTTCTGGACATGATGCGCTTCCACACCATGCTGGCCGGGGCCAGCTGGCAGGCCGAATACGGCTTCCCGGATGAAAACCCGGACGAACGCGCCTTCCTGCGCTCCATCTCGCCGCTGCACAATGTGGACCCGGACCGGGAGTATCCCCCGCTCTTCCTTCTCACCTCGACCAAGGATGACCGGGTGCATCCGGCTCATGCCCGCAAGATGGCGTATCTGACCGGCGCTCTCGGCCTCGACATGCTCTATTACGAGAACATGGAAGGCGGCCATTCTGCGGCGGCAAACCTGCGCGAAACGGCCAACCGGCTGGCGCTGGAATACACCTTCCTGATGCAGAATCTGATGGATGGTGAGGAGTAGGCGCTTTCAAGCCTGCGCCTGAAATTGAAAGCCCCGCCGGAGTGCTCCGGCGGGGTTTTTTGTGCGATTGTGGAGTAATCTACTGTCGGCAAGAGACATGAGCCGCAAGGAAAGGGATGTGTATGAGCGCGCAGGATAAGAAGCCGCCGGTCTTTGCCAGCGAAGCCGAAGAACGCGCATGGTGGGAGGTCCACGATTCCGCTGACCATGTGGACTGGAGCAAGGCCGAACGCGTGCGTATGCCCGCGCTCAAGCCAAGCTCGGCCTCCATTTCGCTGCGGCTGCCGGTCGCGCTTCTTGAGCGCATCAAGATTGCCGCCAACAAGCGCGACATGCCCTACCAGTCCCTGATCAAGGCATGGCTCGCGGAAAAGGCCGATACTGCGCCGGAGAAAGCGGAGCAGGGTTAGCTGAGCGTCTTTTCCAGCTTCGCGATCAGGTCCGGGAATGCGTTTCTGGCGGCATCGGTGAGGAAAGCGATATCGACCCTGTCATAGGCATGGGCGAGACGGGTGCGTAGCCCGATGGCCTTCTTCCACGGGATGTCCGGGTAATCGGCCACTATGCCGGGCTCGCTTTCAATGGCTGCGCGAAGGGCTTCACCGACAATCTCACAGGCGCGTTCAAGGGCTCGCCGGGCGACAGGGTCGTTCGCAATCGCGTTATTGTCTCGTTCAGCGACAAGCTCATGCGCAAAGCGCGCTTCGGTGAGCGCGTCTGACAGGCGTTTGCGTATCTGGGCCCTCACAGCGCCACCCTCACACCTGTCATCGCCACTTCCCGCTTGAGTTCCGGCGAGAGGGAACGAGCGTGGATCACGTCCACTTCGCGCAGGAAGATGTCTTCCAGACGCTCGGCCACCGCAATGAGCGCGTCATAGCCAAAGCTCTCGTCCGCCGTCTCGATGACGACATCCACATCGCTGGCGGCGTGGGCCTTGCCGCTAGCTATCGAGCCGAAGAGGGTAATCGCGGTAACGCCAAGTGCACGCAAGCTGTCCCGCTCCGCCATCAGGCGGGCGCGGGCATCGTCCAGCGTGGGTATCGCGAGCGCTGTGTCCATGCGCGCAGTGATAGCACGGATTTGACGCGGTCACCCTACCCCATGGTCGGGATGATGAAGGACTGGTCAGTGACCTCACCGGTGGGCCAGCGCTGGGTGACGGTCTTGATCTTGGTGAAGAAGCGCACCCCTTCCATGCCGTGCTGGTTGGAATCGCCAAAGGCAGAGCGTTTCCAGCCACCAAAGGTGTGGTAGGCGACCGGCACCGGGATCGGCACATTGATGCCGACCATGCCGACATTCACCTTGGCGGCAAACTCGCGTGCCGCCAGGCCATTGCGGGTGAAGATGGCAACGCCATTGCCGTACTGGTGTTCGCTGGGCAGGCGCGCGGCTTCTTCCAGGTCCTTGGCGCGCACGATCTGCAGGACCGGACCAAAGATTTCTTCCTGGTAGGAGCGCATGTCCGGGCGCACGCGGTCAAAGAGTGACGGGCCGACGAAGAAGCCCTTCTCATGGCCCTGCAGCTCGAAGCCGCGCCCATCGATGAGGAGTTCGGCGCCCTCTTTCACGCCCATCTCGATATAGCTCTCGATGCGGGCCTTGTGGGCGGCGGTCACTACGGGGCCGTAAATCGCATCCGGGTCCAGCGAATGGCCGGGTTTAAGCGTCTCGATCTCGGGGATCAGCGCCTCGATCAGGCGGTTGGCGGTGTCCTCGCCAACGGGAACGGCCACGGGCAATGCCATGCAGCGCTCACCAGCCGACCCGAAGGCGGAACCCACGAGGTCTTTCACGACCTGATCCATGTCGGCGTCGGGCATGACGATGCCGTGGTTCTTTGCCCCGCCCATGGCCTGCACGCGCTTGCCGTTCTCCGCGCCCTTCACATAGACGTACTGGGCGATGTCAGATGAGCCGACAAAGCTGATGGCTTTCACATCCGGGTGCTCCAGAAGCGCATCGACGACCTCCTTGTCGCCGTGGACGACGTTCAGCACGCCGTCGGGCAGACCGGCTTCTTGCATCAGCTCGGCCAGGCGCAGCGGCACGGACGGATCGCGCTCTGAGGGCTTCAGAATAAAGGCATTTCCGCACGCGATGGCGACGCCAAACATCCACATCGGGATCATGGCCGGGAAGTTGAACGGGGTGATGCCCGCCACCACGCCCAGAGGCTGGCGCATGGAGTAGACATCAATGCCGGGGCCAGCGCCTTCAGTGTACTCGCCTTTGAGCAGGTGGGGCACGCCGCAGGCAAACTCGATCACTTCCAGCCCGCGCTGGATGTCGCCCTTGGCGTCCGCGACCACCTTGCCGTGCTCGGACGCCAACAGGCGGGCGAGATCTTCCATATTCTCTTCAACGAGCGCCTTGAAGCGGAACATGACGCGGGCGCGGCGCTGCGGATTGGTCGCCGCCCAGGAGAGCTGCGCTTCCCTGGCGATCTCCACTGCGTGCGCGAGCTCGGCCTTTGTCGCCAGCCGCACACGCGCCTGCACCTCGCCAGCGCTCGGATCGAACACATCGCCGAAGCGCTCAGAGGTGCCAGCTTCGTGCCGGCCTTTGATGAAATGGGGAATTTCGCGCGTCATAGAGGGTCTCCCAGGGATTCGAGCGGAGTGCGCCGAGTGCTGACGCAATTCCGGCCGAGGCATAACGCCGTCCCCAGGACATGTCGAGACAGGGCTGCTCTAGTGCTCTGCGGGCCTTGCCCTGACAAAGTCAATGCGCGTGCCAACAGCAAGACGGCCGGAAAGTTCATCCTCAGCCATCAGTCCCCCGCGCCAGACCGCTGCCCGCTGCTGGTCGAGGAGCTGGATCTGGTATGGCCTGTCCTCGTGAACTGCCCACAACACCGCTCTGCTCAGGGTGGCCGGGCAGTCATCCGCGACAGTCACGCCGCCGCCGGAATGAAACTCGACGGAGCAGATATCGCTCCCCTGAAGCTGCCATCCACCGGCCAGGCGCCCCTGGGTCGGGCTCAGGGGCCGGCCTGTGAGCGTTGCCAGTTCTGCTCCGGCCCGGTTGTCCGGCGTGCGAATATCCTCTTCCAGCAGCCGGGACGGGCCAAAATCACGCCCATCGCCCTCATCTGAACGGCTCTCGCACGCAGCAAGCGCAATTAGAGCGAGTGCGGCAAATTTGTCGCATTTCTGCCAAAATGATCGCTTCGTTCGCATCATGGTCCTGCGATAATTGATTAACTTTTCGTTAGCAGTCTAAGCTTCGTCACCGAAAAATTGAAGTCTCGTGCGGACGGCAGACGAATTACCGTCCCGAAGATTATAACGGTTTGAAGGGGAAACATCATGCACCGGAAGATGAATCTGAAGGCATCACTCGGAACGGCGGCCTCCGCCCTCGTGCTCGCGGTGGCGATTGGCAGTACGGCCAACGCCCTGCCCATCCGCGATGATATCGGCGTCGATGGGGCGGTCGATACAGACAATGTGTGGGCCGGCGTCGGCATGATGTGGAACCGTACGCCCGGCGGCACCTTCGTGTGCACCGGTCAGCTCATCAATCCGCGGACGGTTGTCTGGGCTGCGCACTGCGTCGATGGATACAATGAGATGCTGTATGGCGGGGAGCAGGGCGGCATCCCCATCGGTTTCGGCTTTCAGGTTGATTCAATCCCCGGCTATCTTGACTGGACTGATCGCGGTCTGGCGACCGGCGACTGGTTGTCCAATCCAGATCTGGCCTTCTACAACGTGCTTCAGGTCCAGGCGCCCTTCGGCCTGGACGGCGAGTTCGATTTTCCGGGCGGGGACGTGGCGCTGGCCACGCTGGACACGCCGGCGATCGGGCTGCCCACCTACGGCATGCTGTTCTCACCGATCACCGAGGACATGCCCGTCTCCATGGTCGGTTATGGCGGCACGGGTATAGGTTCGGGCGTCAATGTGGGTATTGACGGCAAGCGCCGCGCCGGCACGAACATGCTCAACGGCCTGTTCAGCCAGATGGACTTCATCGGCGCGTCATTGGCTGTACCGGGATTGGCGGGCTTTTTTGGCCCGTCCGGCGACCAGCTGCTCTACCATATCGATTTTGACAGGCCCGATCGTGATGCAAGTGACTGCTACCGCGCCGGTCCGTCAGGCAATCCGGGCATTTTCGGACCGGACGATCTTCTCTGCGATACGCCGCCCTGGTCGGACGGTCTGACCTGGGACTTCAATCAGCTGATCTCGGTGAATAATCAGATCGACTGGTTCCCGGGCGATGCGACCGAGCAGGAAGCCGGTACGCTGGGCGGGGATTCGGGAAGCGGGCTTTTCGTCGAAATGGACGGCCAGCAGCTTGTCACCAGCGTTCTGTCGGGCGGCTGGGTTGCGGGCCTGTTTTCGCCTGCCAACACCCTTTACGCCGACGTGTCTTACTACAATCCGCTCTTCCTCTATCAGAACTGGATTGCCGAGCAGAACCCGTATGTCTACGCGACCGCGGCAGCCGG
Organism: Glycocaulis abyssi; assembly: GCF_041429775.1. Taxonomy (NCBI): domain Bacteria; kingdom Pseudomonadati; phylum Pseudomonadota; class Alphaproteobacteria; order Maricaulales; family Maricaulaceae; genus Glycocaulis; species Glycocaulis abyssi. The sequence continues at coordinate 2,260,803 of NZ_CP163421.1, read as the reverse complement.
AGACGGTGACTGGTCGGATGCCAGCCGCTGGACGCGGGCGATGGACCCGTCCTATTTCGTCGTCGATGCGCAAGGCAATCTCGTCAACGGGATGTGGGCTGATGCCCCGGAGACACCGGAAGACGGGCTGGCCCTGGAAGGCCCGCTATTCGGGACCATCTTCGATACCACGGCCGAGGGGTACCGCGATGGGGACCTGTTCGACAATTCGCCGGACTATGGCGCGTCAAGCGCGGCTGAAAGCGCCGCATCCAGTGCCGCGTCTTCGGACAGCAGCACGCGCAGTGTAGACAGTGTCGTCGAACTAGGTCATAAACTCATAAACGGGATTCCGTTTTTGGCCGAAGCCTGATTCAACCTTCGCGAGGAGGATATGGATCATGGGCCGTCGCCGCTACGAGTTGACCGATTTCGAGTGGTGGATCATCGAACCCTTGCTGCCGAACAAGCCGCGCGGTGTGCCGCGTGTGGACGATCGCAAGGTGCTCAACGGGATTTACTGGCGCTTGCGCACCGGGTCGCCCTGGGCGGAAATCCCGGAGCGCTACGGTCCGGCGACGACCTGCTACAACCGCTTCGTCCGGTGGCGCAAGCTGGGCGTCTGGGATCGGATATTCGACGCGATCACAGCGGCTTACGACGGCGACATCCAGATGATCGACAGCTCGTCGATCCGCGTTCACCAGCACGGGGCGAACGCAAAAAAGGGGGCGCGGACGCCGCCGCCGGAGACACTCCTGACCCCCGATGCATGGGGCGCTCGCGGGGCGGGCTGACGACGAAAATCCATGCCCTCGTGGACGCCAACGGCCTGCCCGTCGCACTCAAGCTCACGCCCGGCCAGGCCCATGACGGACGCAGCGCCACCGATATGCTCGGCGGGATCGGCGAAGGCCAGATCCTGCTGGCCGACCGGGCCTATGACAGCGACGCCCTGCGCGACAGCCTAAAATCGCGTGGTGCATGGGGTTGCATCAAACCGGTCTCACGTCGCAAGAACCCGCCCAGCTTCAGCCCCTTCCTCTATCGCTACCGCAATCTCGTCGAACGCTTCTTCAGCAAGATCAAACACTTCCGGGCCATCGCAACGCGCTACGAAAAACACGCCGATAACTACCTTGCCCTCGTCAAACTCGCCGCTATCCAGATATGGCTCAGAAATTATGAGTCTGTGTCCTAGGTGCTGGCGGGATGAGCTACGGTCCGGCGCAAATGACCGCCGGCGTGCAAGTCATTGATAGCAGCGCCCAGGAGCCGCGCGTGGGCGGCTTCCTCCCGGCTGACAATATTGGCCGGATTGACGACGAAGAGCTTCACGGCAGCCAGACGCCATCGACGGTAATCAGCGTTGCTGAATCAGACGGGCAGGCTCAGGCGGCGGAAACCGACCCGCCCGTCTCCGGCTTTGCCATTGGCAGCTCCGATTTCGTTCCGAACAATTCCTATGGTCTTTTCGGTACGTTTGCCGGGGCGATCACCGGTGATGTTGCACGCTTCTACGATGTGACGCTGAGCGCCAGCGGCACGACGACGGTTGATATGAATGTCGAGATCGACCGGCTCCGCCTCACCGGCGCCAATGCAGGCTTCGTTCTGCCCGAAGAGCATATCTTCTCCACCCTCATCGCTTTCGACCAGAGCGCCGGGCAGTCCCGGATCGATGGTCTTCTGCTTGCCCGTGAGGTCATGATGACCGGCGGCCTGCTGCACGGCGATGGCATTATCAGCACGCTCACCTTCTGGAACGTGGCCGGCATGGTCAGCCCGGGCGCGCTGGGCGAGGTCGGCGAGCTACTCATTCTGGGCGACTATGTGCAGACAGCCGCCGGCGCACTGATTTTCGACTGGTCGGCAGAGGGCAGCGATATGCTGCTGGTTGATGGCAGTGTCGCACTTGGCGGTGTTGCCGGCATCAATCCTGTGGGCGGCTACATTCCGACCCGCGGTGACCGGCGCGCTGTGCTGGAATATTCGGGTGATCGCGCTGGTGAGTTCGATGGCACAATTGATCTGCCAGGCGTGCTGTTCCTGTCACCTGTCTATTCGGACGGCATGGTCGAGTTGCAGATTCTGGCTGAAGATTTCAGCGATTTCGCCAACTTCACCAATCCGTCCCAGGCAACCCTCGGTGCGCGCTTCGACCAGCTGCGCGACAATCCGCAGGCTGGTCCGGTGGCGTCCCTCTTCCAGGTGATGGACCTCTTGCCGAACGGTCCGCTGGAGGATGCGTTCGAGAATCTGGTGCCACATGAGGGCTTCCAGCTGCGCCGGACGCTGACAAGCCATGGCGATCTGCTGGCCGGTGCGCTGCGCGGCCGGATGCTTAAGGGCCCGGGAGCGGGCGGTGGCACGCCGGGCGGCAACCAGGCCATGTTCAGCCTGATGGGGTCTGAGGCGGGCGCAGGCATGGGCGGCATGTCGCTGGCCGAAGCTGCCCGCGCTGCCGATGCTGGCGGCCAGCCCGATGTGCATGATCTCGGCAACGGGTTTGAGGTGTTCTTCACAGCCGGCCTTGTTGATGCCTCCGCTCCCACCACAGCCAGCTCGGCCAATGCCGATATCGAAGGCGGGTTCGCAATGGCCGGTATCGATTATGGCCGGCGCTATGGCTGGCGCTTCGGAGCTGCGATCGGTTTTGCCACTTCGGAAAGCGATCAGGTCCTGGCCGGCGGCGGTGCCGCCAATAGCCGGGTGGAGAGTGTCCAGCTCACCGGCTACGCCGCCTATCGGGGTGAAAGACTGCAAGGTCTGCTCGCGGCAAGCTATGGCGATCATAGCTCGCGTGCCCGGCGTGATGTGGCCATTGGCGGACTCGTTTTGCCGGTTACCGGCACTCTGAGCGCCAACAGCTATGACCTGACGGGTCAGATTGGCTACACCGTGACCAATGGCGCTCTGCGTGCGACGCCGATGGCGAGCATTACCTGGCACCGTGTCGAGGTTGATTCGGGCAGCGTGACCGGTTCGCCTGCCGCTTTTGATCTGTCGAGCTATTCGGACAGCTTCACAACGGCTCGCGTAGGGCTGGATGCCGGGCTTATCGTGAACAATGCCCGTTTCACGCTCGAACCGCGTGCCTATATTGGCTACGCCAACCGGCTCAGCGATGAGAGCGAAACCATTGCGGGTGATTTTGCCGGAACGCCCGGCACGCAGGGCCTTATCCTGGGTACCGGTGTGGATGCCGAAAGCGACTGGTTTGAAATCTCGGTCGGCGCAATTGCGCGTCTGAACAACGGGATCGATCTGTCACTGGCCTATGAGACCCGTGCAGGTAGCAACCGGATCCGTGACGTGGACGCACTCATCTTTGGTCTGCGCACCCGGTTCTAGGGCAGAACACCCGTGAACTGAAAAGGCCGCCTCGTGAAACGAGGCGGCCTTTTTCTTGCCGATGGGCGCAGATTCTAGCGGTTGCGCTCCAGACGGATGCGCGCGCCATCGCTCATGGCGCCCTGCCAGGGGCTGTTCGCGTTCGCCCGCTCGCCGGCGAAAAGCGTGTCGCCGGCCGCGTCCACAAAGATGAGATGTCCGCCCTCGTCCTCCTCGAACTGCCAGAACATGGTTTCGGCGATTTCCAGCTCGCACTCGGGCGAGACGGCAGCAAGGCCCGCCGCGCCCGCCATCAGGGCCATCGCGCCTTGCGGGCGGCGGGCAGGCGGCATCAGCACCAGTGCGCACTGCGTGCCATCCTCCGCCGTGGCTGTGTAGTTTCCGGCGATGGCGGAGCCTTGCGGCGTCTGCGCGGCAAGCAGGAGGGCGACAAGTAAGCTCATTGCGGGCAATTCCCTTGCTGAAGGTCAGCTTGTAGCGCCAGTCTAGCTTTCCTTTGCGCTGGCGTCGCCCCTCCATGCCTGCCGGTTACATGGAGCGCTGGCCGACGCGCTTTGACACTTCGGCGGCGCTTTCCTTGCGCTCGCTATAGCGGTCCACGAGATAATCGGCGCAATCGCGGGTCAGCAGGGTGAATTTCACCAGCTCCTCCATGACATCGATGATGCGGTCATAGAGCGAGGAGGGTTTCATCCGGTCATGCTCGTCAAACTCCAGCCAGGCTTTGGGGACCGATGACTGGTTTGGGATGGTGATGAGGCGCATCCAGCGGCCCAACACGCGCAGCTGGTTGACCGTGTTGAAGCTCTGCGAGCCGCCCGATACCTGCATCACGGCCAGCGTCTTGCCTTGCGTGGGACGCACTCCGCCGAGCGATAGCGGTATCCAGTCAATCTGCGCTTTCATAATGCCCGTCATCGCGCCATGGCGTTCGGGCGAGCACCAGACCATGCCTTCTGACCACATGACGAGATCGCGCAGCTCGGCGACCTTGGGATGGCTCACATCCGCATCGTCGGGCAGAGGCAGGCCGGAAGGGTTATAGATGCGCGTCTCCGCGCCAAGGCGTTCCAGAATGCGCGCGGCTTCTTCAGTGGCCATGCGGCTGAAGGAGCGGTCACGTACCGACCCATAAAGCAGCAGGATGCGCGGCTTGTGGCTGACACGGGTGGCCGGGAAGAGCCGCTCCAGCTCCACATCGCGGTAGCACTCCTCATCCAGATGTGGTGTGGAGGGATCAAGGCTCATCGGGATTACTCCGTCGGGAATTTGGCGCGTGTCCGGTTGGCGAGCGCGACCAGCGAGAGCATGACCGGCACCTCCACCAGCACGCCCACGACCGTCGCCAGCGCAGCGCCGGAATTGAGCCCAAAGAGCCCGATAGCGACGGCGACCGCCAGCTCGAAGAAGTTCGATGTGCCGATGAGGGCGCATGGCGCGGCCACGTTATGGGGCACTTTCCACATCCAGGCTGCGCCATAGGCCAGCGCGAAAATGGCGTAGGACTGGATGATGATGGGCACTGCGATCATGGCGATCACCAAAGGTGCGCTGAGGATCGTCCCGCCCTGAAAGCCGAAGAGCAGCACGACGGTCGCGATCAGCGCGCTGATCGAAACCGGCTTGATCCGGGCATTGAAGCCGTCCAGCCGCGCCGTGCCACCAGTGCGGATCAGCCAGCGGCGAACCGCTATGCCTGCGATGAGCGGGATGACCACATAGAGCACCACGGAGAGAACAAGCGTCTCCCATGGCACGGAGATCGAGGTGACGCCCAGCAGCAGCGCCACGATGGGGGCGAAAGCCACGACCATGATCGCGTCGTTTACCGACACCTGAACGAGCGTGTAGGCCGGATCGCCTTTTGTGAGCTGCGACCAGACAAACACCATGGCGGTGCAGGGCGCAGCGCCCAGAATGATGAGGCCGGCAATATATTGCTCGGCATTTTCCGGTTCGATGAAGCGGGCAAACACGCCCTCAAAGAAGACGACAGCCAGCAGCGCCATGGTGAAGGGCTTGATGAGCCAGTTTACCACCAGCGTGATGATGAGGCCCTTGGGCTTCTCGCCCACACGCATCAGCGCGCCAAAATCCACATTCACCATCATCGGGAAGACCATCGCCCAGATGAGGATGGCGACAGCCAGATTGACCGATGCGTATTCCAGCCCCGCCAGAAAGCCGAACAGGCCGGGCAGGAATGTGCCGAGCGCGATACCGGCAATGATGGCGAGGCCAACCCAGACCGAGAGCCATTTCTCGAACGGGCCAATACCGGCAGGCGCAGCGTCTTTGGGTGCAGTCATCAATGAGTCTCTCGGGGCTGGAAGCCGGGCAGGGACACGCCTTCATGCGCGGCCTTCAGGGCGGCATTTAGACTGGCGGGATCAGACAGATCACCGTCAAACGCCAGCACCGCTTCGACGCGGGTTTTAAGGGCCTGATAGGTCTGCTCGAACGCCTCGCGGCAGGCGGCATCCGGCGTCACATAGGCAGGGTCTGGCAGGCCCCAATGGACCTGTACCGGCGCGCCAGGCCAGATGGGGCAGGTCTCGCTGGCCGCTGAGTCACACACCGTGATCACGCCGTGGATTTCAGGTGCTTGCGTTCCGGCGAACACGTCCCAGCTCTTTGAACTATAGCCCTCAGTTGGAAGGCCATGCGCCTTTAACGTCTCCAGCGCCACCGGGTGTGGTTCGCCCTTGGGCTGTGACCCGGCAGAGATGGCGGTGATTTTTCCTTCACCCAGTGCGTTAAACAGGGCCTCTCCCAGGATGGAGCGGGCGGAGTTTCCGGTACACAGGACAAGAATGCGGATCATGGGCGGCTTTCCGTGGCGCGGGTTTTCCCGATCTCTAACCTTGACATTTCAATATTTCAAGAATTATTGAAATGAAATGTCAGATCGCCCCGAACTCGAAGAATCCAGCGCCTGCGCCCAGCTTTCCGCCCTCGCCCATGAGGGCCGGCTGCGCATATTCCGCGCCCTTGTCGCTGCAGGCCCCAAAGGACTTGCAGCAGGCATGCTGGCAGAGCAGGTAGGGATCAGTCCCAGCAATCTTTCCGCCCATCTGGCCGTGCTGACGGGCGCGGGTCTCGCGCAGGTGGAGAAAGCCGGGCGTCAGCGCATTTATGCCGCCAATCTGGTGGCGACAGCAGAGCTCGTGAGCTTTCTCATCGCCGATTGCTGCGGCGGGGATCCCGAGCTGTGCCGGGATGTGACGGCCAAGCTGGCGGTATCCGCGCTGAGGGCTTGCAACTAGGGCGCACTCACGCGAACTCTACTCGTAATGAGCCCTTATCCCGCCGACCTTTATCCCATTCCCCCTGCGCCGCCCCAGTCGGCGAAGGAACTTGTCGATCAGCTGATCGATGAGCGCGCGCCGCGCCTGCGCCGCCATCCCTGGCTCTGGAATATCGTCCGGCCCACCGCAGGCGCGCTGATGGGCTATCGCGACGCGATCCGTATGGTCGATACGGTGAGGCCGATGCGGGCGCGTGAGGCGTTCGACTGGGCGGCGGACTATCTGGACCTGACGGTGAACACGCACGGGCTTGATGCCATTCCTGATACTGGCCCGGTGGTGATTATCGGCAATCATCCCGGCGGCATCGCCGACGGTATCGCGCTGTGGCAGGCGATCCGGGAGAAGCGCCCTGATCTTTGCTTTCTGGCCAACCGGGATGCGCTGCGGGTCTGCCCCGGCCTTGAAGACATGCTGATCCCGGTGGAATGGCGCAAGAATGCGCGCAGCCGGGCCAATGCCCGCGATACGCTGCGTGGCTCCATGGAGGCGCTCAATCATGGCCGCTGCCTTGCCATCTTCCCGTCAGGGCGCATGGCGCGCTGGCGCTGGAAACGCTGGGGGCTGGTGGAGGAGCCGTGGGCGCCGACGGCGATCTCGCTCGCCCGGCGCTTCAATACGCCGGTGGTGACGCTGGGCGTACGCCAGTCCATGCCGCTTGCCTTCTATGCGCTGGACCAGATCCATGAGGAGCTGCGCGATATCACGCTCTTTCACGGGCTGATGCGCCAGCGCGGCAAGACCTATCGTTTGCGTTTTTCCGATCCTCTCCCCGCCCGCGAGATACCGGGCAGCGAGGCCGAAGCCACCGCCTCAATCCTCCAACAGGCCGAGGCGCTGGCCTGGGGCCGGTAGTAAAAAAAAGCCCCGGCGGAGGGATCCGCCGGGGCTTTTCATGCGCATGAGACAGATGCCTAGTAGCGGTAGTGCTCGGCCTTGAACGGGCCTTTCTGCTCCACGCCGATATAGTCGGCCTGTTCAGGTGACAGCGTGGTCAGTTTCGCGCCCAGCTTGTCGAGATGCAGCGCCGCGACTTTCTCGTCGAGATGCTTGGGCAGGATGTAGACATCGTTCTTGTACTGATCGCCCCGGGTCCACAGCTCGATCTGGGCCAGGACCTGATTGGTGAAGCTGGCGCTCATCACGAAGCTCGGATGGCCATTGGCATTGCCCAGATTCACCAGTCGGCCTTCGGACAGGAGGATGATCTTGTGACCTTCAGGGAACTCGATCAGATCGACCTGCGGTTTCACATTGGTCCACTGGAAATTGCGCAGCGCCTCGACCTGAATCTCGTTATCGAAATGGCCGATATTGCAGACAATCGCCATGTTCTTCATGGCACGCATATGGTCGACGGTGATGACGTCCTTGTTGCCGGTGGCGGTGACGATGACGTCCACTTCGCCGATCACGTCCTCAAGGCGGACAACGCCATAGCCGTCCATCGCGGCCTGCAGGGCGCAGATCGGGTCGATCTCGGTCACGGAAACCCGGCAACCGGCCTGTGACAGGGATTCGGCCGAGCCCTTGCCGACATCGCCATAGCCGCACACCACAGCCGTCTTGCCGGCCATCATCACGTCGGTGCCGCGCCGGATGGCATCGACCAGGCTTTCGCGGCAGCCATAGCGGTTGTCGAATTTCGACTTGGTGACAGAGTCATTGACGTTGATGGCCGGGAAGGCGAGCTCGCCGCGCTTGGCCATCTGGTAGAGGCGCATGACGCCGGTGGTGGTCTCTTCGGATACGCCCTTGATGCTGGCTTTCGCCTTGGCAAACCAGCCGGGGCTCGCCTTGATGCGGCGGCGGATGGCGTCAAACAGCCAGCGCTCCTCTTCCGATTTCGGCTCGCCGAGGATGGAGGGGTCTTTTTCGGCTTTTTCGCCCAGCTGGAGATACATGGTGGCATCGCCGCCATCATCCAGGATCATGTTGGCGGTCTCGCCGTCCGGCCAGTGGAAGATGGCGTCGGCATAATCCCAGTATTCCTGCAAGGACTCGCCCTTGACGGCGAAGACCGGCACGCCGGTCTCGGCAATGGCGGCAGCGGCATGGTCCTGGGTGGAGAAGATGTTGCACGAGGCCCAGCGCACTTCGGCGCCAAGGGCGGTCAGCGTCTCGATCAGTACGGCGGTCTGCACGGTCATGTGCAGCGAGCCCGCGATGCGGGCGCCTTTCAGGGGCTTGGACTTGCCGAACTCCTCGCGCAGCGCCATCAGGCCCGGCATTTCGATCTCGGCCATGTCCAGCTCGATCCGGCCCCAGCGGGCCAGCGAGAGGTCCTTGACGAGATGGTCTTTGCCGTCGGGCGTGTTGAACAGCAGGGTCATGGATGATCCTTCTTTTTGCGCAGGGTTCGAAAACTGGAGTGCTTGGTGAGCGCGCTGTATAAACCCCTCGCAGATACATCGCAAACGGCGTGCTGCCCACTGTCACGGCTCTGACACAGGGAATTTGCAAACAAGAGGTTAAACCGGCCCGTTTTTTGTATACACTCTCTTAACGAGGGGCGTCTGTGCCATTGGCTGACAGCCGTGACGAGCACGAACATGGCGCGTGATGAGGGGATTAAGAGGCATGGCGATACTGCCGACAGCACACGCAACCCAGCGATTTGGCAGCCGGGCGATCGATTTCTACGTGGCGCCGGGACAGGTCATTGGATCGGACCCGCGCGCGCGCGCAGACGAGCGGCGTATCCAGGATCTCGATGGCGAGCGCCATCCTGTGCGGATCGGCAAGCGCGACTTTGCGCTGGACGCAGGCGATTATGCCGCCGTGATCCGCATGCAGCCCGGTCCCAAGCGCCGTTCCAGCCCGGTCGCGGTCGTCAATTACCGCACCAATAGCTGGACGCGCACCAGCCAGGACAATACCCGTGTATTGTCCCGCGCCGGGGTGTCGCGCAATGCCAACTGGATTCTCACCATGGTAGTGATGGCGGCTCTGGCGGTGCTGATTGTCTGGCCGCAACTGCTTGCTGTGCTGGGGCTTTTCGCGCCGGCCCTGGCTGCGGGCCTGCCCGCGTTTGATATCTTTGCCGCGCTTGTCAGCGTTCAGCCAGGACTCGCCGATGCCCGCCTGACCGAAACGGTTCCCGGCGTAGCGGAAAGCCTTGGCGCGCTGGCGCCGCAGCTCTCCGGCCAAGAGGGCGCTGCGATCTTTGCCGGTATTGTAGCGGCAGGCGCTCTTCTGGCTTTTGCGGCGCGCTCCTGGCGGTTTGCCTGGGTGCCTGTCTTCCTGGTGCTCACGCTGGCCGGCGCGATTGCCATTAATGGCCCCGAAATGGCGGCCATTCCGGCCCTGCTGGCTCTGGCGGGCAGCGCGGCCCTGTTCATTGTCGCGGGCATGGTCAATCGCTGGCGCGATGCAGCGCGGCTCGAAGCGCGCATTGCCCGGCTGGCCGACCATGTGCTGCGTCATCCGCCGCAGGAAATGGTGACCCGGCGCGAGACACCCGCCGAGCTTAGCGATGCTGCCGGGACGCAAGCCGAGGCCGAAACGGCCGAAGATGAAGAGGCGCAGGGCGTACCGGCCGCGGCGGTAGCGGCGCCTGTTGCTGCTGTTGCGGCGGCGGCCATTTCGGCGCGTGCGGCGGACGGCCAGAGTGAAGAAAGCGCGATTGCCGACGGCTCTGAAGAGGAGGCGGGCGAACTGCCCGAGGCCGAGGCCAGCGCGCCGTCTGAAGGCACGAGTGAGATGGCGGCACCCGAAGCGGAGGCAGCTGGCGAAGATGCGGCGCATGATCCGCGCGCTGAAGCGCGCTCCATGGATATCGCGCCGCCGCCGCCCATGCCGTCAGAGGCCCTGTCGGGCGATGCTTCGGCCGAGCGCGTCAACCGGGATGCCGAAGGCGTGGACGCCGGCTCTGGCGCCGGCGTCGAAGCGGGCGCCGATGCCAATACTGAAGCGGATGCGGAAGCGGAAGCTGAAGCCGGCCCGGTGGTCACCGAGACCGAAACCCTGCAGCCCGAAGCGCCTGTCGAGGCGGCCGGGATCGTGCAGCCGGAAACGGAGGGTGATGATACCCGTCTGAGCTCTGAGACAGAAGCACAGGCCGATACCGATACGCCAGAGGATGCGGCGATAGAGGCGGATGATGCCTTTGTCAGCGAGGATGCGGGCGGCGAAACCGGTGAGCGTCCGCGCGAGGGCTGATTACTCGCCTTCGTCGAACCCGTTTTCGATGAGCGTGCGCAGGGCTTCGGTCAGCGCCTGAGCGTCGTCGCCTTCTGCGCTCAGCGTCAGCTGGGTACCCGGCCCGGCACCCAGCATGAGCAGGTCCATGATGGAGCGGCCATCGGCCTGCTCGCCATCGCGCTCAACACTCAACGAAGCGGTATATTCACGCGCCAGGCCGACAAATTTCGCGGCCGCGCGTGCATGCAGGCCGCGCTTGTTCACGATGGTGACGTCCGCCGTGACTGTGCTCACGACAGCCCGTCAATCAGGTGGGAACCAACGGTGATATAGCGCCTGCCTGCGCTGGAGGCGTTGGCGGCCAGATCGGCGAGACTCATGCGCCCGCGCGCCTCTGCCAGCGTGATCATCATGGGCAGGTTTGCGCCTGCGATCACCTCCACCTTGCATTTTTCCAGCAGGGACATGGAGAGGTTGGAGGGGGTGCCGCCAAAAATATCGGTCACGATGATGACGCCATCGCCGCTATCGGCGGTCTCCACCGCGGCGCGGATATCGCTCCTGCGCTGCTCCATATCGTCATCGGCGCCGATGGAGACGGCCACGCATGCCGCCAGACGGCCCACGACATGTTCGGTCGCTGCCACCAGTTCCTGGGCAAGCTGACCGTGGGTGACGATGACGAGGCCGATCATGGAAACTCGAAAAAAGGAGCAGGGGGCGAAACGTACGTGACCGCTATGTAACCTTGCATTTCAGATATGTGAAAGGGGCCTCTTGTAACGCGGCCACAGGCGTGCCTTTCAGGACACGCCTGGCAGCTGGATCACCATGCGCGCGCCGCTCGCCGGGGCGGTCCGGTTTTCTGCGTGGATCGTCCCGCCATGGGCGGTAATGATCTGGCGGGCAATGGCTAGGCCCAGGCCGGAATGGGTGCCAAAGGCCGTGCCAGCCGGGCGCTGTGTGTAGAAGCGGTTGAAGATGGTCTCCAGCGCTTCGGGCGGGATGCCAGGCCCCTCATCCTCCACCGTGACGATAAAGCGCTCGCGGGCCTGACCCTGACCACGGCGGATGGTGATGCTCACCGTGCCGCCGGGCGGCGAGAAAGTCAGCGCATTGTCGATCAGATTGGTGAAGACGCGGCCCAGCGGTTCCTCGCGCGCGCCGACAAAGGCTTCGGCAAGACTGGTTTCAACGACGAGCTGGGACGATGAGGCCCGCTCTCCATCCACGTAGACACGCACGATATCGCGGATCAGGCGTACCAGATCCACCGGCCTTACCTGATCGCGTGCCAGCTCGGCATCGAGCCTTGAGGCGTTGGAAATGTCGGTTATCAGCCGGTCGAGGCGCTGCACATCCTTCTGGATCACGCTGACCAGGCGCTCGCGGGCGCTGTCATCGCGCGCGCGCACCAGCACTTCGGCGGCCGAGCGGATGGAGGTGAGCGGGTTCTTGATCTCGTGGGCGACATCGGCGGCAAAGCTCTCAATCGCATCCAGCCGGTCATAGAGCGCATCGGTCATCGCCCGGAACGCCTGCTCCAGATCGCCAATCTCGTCGCCCCGGCGCGAGAAGTCCGGCAGGGGTACGCGCCTGCCGCCCGCCAACTGAACGCTGCGCGCCGCGTCAGACAGGCGCTTTACCGGGCCAGCGATACGCAAGGCCAGCAAAGCCCCGAAGGCGACAATGATGAGCGCGGCAAAGCCCAGATAGGGCAGGATGGCCACCCGGTCAGCGGCGATGAGCGCGTCATAGTCATAGGACTCATAGGTCACCGAGCCGACAATGGTCTGGACCGGCGCTATGGCCAGCGTCACCGAGACGACGCGCTCGCCATAGCGGCCACGGCGTACGCCGGCCACCGCCTCTCCGGTTGTCTGGGCAAGGGCGATTTCCTCACCCAGCGAGCGTTCGCGCGCTTCGCGCTCCTCTGCAGGCAGAAAGAAGCCGCCGACAAAGTCGCGCGCCATACGCCAGAGACCGGTGAAAAAGCCCTCCACATCGCGATGACCGGGCGGCGGCAGAAGCTCTACACTGACCCGCCCGGCGCTCAGATAGCTGTCGGCCGCGAGGCGTCCTTCCGGCCCATGGATCATCGCGCGCGTGCCTTCGGGCACGTAGAGCCGGGCCAGCACCTCAGCGGCGATACGCGCATTGAGCACAGGTTCAGGCGAGCCTTCGACCGCTGTCTCGGTGATGACATTGCGGATAATGTCGGCCTGCTGGGTCAGCGAGTCGACCTTGGCATCGATCAGGCCGGTGCGGTTCTCGATGAGCGCCAGCGTGCCGAGCGCCAGAAGCCCCAGCGCAAACAGATTGGCAACGAGAATGCTCGCTGCAAGGCGCGAAAACAGCGCCTGACGCAGCGTCGAGGGAAGCTGGGCCAGCCGGGCGCGCAACCGCCCCGGCTCACGCCTCCTTGTAGCGGTATCCGACGCCATACAGGGTCTCGATCCCGTCAAAACTGTCGTCCACGACACGGAATTTCTTGCGGATGCGCTTTATGTGGCTGTCGATCGTGCGGTCATCGACATAGACCTGATCGTCATAGGCCGCGTCCATGAGATTATCGCGGCTCTTCACATAGCCCGGCCGGTTGGCCAGCGCCTGCAGGATCAGGAACTCGGTGACGGTCAGGCGCACCGGCTTGCCGTTCCACAGACAGGCGTGACGGTTGGGATCAAGGGTCAGCGAGCCGCGCACCAGCGCCTTCTGGTCGGTCTCGCCGGCCGGCAGATCGGCATCATCGGGCTGGGCGCGCCGCAGGACCGCCTTGATGCGCTTGGCCAGAAGCTGATGGGAGAAGGGCTTGGCGATATAGTCATCGGCGCCCAGATCGAGCCCCAGCGCCTCGTCAAACTCGCCATCCTTCGAGGTCAGGAAGATGACCGGCAGGTTTGAGCTCTGGCGCACGCGGCGCAGCAATTCCAGCCCGTCCATGCGCGGCATCTTGATGTCGAAAATGGCCAGATCGGGCGGGTTGTCGGCCAGCACGCCCAGCGCGTCGACGCCATCGGTAAAGGTCTGGACCTGATAGCCTTCGCCCTCCAGAAAGAGAGAGACCGAGGTGAGAATGTTCTCGTCATCATCGACAAGGGCGATCTGGGCCATGCGGGTTGTGTTCCTCTGACACGAGCAGGTCACCCCAAACCTACAGCGCTGCCCGGCGGGAGCAAGGGGCTTGAAACGATCCTGGTGGTTACGAGCGGTTAAGCATAACGCGCCAGTGTGGCAAGCTGCGGGGAAATAATCAGGGGCAGGCTGACTTCATGGCCTCCGGAAAAGTCCATTTCGAGGTTTTCTTCAAGAAGCATCCCAAGGCTGAATGGGTGCTGGTGGAAGCCGTCAACGAGCGCACCGACGCGATTGCGCTGGCTGACAGGCTGGTCGCCAAGGCGCCGCGTGGCTCGTCGCGGGTGGCCCGCGAGACCTGGAGCGAGGCAAGCGGCACATTCTCCTCGGTGACGATTCACGAAGTGGGCGCGGAGCGCTTCAGCGTGCCCGACGCCAAGACCGGCGAAGCGACCCTGCCTTGCGTGACGCCGGAAGACCTGGCGGGGCCTGCCGCACGCGACACCATGCGCCGCGCTCTTGCCCAATGGCTGGAGCGCCAGGAAATCTGCCCGCTGGAGCTGCTCTACCGGCCTGACATGGCTGAGGCGCTCGATGCGTGCGAGAGCGATCTGCAGCACGCCATCCAGAAAGTGGCGATTGCGCGCTCGCAAAACTCCGACGCGTCGGTTCACGCCTATGTCCGCCTGCTGACCGAGCTGGTCGAAAAGGCCATCGAAAAGGCGCGCAAGGATGCCAAGCGCAAGGCGCAGGACCCCAAGACGGCCAGTTTCCGGGAGCTGACGGAGAAAATCCACGCCGAAGGCAGCGCGGAGACGCGCCTGCGCCGGGCCATCGCCGAACGTCTTGCCAATGCGTCCGGCATGGCGCGCAAGGCCGAGATGCTGCTCGATTTCCATGATGATCTGCCTGAGGACCCTGACGCGCGCGCCTTCGCGGCCAAAGAGGCGGACGCGTTTCTGGCCGAGATGCTGTCCTTCGACCGGGCGCTAAACCAGATTCTCGGCCAGAGCCGGGATCTGGGCGCACATGTCGAGCGCCTGACCAGCGTGTTTGCCGGCACCCAGACCCATCCCAGCATGACCGGCGCGCCCGATAATGCGCGCCGGCTGGCGTCAAAGTTCGAGGCAAGGCAATTGCCCGGCAGCAAGGGCGAGATTGCGCGGCGTGTGCTTGATGCCCTGCGCCAGCCCAAACGCTTCAAGCCTGACAATGTCCTTGAGGAGATCGCGCTGGCGCGGTCTCTGGCCCAGCGCCTGATCGCGGCATCGGGCGAACACCTCAATCCCGAGGCGCTGGTGGAGGCGTTCACGGTGCGCTCGGCGCGCCTGCTTGCGCCTGAATCCATTGAAGAGGCGCTCAAAGATGCCGTCACGCCAGCTGACGAGATCACCCGGCTTTTGTCGATGGAAGACAATCTGGTGGGCGAGCAGAACAAGGTGAAGCTTGCTGCTTACGTGCGGGCAAAACTCTCATCACAAAAATCGGTAAGCTGGTTTACCAAGGGACCCGGCCAGCCGTTTGAACGCCTGGCAACGCTCTCATCGCTGCAAAAGCGGGCCTTGAAAGGCACGTTTCCCGAAGAGGCGAAGCTGGAAATGAGCGATGTGTTCGACCAGCTGGGCATTGCCATCATTCACGACAACCAGCTTTTTGAGCGCATCACTGCGTCAAACCTGCCAGCCCTTGACCGGGCCGCCGGCCTGTTGCGTCTGGCGGCGCAGGACATTTTGCCCCTGGGGCGCTGCCAGCAGGACGCACAGGCGCGCGCCATGCGGCTTTTGTCGTCAGAAATGGGACGGGCCGAAGCGCGCGCCGAGAACGGTCCGGCCAAGCTGCAGGAACTGCAAAGCCTGCTGGCGCGCATACAGCCCGCTCCCCGGCCTGCCCCGGCGCCTGAACCTGCTGATGATGATGAAATGGCCGCCATGGCCGACGCCCCGTCCTGACGGCGGGCCGGCTATTCGTCAGAGGTCTGAACGATGCTGGCGGCTATATCCAGCAGCGTGCTGACTGAAGTGGATAGTGCGCCGAGTGTCGTTCCCCCGTTCAGCACGTCATAGCGTGAGAAGACGACGCTATCATCATCCACAACGACCAGCTTGATCGCGGCATAGGTCTGATTGACCTGGTTGGCGATCTCGAGACTGGCCGGGGTGTTGGTAAAGACCAGCTCGGTGAGAAGCCCCTGACACTGCCCGTTCTCGCAGACCGTGCCGGCTACCATGTAATTCATATTCCCGGTTGTGGCTGTCAGGATTGGCTGACCCTCCTCGGTAACCGCCTCGTTGGTGACGTCGTGGCCAAGTCCTGTGACCAGTGCGCGCAGACCTTGCGCATCAATACGCTCGATCACCGGATGGGTGTCTTGTGAGAGCGCCGGTGTGGCACACACAGCAACAACGGCCGTGGCCAGAAGGGCGCGGATAATCAGGGTCATGTGCATGTCCTGCAAGCTGCTGCCGAGGGAGTGTGACGGCTCAGGTCCGTGCTGGCAAATCAGGATTGCGGGGCGCTTTGCGCCGCTTCGCCCAGCGTGCGCAGCAGGGTCCATGAATAGATCCCGCTATCATGGCCATCATCGAAGACCAGCCGCACCGCATAGCGCCCGACCGGCTCTGCCGCGGTGATGGTGACGCGATCAGCATGAGGGACGGCGCGCTTCTGGCCGGGACCATGGCCCTGCACCTCGGCAGAGGGGCTTTCGCGGCGCAGGAGCGCGTAAGGAATGTCGAACACCGCGCCATCATCAAAGCTGGCACGCAGGTTTTTTGCCCGTGCCTGGAAGGCCAGCCGGACCGGCCAGGGCGAGCGGGCCGGGTCAGCCATTTATCTGGCGCGCCTCTTCGGGCAGCATGACCGGCACGCCCTCGCGCACCGGATAGGCAAGGCCCGCCGCGCGGGAAATCAGCTCGCCTGCCTCGCGGTCATATTCCAGCGTCTGGCGTGTGACCGGACAGACAAGGATTTCCAGCAATTTCGGGTCCACATGGGCGGACCGGCGCGGATTGGGTGTGTCGGTGGTTTTCTCGGTGCTCATGGCCAGCGTGTTTAAGGCAAAGCCGGTGTGTCCGGCAAGTCTAGTGCAGCCGGTTTGAGGGGTCATCGGGCGGGGCCAGTCCGGCCTGTTCAAGCACGCGCCTCATCAGCGTGGCCAGAAGTTCGCGCCGCACACAGGGCCTGGAAGCCTGCAGGAGGGCCTGCTTGGCCGCCGCGTCGAAGGGCGCGGCCATGGCCACCTTGCCGGTAATGGCTGACAGGGGCGCCCCATCCATGGAGGCCCAGTCGGCCTCAATCCCGGCATGATCGAAAAAGCGTTTGAGCAGCGCGAGGAAACCTGCCCGGTCCACGCCCGCCTCGTCGGCCTGCGGCCCGTCAATATCGTGCTCAAATCCCGCATAGTCTGCCCGCCCGACGCGGTAGGGTGTCTTCATCCGCGGCTGGGCGGTGAGGGTGAAGCGCGATACGCCCACCAGTACGATGAGATAGCGGCCATCTTCGGTTTCGGAGTGTTTGGCGATGCGCCCGGCCGTGCCGACGCGTTCCAGATCAGGCAGGTCACGAGGGCCGGTTTCGCGCGGCTGGATCATGCCGATAAACCCGTTTCCGCTCATCGCATCATCGACCATGTTGAGATAGCGCGGCTCGAACACGTTCAGGGGCAGAGCCTCGCCGGGCAGGAGTATGCAGCCGCGTATGGGAAAGAGCGGCAGCGTGTCCGGCAGGGCGGGATGTACGGGCATGTGTTTTCGCGGGCCTCCTGATCTTCGCGGCGCGTCTACTCAGAGAGATAGGCCGACGCGCGCCTCCAGCCAGCCTGCTAGCTGAACAGGATGGAGGACAGGCGCTTGCGCCCGGCCCTTGTCAGCTCTGATGTCTGTCCGGCGGCATCAAAGACGCGCAGCAATAACTGGCGGGCCGCGCCTTCATTCCATTCGCGGTCCTCGGCAATGGAGTCGAGAAGCTGGGCGGCAGCGCCTTCCAGATCGCCTGCACCGATCAGCGCGCGGGCGAGATCATAGCGCAGGGCCGCACCTTTGCCGCCCGCTTTCTCAAGCGCGGCTCGCGCATCGGCCGGATCGCCCGCATCCTCGCCTTCACTGGCCAGTTCCATGGCGGCGCGCACCCCGGCGATGGCCGGATCGCCGGCCTTGGCTGGCGGCACCTGTGCCAGAACGCCTTCAGCACCCTCCCGGTCGCCCTGCGAGAGGAATACCCGCGCCATGCCCGCAAGCGCGCGGGTGTTTTCCGGGGCCGCCTGCAGGACAGCGGCGAAATCCTGCGCTGCGCCGCCCGCATCGCCTTGTGCCAGCGCCTCTTCGGCGCGTGCCAGCACGTCGTCGAGCGCGGCTTCATCGATCTCGCCGCTTATGCGCTTGATGAAGTCGGTGACCTGGCTTTCAGGCAGCGCGCCCATGAAGCCGTCCACCGGCTGGCCGTTTACAAAGGCCAGCACGGCGGGGATGGACTGGATGCGCAGCTGACCTGCCACTTGCGGGTTCTCGTCGATATTGATCTTGACCAGCTTCACCTTGCCGCCCGCCGCGTTGACGGCCTTTTCGATGACGGGGCCCAGCTGGCGGCACGGACCGCACCAGGGCGCCCAGAAATCGACCAGGACCGGGACCTGCTTTGAGACCTCAACCACATCGGCCATGAAGCTCTGGTCGGTGGAGTCCTTCACATGGCCGGTGGCGGCGGGTTCTGCTGGGCCGGTAGCAGGCTGATTGCCGAAAATCTGCATGACGTCTGATCCCTGGAGTTCCTGTCCGGGGCGCAAAAGGGGCATCCCGGAGTGTCGGTGTGTCGCGCCTTAGGTGGACCGACAGAGGCAAGACTGCAAGTGGGCCGTCAGGCCCCGGCCGTGAAATCCATGATTTCAGGCTCCCGGCCCAGCGCGGCCAGAAAGGCCAGCAGTCCGGCGCGCGATATGGCCGTGGTGGCATCATTTTTCATCGGATGGAAATTCAGCGTCTCATGCGCCATCAGCGCGGCATCGAGAATGAAGCGCACGCGGCGCTCCGGGTCGTTGACGAGGGCAAAGGCTGTCACCGAGCCGGGGGTTACGCCCAGCGAGTCTTCCAGCCGTTCTGCCGACCCGAAGGAGAGCCGTCCGCAGCTGAGGCGCTCATGCAGGCGTTTTAGCTCGATTGTCGTCGAGTGCTCTGCCGAGATGAGGATGAGATTGCCCTTCTTGTCTTTGAGAAACAGGTTCTTGGTGTGGCCGCCGGGCATGTGCGCCTTGATCTGGTCGCTCTCGGCCACAGTGAAGACCGGCGCGTGATCGTGCGTGGTGTGGGCAATGCCCAGCGCATCGAGAAAGCTGAGCAGACTCTCGCGGGTCACGGGCGGGGCGGGCAGCGGCAGGGGCGTAAGCGAAGCTGTCATGGCCTCCTTCCTGCCCCGTCCGGCGGCGCGAATGCAAGAGATGAATTGAACGCGGCAGTGAAGGCTTGCCAAACGATCAGCGATGCGCGATATACCGCGCCCTCTGGTCCTAGTGGCCAGCCCCGGTAACGCATATGAGCGGGCGTAGCTCAGGGGTAGAGCATCACCTTGCCAAGGTGAGGGTCGTGAGTTCGAATCTCATCGCCCGCTCCATTTGCCGGACTGTACGACCCGGAGACATAGGTAACGGATTGTACCTAAGACATGGGTGACACCCGCGTGCCGAACGGGTTGTCGATAGTCTGCAGGGTTTTCTGTTCCAGGTCGATATATCCCAGATCGTAGGTCATGAAGCTGACGAGCCAGATGCCGTCGTCGACTTCCTTGATTCCGAGTTTCTGGCCGGCGAGCACGGTTGAGATGTTGATCTTCTTGCGGTGCATGCAGATGCGCCCGCATGCGGTGACCAGAATGTCCTTGTCGTGGAGGGGGTAGTCGATCTCCTGCAGTCCCTGCCATGGCCTTGAGGCGGGCGTGTAGAGTTCGCCCGGCGTCTTCATGGCGATGGCTTCGTGCGGGCGTTCTGTATTGAACTCGCTGACGAATGCGTCGAACCGGGCCTGCTGCTGAAGGGCGTTCATGCCCGGCGGGCGGGCAGTTTCCTGCTTCAGGGTCCGGTGCATGCGCTCGTGGCGGCCGTTCTGCTGGGGATGGCCGGGCCTGATGCGCTCGATGGCGATGCCGAGCCTGAGCCAGAGCACGGACAGCCGCGACAGGTTGTAGAGCCCGTTGGGGCTGGCGAAGGGCAGGCCGTTATCGCTTCTGATGGCGGCTGGCAGGCCGCGCTCCCTGAACACGCTCACGAAGGTCTCGATGACGGGCCGCTCCTTGGTACTCTCAAGGGCTTCGCAAACCAGGATCATGCGCGAGGCCTGGTCGGTGACGGTCAGGGGGTAACAATAGCGCCCGTCGCCCAGCTTGAACTCACCCTTGAAGTCGGCGCACCACAGATCGTTGGGCTCAAAGGCCTGCGACAGCGCCGTGCCCACGGCCTTGTTGGCCGTGCGCCGCTTGCGCGACCGGCTGACCAGGCCGTGCCGGTCAAGCACCGCATGGACGGTGCTCCTGGCCGGGATGCGCACATCACCGGCCAGCTTGCGCACCAGCAACTCGCGGATCTTCCTGGCGCCCCAGTGAGGCTTCTCGCGCTTGGCTTCCACGATCAGCCGCTCGATCTGGTCAGGCAGCTGGTTGGCGTAGCGCACCGGGCGGCGCGAGCGGTCGCACAGCGCCTCCAGACCCTCTTGCCTGTAGCGGCCCCATATCTTGTAGCCGGTCTTGCGCGAGATGCCGAACTGGCGGCAGACCTCGCTCATGCTCTCGCCATCCAGAAGACGGCCGACAAACCGAACACGCTCATCCATTACCGAACACTCCTTCCACGGCATCTCCACCTCCAGCCCAAAGCCAAAAGTGTGACCCATGTGTCCGGTACGTTCCGTCACCTATCTCTCAGGTCGCTCAGACCTGATCCCGAAATTTTGTGAATTCCGTCTGCCGGCGTGAGGCAGAGCTTTCGTGCAAGCCATTATACCTGCTTGTGTGAACCGGGTGCAATTTCCGCCTGCGCCTCAATCCTTCGTGCGCTTTTCCCGGCTGCCGTCATCCGGTTCCCGGTTTGCCGGCGGGGTTATGGAGGGCGGATCAGAGGCCGGGAAGCTTTCCTCCAGCGCCTCGTCGAGCGCCTTTTCACGGGCGGACTTGCGGGGGCGCCGTTTTGATGGCGGAACGGGTTTGGGCGTCGGTACTGGTCGGGGTTTGTGGCCGGTCATGCCGGGCTCCTGTGAGCGTTACGTGCTTTAAAGAACCCGTCTGCCCGGCTTTCTGTTCCGCCACTGATCCGCCTGCGTGCGGTCGGCGTATAGACAGGCGGGTCTCCGTTTGTGCGTCCCCAGCCTGCCATCGTGAGACCCGAAGGGCGCTGCCGGACTGTCCTGTCCCCGTCTGGCAGCGCCCGCTTTTCCTTTTACCAATCGAGATCTTCGCCGCTGACATGGAAGAAGCGGCCATTCATGGCCGGATTGGCGCGTGCGATGAGATCAAGCTGGCCTTCCACGCATTCATTGACGGTCAGCGTGCCGCCAGCACCGCCCATATCGGTCTTCACCCAGCCGGGATGGAAGATGAGGGTGATGATGCCCTTGGGTTTGAGATCAACGCTCAGCGACCTGCCGATGGCGTTAAGCGCTGCCTTGGATGCCCGGTAGGCGTAGTAGCCGCCGCTGGTATTGTCCGCGATGGAGCCCATGCGGCTTGATTGCAGGGCCATCACTTTGAGCTGGGACTTGGCCACCTGATCTGCGAACGCCTCGGCGAGTTTCAGCGGGGCGATGGCATTGACCTGCAGGGTCCGGGTGATGGCGTCAAAATCGCTATTGCCAAAGCTCTGGTCGTTGGGGCCGAATACGCCCGCATTGGCAAAGAGAATGTCGATCGGGCCGCTCACTTCGGCTTTCAGCGCGTCGGCCGCACCGGCCTTGCCCGCATCATAGGCAAGGATTTTCAGGCGCCCGTCGCCTGGATCAAGCGCCTTCAGATCGCTGGCCTTGTCAGGGTTGCGGCAGGCCGCGCTGACATGCCAGCCGCGCGAGAGCAGCACGCGTGTGTGTTCCAGACCAATGCCGCGATTGGCGCCGGTGATGAGCATGTGGGGCATGTTTCGACAGTCTCCGCAGAAAAAGGACTTGTTTTCAGGTTCGCAACGAACCACACCGCGCGCCAATTGGTCCAGCCTTGGTGTTCATCATGCGGCAGTGGCGTTCATCGCTTGAATGGCGCAACGGTGCAGCTAGGCTGGCAGCATAATTTGCGGCGCGCCGCTCTGGTGCGCACCTGCCTGTTTGAAACGGAGCGTCCCCGAGCATGACCGCCGTCGTCAGTTCCGCCCATGCCTTTGATCGTGATGAGTTCCTCAAAGCCGCCCGCAAGCAGTGGAAGGCCCGCTTCGGCGCGCTGGATGATGCGGCGGAGAGCTTTGCCGGACAGGTCTGGGAAGACTCGCTCTCTGACGATCTGCAGGGCATTGCGCTTGATGATGCGCTGACCGTTTCCGGGGATTTCTGGGAGTTCGCCGCGACCCGCACCAGCGACAAGATCAAGGTGCGCGTGCGCGAGGGCACCGGCAAGGACGGCAAGCCCCTGGGGCGCGATATCGTCGAGGTTATCGGGCGGGACCGGCCCTTCCTGGTTGATTCGGTGATGGGCGAGATCGCCTCACAGGGCCTTGATGTGCTCGCCATGGTTCACCCGATCGTGCAGGTGCGCCGGGACGAGGATGGCAAGCGCTCTGACGGGTCCGGGCGCGTCGTGGCCGAATCCATGATCCAGGTGCATGTCGATGTGCTCGACAAGGCAGCCCGCGAGGCGCTGGAAGCCGAGGTGAGCGCCACTTTGAGCGATGTACGCGAGGCGGTCGAGGACTGGCGCGACATGCGCGCGCGCATGGATGAATGCCTGGAGCATCTCAAAGCGGCCAACACCCTTGCGCCGCGCGAGGAGGTGGAGGAATTGCTCGCCTTCCTGAGCTGGCTGCGTGATGACCATTTCGCCTTCATTGGCTGCCGGGCCTACGGGTTTGATGTCGATGAGGCGGGCAATCTGCGCTCGCGCGAGCCGGAAATTCTCAAAGACAGCGGCAAGGGCATTTTGCGCGATCCTGACCGCACGGTGCTGCGCCGTACCTCCGAGCCGCTGGTCATCGTGCCCGCAATCGAGGCTTTCCTGCGCGCGCCCAGCCCGGTGATCGTGGCCAAGGCCAATATGAAAAGCCGCGTCCACCGGCGCGTCTACATGGATTATATCGGGGTCAAGCGCTACCGCGATGATGGTGCGGTGGTTGGCGAGACGCGCTTTGTCGGCCTGTTCACGGCTGAAGCCTATGACCAGATGGCGCGCGATGTCCCGCTGATCCGGCGAAAAGTGCGGCGCGTGCTGGACAAGGCGGGCAAGGCACCCGGCTCGCACTCGGCGAAAAAGCTCCAGCACATTGTCGAGAATTATCCGCGCGACGAGCTGTTCCAGACCTCTGAAGAGGATTTGCTGAAAATCAGCCAGGGCATTTTGCACCTGTTTGACCGCCCGCGTACCCGGCTCTTCCTGCGCCGTGACCAGTTTGACCGCTTCGTGTCGGTTCTGCTCTACGTGCCGCGGGACCGCTATAACACGCGGGTGCGGGTGGAGGCAGGCGAGCTGATCCGCAAAGCCTTCAATGGCCGTCTGTCGGCCTTCTATCCGATGTTTGGCGACGGGGCGCTGGCGCGTGTCCACTTCATCATCGGTCTTGATCCCTTCAACCATCCAGAGCCCGATCCGGCCGAGCTCGAGCGTGAGATCGCGCTGCTGGCGCGCACCTGGGAAGACGAGCTGGAAGCCGAGGCGCGCCGCGATGGCGATGCCGATTCCCTGCGTGCGGTACGCACCTATCTGGAGGGCTATACGGCTGGCTATCGCGAGCGTTACGAGCCTGCTGCGGCGCTCGCTGATATTGCGCGGCTTGAAAGGCTGTCGGCTGACAAGCCGCGCGAGGCGCGTGTCTATCGCGACGCCGATGATGACGAGGCGCATCTGCGCGTGAAGCTCTATAGCCGCAGCCAGATGCTGGCCCTGTCGCGGGTGCTGCCCGTGCTGGAAAATCTCGGCCTGCATGTCGAGGCGGAGGCGGGCTATCCGGTTCAGCGTGCACGTGAGGGCGAGGAACGCGAAACACTGTGGGTGCACGAGTTTGAAGTAGGTGCGCGTTCGGGGACCTTTGCAGAGCTGGAAACGCTGGCCCCGCTGTTTGAGGATGCGGTGCTGGCCGTGCTGGACGGGCGCACCGAAGATGACGGGTTCAACACGCTGGTGCCGGCTATCGGGGTGAGCTGGCGCGAGGCGGCTTTCCTGCGCACCTGCGCGCGCTACCGCCAGCAATCGGGCATGGACCCGTCGCAATCCATCCAGGAAGAGGCGCTTAGCGGGCACCCCGAGATCGCGCGCTGCCTGCTGGAATTTGCCCGTCTGCGCTTTGATCCCTCGCTTGATCTTGACCACAAGGCGCGTGAGGAAAAATCGGCGGCACTGGAGAAGGAATTGCGCGGCAAGCTGGACGCGGTCTCCAGCCTTGACCATGACAAGGCGCTGCGCCGGCTGGTCAAGCTCATCAAGTACACGCTGCGCACCAATTTCTACCAGACGGGCAAGGACGGTCAGCCCAAGCCCTGGATTTCGCTGAAAATCGCCAGCCGCAAGCTGCGTGACCTGCCCGCGCCCAAGCCCTATCGCGAGATTTTCGTGTGGAGCCCGCGCGCGGAGGGCGTGCATCTGCGCTTTGGCCCTGTTGCGCGCGGCGGACTTCGCTGGTCGGACCGGCGCGAGGATTTCCGCACCGAGGTTCTGGGTCTGGTAAAGGCCCAGCAGGTGAAGAACGCGGTCATTGTGCCGGTCGGCTCCAAGGGCGGCTTCTATCCCAAACAATTGCCCAAACCGTCTGACCGGGATGCCTTCATGGCAGAAGGCAAGGAGAGCTACCGCACCTTCCTGCGCGGGCTTCTTGATATCACCGACAATCTTGATGCGGACGGCAATGTGGTGCCGCCAAAGGATGTGGTGCGCTGGGACGGGGAAGACCCGTATCTGGTGGTGGCCGCCGACAAGGGTACGGCCAGCTTTTCCGATATCGCCAACGCGGTCGCCACGGACGAATATGATTTCTGGCTGGGCGATGCCTTCGCGTCGGGCGGCTCTGCTGGCTATGACCACAAGAAAATGGCGATCACCGCGCGCGGCGGGTGGGAATCGGTCAAGCGCCATTTCCGCGAGCGGGGCAAGGATATCCAGAACGAGCCCTTCACCGTTATCGGCGTCGGTGACATGTCCGGCGATGTGTTCGGCAATGGCATGCTGCTTTCAAAGCAGATCCGTCTGCTGGCCGCGTTCGACCATCGCGACATCTTCATCGATCCTGATCCGCAGGACGTCGAAGCCAGCTGGAAGGAGCGCAAGCGCCTGTTCGATATGGAGCGCTCCAGCTGGCAGGATTACGACACCAAGCTGATCTCGAAGGATGGGGGCGTGTTCTCGCGCTCTGCCAAAGCCATCCCGCTCAATGACGAGATACGCTGTCTGACCGGGCTTGAAGGCAAGAGCGCGACGCCAAACGAGCTGTTGCATGCGCTTTTGAAAGCCGAGGTGGAACTTCTGTGGTTTGGCGGGATCGGTACCTATGTGAAGGCCGCCGCTGAGCAGAACTATCAGGTCGGTGACAAGAATAACGACGCCATCCGGGTTGATGCCGAAGAGATGAGGGCTTGTGTGGTTGGCGAAGGAGCAAACCTTGCCATGACGCAAGCCTCCCGCATTGCCTTTGCCCGCAAGGGTGGCCGCGTGAATGGTGATTTCATCGACAACTCGGCCGGTGTCGACAGCTCCGACCATGAGGTGAATATCAAGATCCTGCTCAATCCGATGATGCGTGCGGGCGATATGAGCCGGGAGGACCGCAACAAGCTGCTCGAATCCATGACGGACGATGTGGCCGAGCATGTGCTGCGCCATAATTACGACCAGACACTCACCCTGACGCTGGCCCGTGACCGGGCGGCGGAGGATCTTGATGTGCATGAGCGCGTCATGGAGAGCCTGGAAGCCGAAGGGCGTCTGGACCGGGCGGTTGAGGGCCTGCCATCGACAGAGACGATAAGAGGGCTGAAAGACCAGAATGACGGGCTTTCACGGCCGGAAATCGCCATCATCACGAGCTATGTGAAGATCGCCCTGTTCGACAAGATCGTGGCCTGTGACGTGCCGGACGATCCGCATTTCACCGATACGCTGGTCACCTATTTCCCGAAAGCCCTGCACAAGTTTGCCGATGCCATGGACGGGCACAGGCTGAAGCGGGAAATCATAGCGACGCGCATCGCCAATGATCTGGTGAATATGGGTGGGCCGGACTTCCTGCAGCGGGCGCTGGAGCTGAGCGGGGCTGATGTTCCGGCCATTGCCAAGGCGTTTGCCGCGGCGCGGGAGATTTTCCGCATTGATGATCTGACCGCGAAGATCAATGCGCTCGACAACAAGGTGTCTGCCAGCGCCCAGACCAGCCTGCACCAGGAGGTGCGCCGCCTGCTCTTCAAGCAGACGGTGTGGCTCGCCCGGCGCGCCCGCGCCGAGGAAGCGGGCAAGGCCGCGCCGGTCGGCGACATGATCGCGCGTTACCTGCAAGGCGCTGACCAGCTGCGCGAATGGGGCGAGAGCATCCTCTCCAGCCATGAGCGGGCCGGTGTGGCCGGCCGCCGGTCGCGTCTGACCGATGAGGGCGCGCCGGCAAAGCTGGCGGGCGAGACGGCACTGCTGCAGCCGCTTATCCCCGCCACGGACATTATCGATCTGGCCGCTAGGGCAGGCTGGCCGCTAGCGGCGGCGGCGCGCACCTATCATGCCATCGGGGAGCGTTTCGGGTTCGATCCCTTGCGCTCTGCCGCCAGCTATCTGACCTCGGACCAGCACTGGGACAGGCTAGCCACGCGCCGCCTTGTGGAGGATCTGTTTGCCAGCCAGCTGGCCATCTCCACCGCCATTGCCCGCTACGCCGATGCAGCAGGCGGCAAGCTGAAAGCGGGGGTGGAGGAGCCGTCAGAGGAATGGGCCGGCGAGCTGGTCTCTTCCTGGCAGGTGACGCACGCCCATGAGGTGGACCGCACCGATCATCTGATCGAGCAATTGTCGGCGTCTGGCGGGTGGACGCTCTCCAAGATCGCCATTGCCTCGACCGAGCTGCGTGAGCTGGCGCAGAACGCTTCGGCGGAATAGGGAGAAGGAAGTGGTCAGGCGGCGACGATCTCGCCGTCTCTCACTTCCACCGGCACAGGTTTGAGACCTGCCTTTCCGGCGGGCCCGCCCGTGCACGCGCCGCTCTCAATGGCAAAGCTTGCCCCGTGAAACGGGCAGACGATGAAGCTTTCCTCGCTGATGAGTGTCCGTCCTGAAGGCAGGCAGAGCGGGCGGCCCTGGTGCGGGCAGACATTCACATAGGCAAAGGCGTCATCGCCCTTGCGCACCAGCAATATGGGCAGAGGCTCATAGTCTGACGGGAAGGCACCGGGATCACTTAAGGCGTCCAGACGGCCCAGCACGGTGCCGGGAGGGGGCATATCGCTCATGCTCACGCGCCCTCGCTGGTGAAGGGACGTGAGAGCAGGGCGTTGATGGCATCATCGACGCTGGCCTTCCCGCCCACAATCGCCGCCACGGCCTCACAGATCGGCATGTCGACACCATGGCGCGCAGCAAGCTCCATGACGGCGGGCGCGGTGGCGACACCTTCTGTCACCGAATTGCGTGCGGCCATGATGTCTGCCAGCGCCTCGCCCCGGCCCAGCGCCAGACCGCACGACATGTTGCGCGATTGCGGCGAGGAGCAGGTGAGCACCAGATCACCCAGCCCGCAAAGCCCGGTGAGGGTTTCACGCTGCGCGCCCAGCGCCACGGCCAGGCGCGTCATCTCGGCAAACCCGCGTGCGATGAGGGCGGCATGGGCCGACTTGCCAAGCCCGCGTCCTTCGACAATGCCTGCCGCGATGGCGAGCACATTCTTCACCGAGCCGCCAATCTCCGCGCCGATGAGATCATCGGCCAGATAGGGGCGGAAGCTGGCTGACCCGATCATGGCGATGAGCTTTTCGCCCGCGCCCGCATCGGTGCAGGCCAGCGTCACCGCGGTCGGCAGGCCGCGCGCCACATCGGCGGCAAAGGACGGGCCGGAGAGGACAGCCGGAATGGCCTCTGGCAGGGTCTCAGCCAGCACATCGCTCATCAGTTTGAGTGTGCCGCGCTCAATGCCTTTCGAGCACAGGGCGACCGGCGTGCCGGGTTTGAGATGTGCGCCGAAGGCTTCAAGGCTGGCGCGCATGTGCTGGGCGGGGGTGACGACTAGCCAGGCATCACAAGCCGAGAGGTCCGCGGCGTCATTGGTGGCGCGGATGGCTGCATCCAGCGTCACGCCTTTGAGGAAGACCGGGTTTTCGCGGGTTTCGTTGATGGCTTTTGCCACCTCCGGCTCGAACGCCCAAAGGATAGAGGGCGTGCCGGCGCGCGCGGCTGCCTGCGCCAGCGCCGTGCCCCATGCGCCCGCCCCGATAATGCCCAGTCCTGCGCTCATGCCTTTGGTCCCTTCTTGCCAGACCCTAGCAGCGGATCGTCACTGGCTGCACCGGAATCCAGCGGCCAGCGCGCGCGGGCCGGTACGGTAAGATCATCAGTGATACCGAGGCGCAAACGCTCTGCGCCCGCCAGCGCAATCATCGCGGCGTTGTCCGTGCAGTATTTCAAGGGCGGGAAGAGCGTGCGGAAGCCGCGTGCCTCAGCCTCTTTCACCAGCGCTTCGCGTACCGCCCGGTTGGCGGCTACACCGCCTGCCGCGACCAGCACCCGGCCTTGAGGATTTTGCTCTGCATACAGATCGAGCGCCCGGCCCGTGCGCTCGGCCAGATGCGCCGCGATGGCGGCCTGAGCGCTGGCGGCAAGGTCGGCTCTGTCTGCGTCTGCCGGTGCGTCCAGCGCGTCAAAGCTGCGCTTCACGGCTGTTTTCAGGCCCGCGAACGAGAAATTGCAGGACTTGTCGTGGGCCAGCATGCGCGGCAGGGGGAAGCGTGACGGGTCGGTTGCTTGCGCGGCGAGCTTTTCCAGCGCAGGCCCGCCGGGAAAGCCAAGGCCCAGCACCTTGGCGGATTTGTCGAAGGCTTCGCCCGCCGCGTCATCGATGGTGGAGCCGAGCCGGGTCATATGCCCCACGCCTTCCACGCTCAAAAGCTGGGTATGCCCGCCAGAGACCAGCAGGAGCAGCCAGGGAAAGGGGAGGGGTTCAACAAGGCGTGGCGAAAGCGCATGGCCTTCAAGATGATTGACCGCGATCAGCGGCTTGCCCGAACCGAGCGCCAGTCCCTTGGCCGTCATCAGCGCGGCCATCACCCCGCCAATGAGGCCGGGACCGGCGGTGGCCGCGATGGCATCGAGCGCGTCAAAGCCTAGCCCCGCCTCCTCCAACACCTCGCGGGCGAGATGGTCCATGCGTTCGGCGTGGCTGCGCGCGGCAATCTCCGGCACCACACCGCCAAAGGGGGCATGATCGCTATTCTGGTTGATGACGCGCTCGGCCAGAACTTGCGTGCTTCCGTCAGGGTTCAGGCGCACAATTGCCGCCGCGCTGTCATCACAGCTCGATTCCAGGCCCAGCACGGTAACGGGCTGGGCTTCTTGCGCGCCGGGGTGGGTATGGGATAACGCCATACCCATCCGTTAGCGCCGCTCCGGCAGGCTGACAACTCACGGAGATCATCTTGACCGCTTCCCGGCCCGTCATGGCGATAGCTACCCGCACCTCCCCGCTGGCCATGGCGCAGGCGCTGATGGTGCAGGCACAGCTGGCGGCCGCGCATGGTGTGGAGGACATCGAAGGGGGTTTTCCGATCCTCGGCCTTGTCACCACGGGCGACCAGATCACCGACCGGGCACTGCTGGATGCTGGCGGCAAGGGGCTCTTCACCCGCGAGCTCGACCGAGCACAGCTGGACGGCAAGGCGGCTTTTGCTGTCCACTCGATGAAGGATGTGCCCACCCATCTGCCGGACGGGCTGGAGCTGGCTTGTGTGCTCGAACGCGAAGACCCGTCAGACATATTGCTGACTGCCACCGGCCCCGGCACGCTGAAGAGCCTGCCGGAAGGTGCGCTGATCGGCACGGCTTCCTTGCGCCGTCAGGCACAGGCGCTCCATGCCCGGCCTGATCTTCAGATCACGCTTTTACGCGGCAATGTCGGCACCCGCCTGCAAAAACTGAAAGATGGCCCTATCGCTGCGACGTTTCTGGCCAAGGCGGGGCTGAAACGGCTGGGACGCCCGGAAGGCGACTGGCCGGGCCTTGATTTCGCGCACAGCCTGCCCGCGCCCGCGCAAGGCGCTATCGGTGTGACGATCCGCAGCGATGATGATGCGGCCCGTGCAGCCCTTGCCCCGTTGAACCATGTGCCCACAGCGCTTGCCATAGCGGCCGAGCGCGGCGTGCTGGAAGCGCTGGATGGCTCCTGCCGTACGCCGCTGGCTGCCTATGGAGCTTTTAGCGATGGCAGTCTGCACCTCACCGCCGAAGTGCTCAAACCCGACGGCTCGCAGCGCTGGCGCATGGATGATGCGCGAACCGGGATCGATAAGATTGAAGCGGCCCGCGCGTTCGGCCTGTCTCTGGGAGAGGCCCTGCGCAAGGATGGAGGGGCGGCGGTGGAAGCCATCCTCACCGGCACCGGGTCATGAAACCCGGCCGACCGGTCGTCATCACGCGCACCCAGCCGGGCAATGCCCGCACCGCCCGGGCCGTCCGGGCAATGGGCTTCACCGCGATTGCCTGCCCGGTTTCGCAAGTGGTGCGCTCGCGCAGCCTCATCCATGCCAATGGCGCGGATGCGCTGGCGTTGACCAGCGCCAATGCGCTGCAGGCCCTCCGCGATATCGGACCACTGCTTCACCTGCCTGTTTTTACAGTCGGAGAAGGCACGGCAAAGGCTGCGCGCGAGGCTGGCTTTGCGTCTGTCACCAGCGCTGACGGGGATGCCGAAGCGCTGGCGCGGACCATCGCGCGAGCCCTGCCTGCGGGCTGTCATGTCCTGCATTTGAGCGGCGAGGACAGGGCCGGTGATCTGGCAGGCATGCTGGAGGTTCTGGGTCTCAGCGCCACGACCCACACCGTTTACCGCACACGGCTGGCGCGCGGGCTGACCGCCCGTGCCAGAGCGGCGCTTGCAGATGGTCCGGCCATTGTGCTCATCCATTCGGCGCGGGGTGCGGCGCGCTTTCTGGCGCTGGTGGATGCGGCGGAACTGACTGCTGCCCTCGCGCGTCTGGAGTTCATCGCCATATCGGAGCGTGCCGCCGTACCGTTGCATACGCGCGGTCTGAAAGCGCATATCGCGGCGCAACCCGCCGAAAACAGTCTTCTAGCCGCGCTTGATGAACTGGCGAAGCGGCGCGGCGCACCCTAGAGTGGGCAAGACGCAGAACCAAAGGCGCGAAGACCCGATCATGCAAGCGGACTCCCCCGAGAACACCCCTCCGCCCGGCGAGGCAG